>NZ_CP195329.1:4057500-4436323 GCF_051853085.1 Stenotrophomonas sp. T8 | reverse complement strand
GCCAGACTTTTTCAGTCCGTCAACACCTTCGTTCGATTATTTCGTTCGACGGTGGTGGGCGCCCTGGTGTCGCTGAAGCCCCTTGGTGGCGACCCCTGCGACGGGGGAGGAGAAGTATGTCCCCATTCCCATCATTTGTGAAGGGGGTGTGGCGATTTTTTTCACCGGATGTTGCATCTGTTCATGCGCCGCGCTGCGGCAGGAACCCGTGAAGAGCAGCCGAGCGTGGGCTTGGCTCTACAAGAGCAGAAGGAAGGGCCGGCTGGCGCCGGCCCTTCCTTCTTCTCAGCCAGCAACCAGGCGCACGCGGGCGAAGGTGCGCTTGCCGACCTGCAGCAGGCCTTCGAAGCCCGGCTGCAGCACCTGCTGGCCGTCTTCAACCACTTCACCGTCCACCTTCACCGCGCGCTCCTTGAGCTTGCGGTTGGCTTCGGAGTTGCTCGGGGTCAGGCCGGCCGCCGTCAGCAACGCGGCAATACGCAGGCCTTCGGCCGGGATCGCCACATCCTGCAGCGGCAACTGGGTGATGTCGCCCTGCCCGGTCACCGCCGCTTCCCAGCCGGCAATCGCCTGCTCTGCCGCCACGGCGTCGTGGAAACGGGTCGCCAGCTCACGCGCCAGGCGCAGCTTGACCACGCGCGGGTTCAGGTCGCCATTGGTCACCTGCTCGCGCAGCTGCACGGCCTCCGCCTGGCTGATGTCGAAGGACAGCAGCTCGATCCAGCGCCACATCAGGGTGTCGTCCACCTTCATGGTCTTGGTGACGATGTCGATGGCCGGCTCGCTGATACCAATGTAGTTGCCCAGCGACTTGGACATCTTGTTGACGCCGTCCAGGCCCTCCAGCAGCGGCATGGTCAGCACCACCTGCGGCTTCTGGCCATGGTGTTCCTGCAGGCCACGGCCCATCAGCAGGTTGAACTTCTGGTCGGTACCGCCCAGCTCGACGTCGGCCTCCAGGGCCACCGAGTCGTAGCCCTGCACCAGCGGGTACAGGAACTCATGGATGGCGATGGACTGCTGGGCGGCATAGCGCTTGGCGAAGTCGTCGCGCTCGAGCATGCGTGCCACGGTGTGCTGCCCGGCCAGGCGGATCATGTCGGCCGCGCCCATCTTGCCGAACCACTCCGAGTTGAAGCGGACTTCGGTACGGCTGCGGTCCAGCACCTTGAACACCTGTTCCTCATAGGTACGGGCGTTGGCCAGCACGTCATCGCGGCTGAGCGGCTTGCGGGTGAGGCTCTTGCCCGAGGGATCGCCGATCATGCCGGTGAAGTCGCCGATCAGGAAAATGACCTGGTGGCCAAGGTCCTGGAACTGGCGCATCTTGTTCAGCAGCACTGTGTGGCCCAGGTGCAGGTCGGGCGCAGTGGGGTCGAAGCCGGCCTTGATCCGCAGCGGGCGGCCTTCCTGCAGGCGCGCGCGCAGATCCTCGAGCTTGAGGATCTCGTCGGCACCGCGGCCGATCAGGGCAAGGGCTTCTTCAATCGAGGACACGTGACTACTCCCGGCAACGCCGATTCTTGTGTGGGGTGTTAAAGCAAAGTTAACCCGATTGGCTTCACAAAAGCCAATGGGCACAAGGGTTTGACGCGGTTTTCTCAGGTGTCTATGGTAACCGCCGATCAGGCCCGCGCTCCCGGGCCGCCAGGAAAAGACCGCCGATGCACAATTCCGAACAAGGGCGCGCACGCAAGCAGCGCTTCCAGGAACGCCTTCACGTCCTGCACGACAACGCCCTGCATCGGAAGCTCAGGCAACACCTTCCCGCCGCCTTCAATGAGCGCTGGACCCGCCGCCATTGGATGCACGCCAGCCTGTTTGCGACCATCGGCGCCCTGGTGGCGACGATCGTCCCCGGTTTCTCGCACACCATTGATGCGCCTTACGCGGACAGCCACACCAGCCTGGCGCTGCCGCTGCCGCCGTTGACCATGGCCCGCCAGCAGCAGGTGCCGGGCGACAGCTGGCAGGTGCTGCGCATCCAGCGCGGCCAGACCCTGAGCGACCTGTTCGACAAAGCCGGCATTCCGGCCAGCACCCTGCACCGGGTGCTGGAGCACCCCGGTGCGCGCGAGGCGCTGACCAAGCTGCGCCCGGGCGCCGAGATCGCCTTCGACATGCCGCTGTCCGGCGACCTGCGCAGCATCCGCTTCGATCGCGACGCCGACAACCGGGTGGAACTGAGCCTGACCGGCGATGACATCAAGGAGAAGGTGACGCGGCGCGAGACCTCCACGCGTACCGTGGTCACCAGCGGCGAGATCACCAGTTCGCTGTATGCCGCGGCCCGCCGGGCCGGGCTGTCGCCGTCGGCGATCGCGACGATGACCGACGACATCTTCAAGTACGACATCGACTTCTCCAAGGACCTGCAGCCGGGCGACCGCTTCAGCGTGGTGATGGACGAGACCTGGCGCGAAGGCGAGAAGGTGGACACCAGCAAGATCCTGGCGGCGACCTTCACCACCGGGGGCAAGACCTATTCCGGCTTCCGCTTCGACCGCAACGGCAAGTCCGAGTACTACGACATCAACGGCCGTTCGTTGAAGAAGAGCTTCATCCGCATGCCGATCCCGTTCGCGCGGCTGAGCTCGACCTTCGGCGCACGCAAGCACCCGGTGCTGGGCAAGATGCGCATGCACAAGGGCGTGGACTACGCCGCGCGCACCGGCACCCCGATCATGGCCGCCGGCGACGCCCGCGTGCAGTTCGCCGGCGTGCAGCGCGGCTACGGCAACGTGGTGATCCTCGACCACGGTCGCGGCCACACCACCCTGTACGGCCACATGTCGCGCTTTGCGAACATCAAGACCGGCCAGCGCGTGGCCCAGGGCACGGTGATCGGCTACGTCGGCTCGACCGGCCTGGCCACCGGCCCGCACCTGCACTACGAATTCCGCGTCAACGGCGAGCACCGCAACCCGCTGACCGTGACCATGCCGCCGCCGGAGCCGCTGAAGGGCGCCGAGCTGGTCGCCTTCCGCGCGCAGACCGCGCCGGCGATGGCCCGCATCCAGGGCATGGAGAAGCTGATCTACGCCGATGCCAGCCCGGCACCGACCAGCCGCGACGAGGCCGCCGCCGAGGTGGCCAGCGCCAAGGACAAGCAGTCGACCGGCCGCAAGCGCGGCTGAGCGCGCTGCGTTGACGAACAAGGACGCGGCAGCCCAAGCTTGCCGCGTCCTTTTTTATGCCCGCCATGAACACCACTGCCGACGCTGACGCCCCCCTGTACCTTGGCCTGATGTCGGGCACCAGCGCCGACGGCATCGACGCTGCGCTGGTGCAGTTTCCCGCGGGCGGTGGCTGCCGCTTCGTGCACGGCCTGACCGCCCGCTGGGAACCGGTGCTGCGCGCGCGGCTGGTGGCGCTGGGCGAAGGTGGCCCGTTGGATTCGCTGGAGGAGCTGGGCGAACTGGACGCGCGGATTGCGATCAACTTCGCCGAGGCTGCCAACCAGCTGCTGGCCGAAGCCGGCGTGGATCGCAGCCAGGTGCGCGCGATCGGCTCGCACGGCCAGACCGTGCGCCACCGCCCGCTGGCCGATCCGGCGTTCACCGTGCAGCTGGGCGACGGCAACCGCATCGCCGAGCTGACCGGAATCACCACGGTGTCCGACTTCCGTCGCCGCGACGTGGCGGCCGGGGGACATGGCGCGCCGCTGATGCCGGCCTTCCACCTCGGCATGCTGGGCGCCGCCGACGAGGACCGTGCCGTGCTCAACCTGGGCGGTATCGCCAACCTGACCCTGATCCCGCGCGAAGGCGCGGTGCGCGGCTTCGATACCGGCCCGGCCAACGCGCTGATGGATGCCTGGTGCCAGCGCCACACCGGCCGTACCTTCGATGCCGATGGCGCGTATGCCGCCAGTGGCGCGGTGGACGAGGGCCTGCTGGCCGGCTGGCGTTCGGACCCGTGGTTCGCGCTGCCGCCGCCGAAGAGCACCGGGCGCGAGCAGTTCCACCTGGCCTGGGCCGAGGCGCACATGGGGGAAGGCGAATATGCCGCTGCCGATGTGCAGGCCACCCTGCTGGAGCTGACCGCGACGACCGTGACCGACGCGCTGCTGGCGCAGCAGCCGCAGACCCGGCGCCTGCTGGTCTGTGGCGGCGGCGTGCGCAACCGGCAGCTGATGAAGCGGCTGGCGGCGCGGCTGCCGGAGGTGCAGGTGGAGTCCAGCGCGCTGCACGGGCTGGACCCGGAGTACGTGGAGGCGATGGGCTTTGCCTGGCTGGCGCAGCGGACGATGGACGGGCTGGCCGGCAACCTGCCGAGCGTGACCGGGGCGACGGGGCCGCGGATCCTGGGGGCAATCCACCTGGCGTGAGGTGGCGCCATCCACGCAGGGCGTGGATTCACCGGGCAGCCGAGCGTGGGCTCGGCTCTACCTCTACAAAGCCGCTAATCGAAGCCCTGCCCTGCGGGCAAGGCCTGCAAGGCGGCGATCGCATCGGAGAGGGCGTCCACTTCGGGATCGCCGAAACCGGAGCGGACCTCCAGTTCACTGCTGAACAGGCCCTGCTCCAACAAGGCGGCGCAGGTCTGTTCATGGGTCCAGCCGCGGGCGACCGCGACACGTCTGATACGTTCCAGCAGCAGCGGGTCCAGGTCCCGCAGCACAACGTCGGCCATGCTCACTTCCCCGTTCGCAAGGCACCGCCCCCTCGGCGCGTCGGGGGCGATGATCCCGCAGTCCGGGCGGGCAGGCAATCAGGCGACCGGTGGCGGCCCGCGGTCGGCGATCCGCGGCCACAGCCAGGCCAGCAGCAGCAGGGTCGGCACCACAGTGACCGAGCTGAGGATGAAGAACGTGCTGTAGGACGTCGCCTCAACGATGTATCCGGAGACACCGCCGATGAACTTGCCCGGCAGGTTGGCCAGCGATACCAGCAATGCGTACTGCGTGGCGGTGAAGTTGCGGTCGGTCAGCGACGACATGAAGGCCACCAGCACGGTGCCGGCGAACCCCTGGAACAGGTTGTCGGCACTGAGCGCGGCATAGAACGCCCACAGCTTGCCTGGGTTGTGCGCCATCAGCAGGAAGGCGAGGTTGGACATCGCCACGCCCAGTGCGGCCACCAGCAGCATGCGCCGGAAGCCGAATGCGGCCACCGCAATACCCCCCAGGAACGCACCGCCGATCCCCATCCATACACCGAACAGCTTGGACACGGTGGCGATGTCGGCCTTGTCGAACCCCGAATCGAGATAGAACGGCCCGGCCATCACGCCGATCACCTGATCGGGGAACTTGAACAGGCCGACGAAGGCCAGCAGCACCAATGCCAACGCCACGCCATTACGGCTGAAGAAGCTGGAAATGGGCTGGACGAAGGCTTCGGCGATATCGATGCGACGCTGCACCGCCGTGGCCGGGCGCTCCGGCTCGGCGCACAGCAGGGTAGTGACGATCGGCAGCAGCATCAGCGCGGCCATCGCCAGGTAGGCGACGATCCAGCCTTCGAACTGCGCCAGGTACAGCGCGCCGGCACCGGCCAGGATCAGGCCGATCCGGTAGCCCAGCGTATAGGTGGCCGCCAGCGCGGCCTGCGCGGTCTGCGGAGCGATCTCGATACGGTAGGCATCGACCGCCGAGTCCTGGGTGGCGCCAGCGAACGACGCCACCAGCACCCACATCACCAGTGGCCAGACGCCCTCTTCCGGCCGCACGAAGGCCAGTGCGACCAGGCCGACCAGCACCAGCACCTGCGATACCAGCAGCCACGAACGGCGGCGGCCGAGCGCGCCCAGCAGCGGAAATGCATAGCGGTCCAGCAGCGGCGCCCACAGGAACTTGAGCAGGTAGAAGAAGCTGGCCAGGCTGATCAGGCCGATGCTGCCCAGGTCCAGGCCGACGTCGCGCAGGCGCGTGGACAGCGTCTGCGAAGCGATCAGCAGGAACGGCAGGCCACTGCCGAAGCCAAGCATGGCCATGGTCAGCGCCGACGGGGTACCGAAGGCGCGCTTGATGCCTGCCCAGCCCTTGTAGCTGACCGGTGTGGCGGCCTCGGTCACAGGTCGTAGTCCACGGTGAACGGGGCGTGGTCGGAGAAGCGCTCGTCGCGGTAGATCGAACAGCTACGCAGTTTGTCGCGCAGGCCCGGCGTGATGAACTGGTAGTCGATGCGCCAACCGACGTTGTTGGCGCGGGCGGCGCCGCGGTTGCTCCACCAGGTGTAGTCCTCGCCGGTGGGATTGAGCAGGCGGTAGGCATCGGCCCAACCGCGGCCGGCGGCGACATCGGTGGCCTGGCCGTGGTCGGCGCAGAGGGCGTTGAGCCAGTCGCGTTCCTCCGGCAGGCAGCCGGAATTCTTCTGGTTGGACTTCCAGTTCTTGATGTCCAGCGCCGAACGCACGATGTTCCAGTCGCCGCACAGCACGTAGTCGCGGCCGCTGCGCGCCCACTCCTCCAGGATCGGGCGCAGCCATTCCATCACTTCGAACTTGAAGCCCTGGCGCAGGTCACCCGAGCTGCCGGAGGGAATATAGAAGGAGACCACGCTGAGATTGCCGTAGCGCGCCTCGATGTAGCGGCCTTCGTCGTCGAACGGGGCCCAGCCCAGCGAGGTGATGACCTGGTCCGGCTCGCGCCTGCTGTAGATCGCCACGCCGCTGTAGCCCTTCTTGGTGATGGCGTCGCGGTAGAAGCAGTGATGGCCATCCGGACGGAACATCGGGTCGGTCAGCTGGTCTTCCTGGGCCTTGGTTTCCTGGATGCACAGGACGTCGGCGTCCTGGGCCCGGAACCAGTCCAGGAAGCCCTTGGTCGCGGCGGAACGGATGCCATTGGCGTTGAAACTGATGATGCGCATGCGGGGACCTGCGGCGGGAAACCGGGCAAGCATACCGGTTGCCCGTGGGGCTGCGCAGTCCGCCAGGCAACGCCGCGACAGGCTTCACGCGGGGCCGGACGAGCGCGAAACGCCCAGCTGGATTAGGATTTGTGCTCCAAATGAAGATGAATCGAGTTTTGATGAGCGACCACCGCCACCGTTTCCTGCAGCTGGCCCTGACCGCCGACGCCCTGCGCTTCGGCCAGTTCACCCTCAAGTCCGGCCGGCTGAGCCCCTATTTCTTCAACGCCGGCCGTTTCGACTCCGGTTCGCTGCTGTCCCAGCTCGGCGCCTGCTATGCCGATGCCATCGATGCCAGCGGGATCAAGTACGACGTGGTGTTCGGCCCGGCCTACAAGGGCATCCCGCTGGCCACCGCGATGGCCTGCGAGCTGGCCCAGCGCGGCCGCGACCTGCCGCTGTCATTCAACCGCAAGGAAGCCAAGGACCACGGCGAAGGTGGCCAGCTGATCGGCGCTGACATGAATGCCAAGCGCGTGCTGATCGTCGACGACGTGATCACCGCCGGTACCGCGATCCGCGAAGCGCTGGGCATCATCCGCGCTGCCGGCGGCACCCCGGCCGGCATCGTGGTAGCCCTGGACCGCCAGGAGATCGCCTCGGAAACCGACCGCCGCTCGGCGGCGCAGTCGGTGGCCGAAGAGGCCGGGATTCCGGTGATCGCCGTGGCGTCGCTGGCCGATCTGCTTGATTTCGCCTCCGGCAACCCGGAACTTGTGGGTTACCGCCAGCCGCTGGAAGCCTACCGGGCCCAGTACGGCGTCCGTTCGATCCGCTGACCGACCCAGGGGAAAGGTCATGTCCCGAGTTCCTGCCGTTCTCTTTGCCGGCCTGCTGCTGGCCGTGCCGTCCACCGTGCCGGCGCAGTCGCGCGACGGCGGCAAAGTGGAAAAGAAGCTGTACTGCTGGAACGAGGGCAAGGAGCGGATCTGCAGCGATTCGCTGCCAGCCGATGCGGTCAATCACGCCCGCGAGGAGTTCAACGCGAAGAGCGGCCTGCGCAATGCGCAGGTCCAGCGCGCGTTGACCGACGAAGAGCGCGCCGCGGCCAGCACCCAGGCGCAGCAGCAGCAGCTGGACCTGATGGCCGAGCAGACCCGCCAGCGTACCGAGCAGGCGATGCTGTCCACCTATGGCAGCGAGGAGGACCTGCGCCGGGTGTTTGCCGAGCGCCAGGAAGTGCTGGACAACAACCTCAAGACCGCCGAGTACAACGTCACCAGCCTGCGCGAATCACTGGTGGCGCTGCTGTCGGCCGCCGGTGACCGAGAACTGGCCGGTGGCAAGGTCGCCGACAAGCAGGCCGAGGCGATCCGTCAGCGGCACGTGCAGTTGCAGGCGCAGCAGCGCCTGCAGGCCGGGTTCCTGCAGCAGCAGCAGGCGCTGAAGGCGGAAATTGAAAGCACCCTGCAGCGTTATCGCGAGCTGAAGGGCGTGGCGCCAGCAAGCCAGGCACCGTGATTCGCTTGTAGAGTCGAGCCCATGCTCGGCTCCGCGTGACCTTGGGAAAGAGCAGCCCAGCATGGGCCCGGCTCTACAGTAGGCGGCGCCTGGTTACGGCTTGGCCCACGGAATTTATGCACTCTTTACGCGTCGGCACGGTCCGGCGCGTAGTGCGTTTATGGGCGGCAGGACGACGATGACGGCCTGAGGTGGAGGGGTTCCACCAGGACGCTATTGCAATGTCCCCCTGGCTGTCGTTGTTGTGTGGCGTGCTGGTGCTGGTCGCCGCCGCCTATCTCCTTTATGTCGTGCTGCGGCCCGAGTCGTTCTGAGCGGAGCCTGCCATGACCGAGATGCTTGTGATTATTGCCGCCAGCCTGTTGCTGGCGTGGCCGCTGGGCCTGTACCTGGCGCGGGTGATGCGCGGCACGCCGATGAGGGCCGACGTGCTGTTCAACTGGATCGAGAAGCCGCTGTACAAGGTGTTCGGCGTCGATCCCTCGCGCGCGATGTCCTGGCGCGGCTACGTGCTGGCCTTCGTGCTGAGCAACGCGGTGGTCGCCGTACTGACCCAGGCGGTGTTCATGACCCAGGCCTGGTTGCCGTTGAACCCGGACCAGATCCCGAACATGCGCTGGGACACCGCGCTGCACACGATGATCTCGTTCCTGACCAACACCAACCAGCAGCACTATTCGGGCCAGGCGCAGCTGTCCTACCTCTCGCAGATGACCGGCATCACCGGCCTGCAGGTGGTGACACCGATGATGGGCCTGGCGCTGGCGGTGGCCACGCTGCGCGCGTTGTTCTCGCGTGCGCCGCAGGCTGCGGCGGCCACCAGTACCGGCGATGACCGCCAGGTGGCGGTGGGCAACTACTACGTGGACGTGGTGCGCCTGTGCGTGCGCTTCCTGTTGCCGCTGTGCCTGGTGTGGACCCTGCTGCTGACCAGCCAGGGCGTGCCGTCGACGATGGCCGGTGGCCCGCAGGCCACGCCGATCGATGCCAGCGCCGGCATGGCCGGACAGAAGCTGCCGCTGGGCCCGGTGGCGGCGATGGTCGCGGCCAAGCAGCTGGGCGCCAACGGTGGCGGCTGGTACGGCCCGAACAGCAGCTTCCCGCTGGAAAACCCGACCCCGCTGTCGAACGCGCTGGAAATCGTCGGCATCCTGCTGGTGCCGATGGCGGTGATCTTCATGATCGGTGCATTCACCGGCCGGCGCCGGTTCGGCGCCCTGGTGTTCAGCTGCATGCTGGGCATGTCGCTGCTGTCCACCGGCGCGATGGTGTGGAGCGAAGGGCACAGTGCCAGCGCCGCCACGCCGCTGCTGATGGAAGGCAAGGAGGTGCGCTTCGGCGCCGACGGCACGGCGCTGTGGGCGGCGGTGACCACCCAGGTCTCCAACGGGTCGGTCAACGGCATGCATGACTCGCTGGCGCCGCTGAGTGGCGGCATCGCGATGGTCAACATGCTGGTCAGCGCGATCTGGGGCGGCATCGGCTGTGGCCTGCAGCAGTTCATCGTGTACCTGCTGCTGGGCGTGTTCCTGGCCGGGTTGATGACTGGACGTACGCCGGAACTGTTCGGCCGCAAGCTGGAGACGCCACAGGTACGCCTGCTGGCCCTGCTGGTGCTGCTGCAGCCGATCACCCTGCTGGTGTTCACCGCGATCACCCTGGCCGTGCCCGGGCTGGCCGCTACCTCCAACCCGGGCTTCCATGGCATCAGCCAGGTGTTCTACGAGTACGTCTCGGCCTACGCCAACAACGGCTCGGGCTTCGAGGGGCTGGGCGACGCCACGCTGTGGTGGAACCTGAGCTGCTCGCTGGTGCTGCTGCTGGGCCGCTTCCCGCTGCTGATCATCCCGCTGGTGGTGGCCGCGCAGCTGGCCGCCAAGCGCCAGGCGCCGGAGTCTGCCGGCAGCCTGCAGATCGAAACCCCGACCTTCGCCCTGACCCTGGTCTCGGTGATCGTCATCCTGACCGTGCTGCAGTTCATGCCGGCGCTGGTACTCGGCCCGATCGCCGACCACCTCAGCCTGGGACTGCACTAAGGACACCCCGATGAGTACCCACGCAAGTTCCACCCGTAGTTCCCTTGCCCCGCGCCCTGCGCTGCTTGATGGCGCCGGCCTGCGCCGTGCGCTGGTCGAAGCAGTACGCAAGCTCTCGCCGATGCACCTGGTGCGCAGCCCGGTGATGGCGGTGGTGATGGCCGGCACGATCGTCGCCGCCATCGTCACACTGACCGGCAATGCGCCGCTGGGCTTCGGCCTGGCGGTGACCGCGATCCTGCTGGTGACCGTGTTGTTCGGCAATTTCGCCGAAGCAGTGGCCGAGGCGCGTGGCCGTGGCCAGGCCGCATCGCTGCGCCGCGCTCGCCAGGATCTGGTGGCGCGCCGTCTGGCCGCGCCGCAGCCGGGGGCTGCGGAAACCCAGGTACCTGCCGCCGAGCTGCGCCCGGGCGACCATGTGATCGTCAGTGCCGGTGAGCTGGTGCCGGCCGATGGCGAGATCGTGCAGGGCCTGGCCACCATCAACGAGGCGGCGGTGACCGGCGAATCCGCCCCGGTGCTGCGCGAGGCCGGTACCGACCGTTCCGGCGTGATCGGCGGCACCAAAGTACTGTCCGACCAGATCATCGTGCGGGTGACCGCCGAGCCGGGGCACAGCTTCCTGGACCGGATGATCGCGCTGGTGGAAGGTGCCAACCGTCAGAAGACGCCGAACGAGATCGCGCTGACCCTGTTGCTCGCAGCGATGACGCTGACCTTCCTGGTGGTGGTGGCGACGCTGCCGGCGATCGGTGCGGCGGTAGGCGTGCAGGTCGATCCGCTGCTGCTGATCGCGCTGCTGGTATGCCTGATCCCGACCACCATCGGCGGGCTGCTGCCGGCCATCGGCATCGCCGGCATGAACCGTGCGCTGGCTGCCAACGTGCTGGCCAAGTCGGGCAAGGCGGTGGAAGTGGCCGGCGACGTCGACGTGCTGCTGCTGGACAAGACCGGCACCATCACCTACGGCGACCGCCAGGCCAGCCACTTCCATCCGTTGGCCGGCATCGACGCCAGCCAGCTGCGTGAAGCGGCGCTGCTGTCCTCGCTGGCCGACCCGACCCCGGAAGGCAAGTCGATCGTACGCCTGGCGCGCGAGCAGGGTTGCGCCACCGCCGAGCCGGACCATGCCGAGTACCTGGCGTTCAGTGCACAGACCCGCATGTCCGGCGTGGACCTGGAACATGGCCGGCAGATCCGCAAGGGTGCCGCCGATGCGATCCGCGCCCACGTACAGGCGCTGGGCGGCAACGTGCCGGCGGAACTGGCCGGTCGCGTCGAGCAGGTGGCGCGCAATGGCGCCACCCCGCTGGTGGTGGCCGAGGGTCGCCACGTGCTGGGCGTGATCGAGCTGTCGGACGTGGTCAAGCACGGCATGCGCGAGAAGTTCGCGCAGCTGCGCGCGATGGGCATCCGCACGGTGATGATCACCGGCGACAACCCGCTGACCGCCGCTGCCATCGCTGCCGAAGCCGGCGTCGATGACTACATCGCCGAGGCCCGCCCGGAGGACAAACTGGCGCGCATCCGCCAGGAGCAGGCCGGCGGCCGGCTGGTGGCGATGGTCGGCGACGGCACCAACGACGCTCCCGCGCTGGCCCAGGCGGACATCGGCCTGGCGATGAACTCCGGCACGCAGGCGGCGAAGGAGGCCGGCAACATGGTCGACCTCGATTCGGACCCGGCCAAGCTGCTGGCGGTGGTGGAGGTGGGCAAGCAGCAGCTGATCACCCGTGGCGCGCTGACCACCTTCTCGCTGGCCAACGACGTCTCCAAGTACTTCGCGATCCTGCCGGCGCTGTTTGCCGCTGCGGTTCCGGCCATGGCTGCACTGAACGTGATGCAGCTGTCGAGCCCGCGCAATGCGGTGCTGGCAGCGCTGATCTTCAACGCCCTGGTGATTCCCGCCCTGATTCCGCTCGCCCTGCGTGGCGTGCGCTTCCGCCCGGCCACCGCCACCGCGCTGCTGCGCCGGAACATGCTGGTGTACGGCCTCGGCGGCGTGCTGCTGCCGTTCGCAGCGATCAAGGCGATCGACCTCCTTCTTGTCCTGGTATTCGGCGCATGAACCGTACTGTTTCCACTTCGTCTTCCCTTCCCCGCGAACAGAAAGCCGAGGCCCGCGTGGCGAGCCTGCAGGATGGCGCAAGCTGGCGCCCGGCGATCGGCCTGGGCCTGGCCACCCTGCTGCTGGCCGGCGCGGTCTACGCCGGCATCGCCACCGGCTTCGCCGGCCTGGCCTACCCGACCCAGGCCGAGGGCAGCCTGCTGCGCGACGGCAACGGCCAGGTGCGCGGCTCGGCGTGGCTGGCGCAGCCGTTCACCGGTGATGGCTACTTCCAGGCGCGTCCGTCGGCGGCCAACTACGACCCGATGGCTGCGGCCGGTTCCAACATGGCGCGCAGCAACCCCACGCTGGCCGAGCGCGTCGCCGCCAGCACCGCTGCGGTGGCCGCACGCGAAGGCGTTGCCCCGGCGCAGGTGCCTGCGGACCTGGTCACCCAGTCCGCCGGTGGCCTGGACCCGCAGCTGTCGCCGGCGGCGGCGCAGCTGCAGGTGGCGCGCGTAGCGCGTGCCCGTGGCCTGTCGGTGGAGCGCGTGCAGGCACTGGTGCAGGCGCATACCGAAGGGCGCCAGTGGGGCCTGTTCGGCCAGCCACGGGTGAACGTGGTGACGCTGAACTTCGCGCTGGACCATGCAGCCAAGGCACCGTGATGCCGGTCGGCACCGGCTGCGCGCACAATGGCAGCCATGACAGCGGCCCCCATGACTGATGCACGTACCCGCCAGGCCGATGCCCTGGTTGAAGGCCTGCAACGCGAAGCCGGCGGCAAGCTGACCGTGTTCCTCGGTGCGGCGCCGGGCGTGGGCAAGACCTACACCATGCTGACCCGCGCGCAGGAACAGCTGCGCCGCGGCGTCGACCTGGTGGTGGGCCTGGTGGAAACCCATGGACGCACCGATACCCAGGCCCTGCTGGAGGGCCTGCCGCAGCTGCCGCTGAAGGACGTGGCCTATCACGGCCATGCCCTGCAGGAGATGGACCTGGATGCCGTGCTGGCACGGCATCCGGCGTTGGTGCTGGTGGATGAACTGGCCCATCGCAATGCGCCCGGCAGCCGCCATGAGCGGCGCTGGCAGGATGTGATGGAGCTGCTGGACGCCGGCATCGACGTCTGGACCACGGTCAACATCCAGCATCTGGAAAGCCTCAACGACGTGGTGATGCGGATCACCGGCGTGCGCGTCAGCGAGACCGTGCCCGACGGCGTGCTCGACCGCCTGCACGACATCGTGCTGGTCGATCTGCCGCCGCGCGAACTGATCGCTCGCCTGCAGCAGGGCAAGGTCTATGTGCCCGAACAGGCCGCGCAGGCACTGCAGGCGTTCTTCTCACCAGCCAACCTGACCGCGCTGCGCGAACTGGCGATGCAGGAAGCCGCCGACCGCGTCGACAGCAGCCTGCGCGAAACCCGCGCCGCGCGTGGCGAAGGCAATCTGCCCCTGCGTCGCGGCGTTCTGGTGGCCATCGACGGGGGCGGCCAGAGCGAATACCTGGTGCGCGTGGCGCGGCGCATCGCAGAGCGCCGCGACGCACCGTGGACGGTAGTGACCGTGCAGGGCCGGCGCCAGGACGAGGCGACCCGGCGCGAGATCGATGCGGCCTTCGCGCTGGCACGGCGGCTGGGCGGCGACGCCGAACTGCTGCATGGATCGAGCATCGCCGATGCCCTGCTCGACCATGCCGCACACAACGGCGTGTCGACCCTGGTGCTGGGCCGGACCCGCGAACGTCCACTGGCACGGATGTTCAACCGCACCCTGACCCAGCAGCTGATCCAGCGTGGCGCGCATTACGAGATCACCATCATCAGCACGCCACAGGCACGCGCACGCTCGCGCCGCGAGAGCCTGCTGCCGCCAATGCGCGGTATCAGTCATGAACCGGCACAAGCCCTGATCGCTACCGCGCTGGCCTGTGCGGTGGCGTGGCTGGCCGAACACTGGGTGGGCATGGCCGACCTGTCGATGGTGTTCATCGTCGCGGTGGTGCTGGTGGCTGCACGCACGCGCGCCAGCGTGGCGGTGATGGCCGCGATCCTGTGCTTCCTGGCCTACAACTTCCTGTTCATCGCGCCGCGCTTCACCTTCGCCATCGGTGCACGCCAGGGCGTGATCACCGTGTTCCTGTTCCTGGCCGCGGCACTGGTGGCCGGGCGCCTGGCCTCGCGCCTGCGCATGCAGGTGATTGCGCTGCGTGCGGCCAACCGCCATGCGCGTGCGCGCCAGCAGCTGGGCCGTCAGCTGGCCAGCGCGGCCGGCAACGGCGAGGTGGCACAGGCGGGCCGGCATGCGCTGGAGCAGGCCCTGGACGTGCCGGCGTGGCTGCGGATCGGCACCGATACCGCCGCCGGTGGCCGCAACCAGCCTGGCGATACCGACCTGGCTGCCGCCGACTGGGCACTGCGCCACGGCCAGCCCAGTGGGCGCTTCACCGATACCCTGGCCGGTGCGCAATGGTGGTTCCTGCCGTTGCTGGACGGCGAAGACCGTGCGATCGGCGTGGCCGGCCTGTACCTGCCCGGCGCACAGGCGCGCCTGCTGCCCGAACAGCGGCAGCTGGCCGAAGCGATGGTCGATGACATCGCACAGGCCGCGCTGCGTACCCGGCTGGTGGCGGAACTGGAGCAGGCACACGTCAGCAACGAGACCGAGCGGCTGCGCTCGGCGCTGCTCTCCTCGGTGTCGCACGACCTGCGCTCGCCATTGGCGGCGATGATCGGGTCGGCCGACAGCCTGGCCAGCTACGGTGCGGCCATGGATACAGCCGATCGCCGTGCTTTGCTGGACACCATCCTGGTCGAGGGCGAACGGCTGGACCGCTACATCCAGAATCTGCTGGACATGACCCGGCTGGGTCATGAAGGGCTGAAGATCAACCGCGACTGGATCGGCGTGGACGAGCTGATCGGCTCGGCGGCACGGCGCCTGCAGCGCTACCAGCCAAAGGTGCGGCTGGAGCTGGACATCCCAGCCACGCTGGCACCGATCTGGGTGCACCCGGCGCTGGTCGAACAGGCCGTGTTCAACGTGATGGAGAACGCGGCCAAGTTCTCGCCGCCCGACGCCGCCGTGCAGGTACAGGCGCGCGAGCTGGACGGCCAGCTGCGCATCGACGTGATCGACGCCGGCCCCGGCATTCCCGATGACGAGCGCGCGCGCATCTTCGACATGTTCTACAGCGTCGAGCGCGGTGACCGGGGCCGCCACGGCACCGGCCTGGGCCTGACCATCTGCCAGGGCATGATCGGCGCACATGGCGGCAGCGTGCAGGCGCTGCCCGGACGCGACGGTCGCGGTACCCTGATCCGCATCACCCTGCCCCTGCTCAAGCCAGCCTCCCACGATGAGCCCGACCCCGATTGATGCCAGCGTGCCGGCCGCACGCGTGCTGGTGATCGATGATGAAACCCAGATCCGCCGGTTCCTGGACATCAGCCTGCGCGCGCAGGGCTATCAGGTGCGGCAGGCCGCCACCGGCCAGGAAGGCCTGCAGCTGGCCGCCAGCGAAGACATGGACCTGGTGATCCTCGATATCGGCCTGCCGGACATGGAAGGCCACGAGGTCCTGGAACAGCTGCGCCAGTGGAGCCAGGTGCCGGTGATCATGCTGACCGTGCGCGCCGGCGAAGCCGAGAAGGTGCGCGCACTGGATACCGGCGCCAACGACTACGTGACCAAGCCGTTCGGCACGCAGGAGCTGATGGCGCGCGTGCGGGCGCTGCTGCGCACGCGCAGCGTGCCGACCGATGGCACGCCGCCGGTGTTCGACGATGGCCACCTGCACGTGGACCTGGTGCGTCGCGAAGTCGCCCTGCAGGGTGAACCGGTGGCGTTGACCCGCAAGGAATACGCGCTGCTGTCGCTGCTGCTGCGCAATGCCGGGCGGGTGGTGACCCAGCCGCAGATCCTGCAGGAGATCTGGGGGCCGACCCACCAGCACGACACCCACTACCTGCGCATCCTGGTCGGCAAGCTGCGGCACAAGCTGGGCGATTCGGCGCTGGATTCGCGCTACCTGTTCACCGAGCCGGGCGTGGGGTTGCGGTTCAAGGGGTAGTGCCGGCCGCTGGCCGGCAACTGCAGGGTGTGTGAGGTTCATGGGCTTGCCGGCCTGCGGCCGGCACTACCCATTCTGCTGCAGCTTCCAAAGGGGTCAGAACCCCAGCGGGGTGTCGCCCAGCACTGGTTGCAGCTGGCTGCGGAACAGGGCCTGGATGCGTTCCAGTGCGGCCTCGTCGTTGCCTTCGAACCGCAGCACCAGCACCGGCGTGGTATTGGAGGCACGCACCAGGCCCCAGCCATCGGCGAAGTCCACGCGCAGCCCATCGATGGTCGACAGGCGGCCACCCACATACGGGTTGTCCGGCGACTGCGCCGCCGCCACCAGCATCGCCACCAGGGCATGCGGCGTCCCGTCGGCCACCGGTACCTTCAGCTCCGGCGTGGCGACCATTTCCGGCAGTTCGCCCAGCACCTCGTCCGGGGTTTCCTCGCGCTGGGCCAGGATCTCCAGCAATCGCGCAGCGGCGTACAGACCGTCGTCGAAACCGAACCAGCGTTCCTTGAAGAAGAAGTGGCCGCTCATCTCGCCGGCCAGCTCGGCATCGGTCTCGCGCATCTTCGCCTTCATCAGCGAATGCCCGGTCTTCCACATCAGCGGGCTGCCACCGTTGCGCAGCACATGGTCGGACAGCTTGCCGGTGCACTTCACGTCGTAGATCACCATCGCGCCCGGATTGCGCATCAACACATCGGCAGCGAACAGCATCAGCAGGCGATCGGCGTAGATGATCCGGCCTTCGCCGGTCACCACGCCCAGCCGGTCGCCGTCGCCATCGAAGGCCACGCCGAGATCGGCGCCAAAGCGCTTGACCGTCTGCACCAGGTCTTCCAGGTTGGCCGGTTCGCTCGGGTCGGGATGATGGTTGGGGAAGGTGCCGTCGACATCGCAGTACAGCGGAATGACGTCGGCGCCGATCGCTTCCAGCAGCTGCGGCGCCAGTGCGCCGGCCACGCCATTGCCGGCATCGGCCACGACCTTCAGTGGGCGGTCCAGCTGCACGTCATCGGCGATGCGCTGGATGTAGTCGGCACTGACATCGCGCTGCTGGTAGTCACCGGGCTCGGCGGCCTGCACCAGGCGGCCCTCGACGATGCGCTGGTAGAGATCGGTGATGGCATCGCCGGACAGCGTCTCGCCGCCAATGACCACCTTGAAGCCGTTGTACTCGGGCGGATTGTGGCTGCCGGTGACTGCCACGCAGGTGCCGGTACGCAGATGGAAGGCGGCGTAGTACACCAGCGGGGTCGGCGCCAGGCCGATGTCGATCACCGCGCAGCCGGCACGGCGCAGGCCCTCGGCCAGCCCGGCCGTCAGCTCGGGACCGGACAGGCGGCCATCGCGACCGATCACCACCTCGCGCAGGCCCTGCTCCAGTGCCACGGTGCCGATGGCCTGGCCGATCTGCGCCGCGGTCTTCGGTGTCAGTTCACTGCCCACCACGCCGCGGATGTCATAAGCGCGGAAGATGCCGGCGGCCAGCTCCTCGGCCGGCACCGGCGGTGGCGGCGGTGGCGCGGCATCGCCACTGCCGGTCACAGCGGCCACGGGTGGCGGCGCCTGCTGCAGGCTCTCGCTCAGGGTCGGGCCATGGTCGGCCTCGGACGCTGCGGCGCGGCGTGGCAAGGGCAGCGACTTCGGCAGTCGGTCACGTCCCACCACCAGCAACACGGCAATGAACGCCAGCAGCAACGCCACAATGGCGCTGGCCAGCGCGCCCAGGCCCAGCGGACCGGCGTCGACATTCGGTACCGACGCGACCAGTCGCAGCGGCGTGCCTGCAACCGGGCGCGCCAGCGCTTCGGCGCTTTCGGACAGGCCCGCGTCGCCCTGGGTGACCAGATCGAAGCCACCCTGGCGCAGGCCAAGGAAGCCTGCGGACGGCGCACGCACCTGGTCCAGCGGCGAGGTCAGCCGCAGCAGCGGTTGGCGGACATAGATCACGGCCGGCCCCAGGCTGCCCAGCTGCACTGGCGCAGCCAGGCCCAGGCGATTGCTGCCACCATCGCGGACGACGCGCAGGCTGGGTTTGCCCTCAGCCACCGCCGCTTCCAGCAGGGCCAGGCGTGCATACCCGAAGGTGGCCGGATCGGCATAGGCGTTGGCCAGATCGGCCGTCAGCACCTCGACCTGCTCAACCCCGGTCCAGCTCTCGCGCACGGCCAGCGCCGCTGCAGCGGCATCGCCGGCCTGCAGCGCCTGCTGCACGCGATCGTTCTTCAACTGCTGCTGCAGCTGCTGCAACTGGCCAGCAGCGGCCTGCTGCAGGCCCTGCACGGCCTGGTCGCGCGCTTCTTCCAGCGCCTGGCCGTTGGCCTCCTGCCGCCATTGCTGCACCGCGCTCCATCCGAACCAGCCGGCCAGCAGGATCAGCAGCACCCCCAGTAGTGGTGCACTGCGACCCAACGACCGTCCCCGCTGTCCTTCCCCGATGCCGCTCATCGATGTCCCCTGTCAACGCACCCCGGTATGGCCGAATCCACCCGTGCCCCGCACGCTGTCGGTGAAAGTATCCACCACCTGCAGGCTGACGCGGGCAATCGGAACCACCACCAGCTGCGCGATGCGATCGCCGGGCTCGATGGTGAAGGCCTCGCGGCCACGGTTCCAGACGCTGATCAGCAGCGGCCCCTGGTAGTCGGCATCGATCAGGCCGGTGCCATTGCCCAGCACGATGCCGTGCCGATGGCCCAGCCCCGAACGCGGCAGGATCACCGCGCACAGGTTCGGGTCGGCAATGTGGATGGCCAGGCCGCTGGGCACCAGCGCGGTGTCGCCCGGCTGCAGGGTCAGTGCGGTATCCAGCGCCGCGCGCAGGTCCATGCCGGCGCTGGCTTCGGTGGCGTAGGCCGGCAGCGGCCAGCTGTCGCCAAAGCGCGGATCGAGCAGCTTGACCTGCAGCGGCCGGGAAAGGGATGCCTGGGTCATGCCTGGAGTCTCCGCGCGATCAGCGCCAGCAGTTGTTCGGCCAGTTCGCGCTTGGACGTGGCCGGGAATACCTGTTCACCGTCCTGCCAGAAGGCCGTGGCGGCATTGTTGTCGCTCTCGAAACCACCGCCACTGATGCCGACCTGGTTGGCGATCACCAGGTCCAGGCGCTTGTCGATCAGCTTGCCGCGTGCATATTTCTCCACGTCGTGGGTCTCGGCGGCAAAGCCGACCACCAGCTTCAGCGACTGCGTCTGCGCGGCGACTTCGGCCAGGATGTCCGGCGTGCGCACCAGCTCGATCACCAGCGACTGGCTGTCGGCGGTCTTCTTCAGCTTCTGCGCGGCGACCTGGCGCGGGGTGTAGTCGGACACTGCGGCGGCACCGATATAGATGTCGGCGGGCAGCGACTTCAGTACGGCATCGCGCATCTGCGCGGCCGAGCGCACGTCGATGCGCTGCACGCCCGGTGGCGTCGGCAGCTGGACCGGGCCGCTGACCAGCACCACGTGCGCACCCAGCGCGGCGGCGGCAGCGGCCAGGGCAAAGCCCATCTTGCCGCTGCTGCGGTTGCCGACGTAGCGCACCGGATCGATGTCTTCGTAGGTCGGGCCGGCACTGATCAGCAGGCGCAAGCCCTGCAGGGCACGGGTTTCCGGCGCGGCAACCGTCGCAGCGGTACCGCCATTGGCCACCAGCGCGGCCACGATGTCGCCCGGTTCAGCCAGCCGGCCGGGACCGGATTCACCTTCGGCCAGCGGGCCATCGACCGGGCCGATCACCTGCGCACCGCGCTGGCGCAGCAGGGCGATGTTGGCCTGGGTAGCCGGATGCAGCCACATCCGGTGGTTCATTGCCGGGCAGATCGTCAGCGGTGCGGTGCTGGCCAGGCACAGGGTGCTGACCAGGTCATCGGCATGGCCCTGGGCCAGCCGCGCCAGCAGATCGGCGGTACCCGGCGCGACCACGATGCGGTCGGCCCAGCGGGCCAGCTCGATGTGGCCCATGGCCTGCTCGGCGGCGCTGTCCCACAGCGTGGTGCGGGTCGGCTGCCCGGACAGGGCCTGGAAGCTGAGCGGAGTGACGAACTGCTGGGCACCGGCGGTCATCGCCACCTGCACCTGGGCACCGGCATCGCGCAGGCGCCGCACCAGCTCCAGGGCCTTGTAGGCCGCGATCCCGCCTCCGACGCACAACAGCAGTTTCTGGCCTTCCAGCGCGCGGGCCGGCGCGGGGGAAGCGTTGGGGGAGTCAGCCACCTGGAATTCCTGTGCAAACGAGGGCATTAGCTTACCCGATGGTCGGCAATGTCCCGGTACACGGCACACATAGCGGGCGGCTATCAGCAGATGGGACTTGCGCCACAACGCTTCCGGGGTTCAAGACACTGCGATTCGGAACTTTCCTATACCTGTTGGCCGGCCACGTTTGCAGAATCATCAGTGGCCACCGCAGGTGTGCCGCTTCGCTTTTCGAGGATTCCGCGTGCACCCGCGCATCATCATCGCCGACGACCATCCCGTCGTCCTGCACGGCATCCGCATCGTGCTGCAGACCCATCTGATGGAGGTCGTCGGCAGCGCGCGTGACGGCGCCCAGCTGCTGCAGCTGGTCGAGCACCACGGCTGCGACGCGGTGCTGACCGACCTCTCCATGCCGGGCACCGGCCCGGATGGCCCGGAACTGATCGCTGAGCTGCGCGAACGCCACCCGGGCATGCCCGTGGTGGTGCTTACCGGCGCCCGTCACCCCGGCCTGCTCGATGGCCTGCTGCGTGAAGGTGTCAGTGGCCTGGTCGACAAGTGCGCCGATTTCGGCGAGTTGCCGCAGGCCCTGAACGCGGCCATGGCTGGGCAGGTGTTCGTCTCGCAGCAGCTGCGCGACCACCTGCAGGCGCGCGACCTGATGTTCGCGCGTGAGCCGGCGGCGCTGTCGGCCCGCGAACAGGAAGTGCTGGACCTGTTGGCCGCCGGGCTGAAAGTGAACGCCATCGCCGTCCACTGCGGCCGCAGCCCGAAAACGATCAGCCGGCAGAAGGCCGAAGCCAAGCGCAAGCTGGGGCTGCAGAACAACCAGGAGCTGTTCGCCTATCTGCAGTCGCGACGCGACTGAGGCAACAGCCTACCCGGGCGTGCGCCCTGCCCTGATGGGACGCATCACCCGCGCTGGCGATGATGCAGGCATGCCCATCCATGACTGGCCCGAGCAGGAACGTCCCCGCGAGAAGCTGATCGCCCGCGGCCCCGCCACGTTGTCCGACGCAGAGCTGCTGGCGCTGTTTCTCGGCTCCGGCTTCGGTGGACGCGACGCGGTGCAGACCGCCCGCGACCTGCTGCAGGCGCATGGCCCGCTGCGCGTGCTGCTGGACCGTCCGGCCCGCGAGCTGGCCCGGTTGCCGGGGCTGGGGCCGGCACGAAGCTGTGCACTGGCCGCCGGCCTGGAACTGGCCCATCGCTACCTGGCCGCCGAGCTTCAGCAGGGCGAGGCGGTCGGCAACAACCCGGCAGCGGTCGGCCGCTACCTGCAGCACCGCCTGCGCGGCCAGGCCCGCGAGATCTTCATGGCGCTGTTCCTGGACAACCGCCACCGGCTGATCGCCTGCGAGGAACTGTTCCAGGGCACCATCAATGCCGCCCCGGTCTACCCCCGCGAGGTGGTGCGGCGAGCCCTGCTGCACAATGCGGCAGCGGTGATCCTCAGCCACAACCACCCCTCCGGCGACCCGGAACCCTCCGGCGCCGATACCCGGATCACCGATGAACTGCAGCAGGCGCTGGCACTGGTGGACGTACGCCTGCTGGACCACTTCGTGGTCGGCGAAGGCCGCCCCGTTTCGTTTGCTGAACGGGGCCTGCTGTCCCCGCCCCAGCCACGCCTGTTCGGCTGAGCGGGCCTGACCAGGGCCGGGCAGGTACCCCCGCAGGCATGTTCTGGTCAGCGTGGGCGCGGGTATCTGCGCTAAAATGGGCGATTCCGCCGCTCATTCTCACAGCAGGCCTCGTGAAAAATCTCCTCCGCGCCCTGATCAGCCAAGGCATCGAAGCCTTGCGCGCCAATGGCACCCTGCCCGCCGACTCCCTGCCGCCGGACTTCGTGGTCGAGCGCCCGAAGACCCGTGACCATGGCGACTTCGCCACCAACGCCGCGATGCTGCTGGCCAAGGCCGCGCGCAGCAATCCGCGCGCACTGGCTCAGGCGCTGGTCGAGGCGCTGCCGCGCAGCGAGGACGTCAGCAAGGTCGAGATCGCCGGCCCCGGCTTCATCAACTTCCACCTGGCTCCGGCTGCGTACCAGCGCGAAGCCGCGTCGGTCATCAAGGAAGCCCACGACTACGGCCGCAACCTGTCCGGCAACGGCCGCACGGTGGGCGTGGAGTACGTGTCGGCCAACCCGACCGGCCCGCTGCATGTCGGCCATGGCCGCGCGGCGGCGATCGGCGACTGCGTGGCCCGCGTGCTCGATGCCAACGGCTGGAACGCCAAGCGCGAGTTCTACTACAACGACGCCGGCGTGCAGATCGAGAACCTGGCGCTGTCGGTGCAGGCCCGCGTGAAGGGCATTGCGCCGGACCAGGAAGGCTGGCCGGAAGGCGGCTACCGCGGTGAGTACATCGCCGATGTTGCCCGCGCCTACATGGCCGGCGCCAGCGTTGACCTGGAAGGCACGCTGGTGGTCGGCGCCAAGGACCCGGACGACATGCAGTCGATCCGTCGCTTCGCCGTGGCCTACCTGCGCAACGAGCAGAACCTGGACCTGGCCGCCTTCGGCGTCGACTTCGACATCTACTTCCTGGAAAGCTCGCTGTACACCGATGGCAAGGTCGCCGAGGCCGTGGCCAAGCTGCAGGCCTCCGGGCACACCTACGAGGAAGGCGGCGCGCTGTGGCTGCGCAGCACCGATTTCGGTGACGACAAGGACCGCGTGATGCGCAAGTCCGACGGCACCTTCACCTACTTCGTACCGGACGTGGCCTACCACCTGTCCAAGTGGCAGCGCGGCTACGAGCGCGCGATCACCGAACTGGGTGCCGATCACCACGGCTCGCTGGCGCGCGTACGCGCCGGCCTGCAGGCGCTGGAAGTGGGCATCCCGCAGGGCTGGCCGGAATACGTGCTGCACCAGATGGTCACCGTCATGCGCGGCGGCGAGGAAGTGAAGCTGTCCAAGCGTGCCGGCAGCTATTTCACCCTGCGCGACCTGATCGAGGAGGCCGGCCGCGATGCGACCCGCTGGTTCCTGATCGCGCGCAAGCCCGATTCGCAGCTGACCTTCGACATCGACCTGGCCCGCCAGCAGAGCAACGACAATCCGGTGTTCTACGTGCAGTACGCGCACGCCCGCGTCTGCAGCCTGCTGCGCCAGGCCCAGGAAAAGGGTCTTGTGTACGAGCAGGGCAATGGCCTGGCCAATCTGGGCCGCCTGGCCGACGATGCCTCGCTGGGGCTGATGAACGAGATCTCGCGGTATCCGGAAGTGGTGGAAGCGGCCGGCGTGGCGCTGGAGCCGCACCTGGTGGCGCAGTACCTGCGTGAATTGGCGCATGCCTTCCACACGTGGTATCACGGGACGCCGGTGCTGGTGGACGACGCCACCGATCGCAACGCCAAGCTGACCCTGGCCTGCGCGGCGCGCCAGGTGCTGGCCAACGGCCTCGAACTCCTGGGCGTGAGTGCCCCGGAAAAAATGTAAGCATCAGGAGACGCAGTACACATGGCAGCACGACGCGGCAAAACCCAGGCACGACGCAACAGCAGCAGCCAGGGCACCCCCGGATGGGTGTGGCTGGTGGCCGGTGTGGCGATCGCCGCCGTGGTGTTCCTGGCGGCGCCGAACCTGTTCAAGGGCGAAGGCGATGGCTTCCTGCGTGCCGGTCCGCAGCCGAACCCGAACGCGCAGCCGGCCCCGGTCGCTGATGCCGACAGCGATGTCGGCAGCCAGCCGGCCGCGCAGCCGGCCACGCCGAAGCCGGCCGAACCGGAGAAGCCCGCCGCGACGCAGTACGACTTCTACACCCTGCTGCCGGGCAAGGAAGTGGAAATGTCCGACGCCGAACTGGCCGCCAGCGCGCGCGCCGAGGATCAGCGCCGGGCCAAGGCCGAAGCGTCGCGCGCGCAGGCCGCGCTGGAGGGCAAGCCGGTACCGCCGGCCAGTACGGCCACGCCGGCACCGACCGCAACGGCCAGCGTCGCAAGCACTGCGCCGGTAACCGCGACCAACCGTCCGCTGCCGGCACCGCTGAACGAGCGCCCGACCGCGGCAACCCCGTCGGCCAGCACGGCGGCCGCCACTCCAGCGCCGCGCGCGGAAAGCGCGCCCGCCGCGTCGGCACCGCCGGCATCCGCTGCTGCACCGGCGGCCGCCGACAACGCCCGCTACATCCTGCAGGCAGGAGCCTTCGGTGCTTCCGGTGACGCCGAAGCCACCAAGGCCAAGCTCGCCATGATGGGCCTGGCGGCACGCGTGGAGTCGGCGCAGATCAACGGCAAGACCGTGTACCGCGTGCGCATGGGCCCGTACGGCAGTGCCGGCGAGTTGTCCGAAGCCAAGCAGAAGCTGGATGGCACCGGCCTGCAGGCGATGGCGATCAAGGCGCAGTAAGCCTGCCGATGTGAATGAAAAAGCCGGGCAGTGCCCGGCTTTCTTGTTTCTGTAGAGTCGAGCATGGCTCGACTCTACAAAAAGCGATTACGACTCCGGTCAGCCCTCGCGGGCGACCTGGAATCCGGCGAACGACTGGCTGACCGGCATCAGCTCCAGCCGGTTGATGTTCAGGTGCGGCGGCAGGCTGGCCACCCAGAAGATCTGCTCGGCGATGTCTTCGGCGGTCATCGGGTTGGCGCCGCTGTACAGCTTGTCCGAGGCGTTCTGATCGCCATGGGTACGTACCACGGTGAATTCGGTTTCGGCCATGCCCGGCTCGATCGTGGTCACGCGCACGCCGGTGCCGTGCAGGTCCGAACGCAGGCCCAGCGAGAACTGGCTGACGAAGGCCTTGGTGCCACCGTAGGCGTTGCCCCCCGGGTACGGGTAGACGCCGGCCACCGACGAGATGTTGATGATCGCGCCCTTGCGCTCCACCAGCTGCGGCAGCAGGCGATGGGTCAGGGTCACCAGCGCGGTGATGTTGGTGTCGATCATCGTGGTCCAGTCCGACAGCGTGGCGCTCTGTGCCGGCGCGGTGCCCTGCGCCAGGCCGGCGTTGTTGACCAGCAGGTCGATCTCGCCAAAGGCCGGCGGCAGCGCCAGCAGGGCCGCCTCCATCGCCACCGCATCGCGGATGTCGAAGGCGGCGGCGTGCACCACGTCCTTGCCGTAGCGCTCGACCAGCGGCTGCAGGCGTTCGCTGCGGCGGCCCGTGGCGATCACTTTCCAGCCGGCCTGGGCGAAGCGGTGGACGGCGGCGGCGCCGAAGCCGGACGTGGCGCCGGTAATCAGGACAGTGCGGGTCATCAGGCAACTCCAGGGGGAAAAACCGGACGCCCATTCTGGCATTCCCGGCCCGTCCTGAGGTGCCCGCCGTCCAGTCGTCCCCCCGGCTCAACGCACGCGAAACACTCTGGCCTTGGGCAGGTCTTCGTCGACCTGCAGGAACCAGCGCCCGGCAATTCCTGGAACAACGGCGATCTGCGGCGACTGCAACACCTTGCGCAGCTTCATCTGTCCCTTCATCACCTGCCATTGCTGGCCGTTATCAAGGGTGAACAGCGTGCCGGGCTGCCAGCCTGCGACCTCTCCGACCACACGGGCACTGACCGGTTCGTCATCCAGGCCCAGATGCATTGCTGGCGGTGCCGGCACATTGGCAGGCAGCGGCGCAGCGACCGGGGCCACCGCTGCCGTCGACGCGGCGGCCGTGCTCTCTGCCTCGCGCAGTACCCGGTTCAACGCCTGCAACTGCGCTGGACTGAGCCCGACCTCGGCCAGTTGGGATGCACTGAGGCGCCGCTCGACGGGTACGAAGCGGTCCTGGGCAAAGGCAGCGAAGCTGCCGGCGAGCAGTAGTGCGGAAAACAGATACCGGCGCATGCAAGGGTCCCAGCGAACGAGTGCTCACGATGCTGCAGTTCGATGACAGTCCGGTGACACGCCAGGGGCCGGTACAATGGGCCATGATCAACAATGATGTCCTGCGCAGCGTGCGCTATTCCCTGGACCTGGGTGACCAGCACGTGGTCGCCCTGTGCCAGATGGCCGACCCGGCCTTTGCCGTGGATACCGGGCAGGTGAAGGCCTGGCTGCGCCGCGAGGACGAAGCCGGTTTCGAGGCGATGAACGACAGCGCGCTGGCGCACTTCCTCGACGGCCTGATCGTGCACCTGCGTGGCCGCGACGAGAGCCAGCCGCAGCGCGCAGTGGAAACCCGCATCGACAACAACCTGGTGCTGAAGAAGCTGCGCGTGGCGTTCCAGCTGCGCGACGTGGACCTGATGGAGATCTTTGCCAGCGCAGGTTTCAATGTCTCCAAGTCGGAAGTGGGCGCGCTGTTCCGTCAACCCGGGCACGCCAACTACCGGCGTTGCCTGGACCAGATGCTGCGCAACTTCCTCAAGGGCCTGAGCCTGCGCCTGCGCGGCTGAGCACGGCGTCGACGAACGCCCGCGCCGCTGGTGTCGGCAGGCGCTGCCAGACCAGGTGCACGCGCCGGGTCGGGGTCGGCTGCAGCGGAATCTGCACCACGCCCTGGAACCCATCGGCGATCAATGCCGGCACGATGCCGACCGCCAACCCATGGCGGACGAAGCGCTCGACCAGTTCCATCAGGTTGACCTCGAAACGGACCGTGTGCGGCAGTCCGGCTGCGGCAAAAGCATCATCGGTCTGACGGCGTGCGCCGGTGCCGCGCGGGAAGTCGACCAATGCTTCATCCTGCAGTGCGGCCAATGGCAGCCGCTTGCGCCCGGCCAGCCGGTGCGATGGCGCCAGTACCGCTACCAGATCCTCCTCCTGCAGCACCTGATGGCAGACACCGTCCAGCGCTGCCGAAGGCGCCAGGCCGACCAGTGCCACATCCAGCGCGCGCGAATGTACCTGCGCGATCAGGTCCTCGCTCTTGTCCACGCGCAACTGGAACTCCACCTGCGGGTGCACGCGCTGGAACGCCGCCAGCATCGCCACAACGTCGATTCCGGTCAGCGAGGAAATCTGCCCGATGGCCAGCAACCCACGCACTTCGCCACTGACGGCGGCCACGTCGGCGCGCAGGTGGCGCAGGCTGGCCAGCACCTGGCGTGCGTGCACCAGCAACGCCTCGCCGGCGGCGGTGGCCCGCACCTGGCGCGGCAGGCGCTCGAACAGCGTGGCACCCAGTTCCTGTTCCAGGTGGGCGATCTGGTGGCTGAGCGCGGACTGCACCACGTGGCAGCGCTCGGCGGCACGGGTGAAATTGCCCTCTTCGGACAGCGCCACGGCGAACTCGAGCTGCTTGAGGTTCATACAACTATCTTGTTTTCAGATGGCATGGATGATGATGATTCATTTCCATCATGCTCGCAGCAGGCGGACACTGTGCCCCCGCTTCCTGGAACATCGCGTGAGCCCGTCCCTTCCCCCTCTGCACCGTTGGCAGGTGCTGCTGATGTCGGTCGCCACCGGTGTGGCCGTGGCCAGCAACTACTACGCGCAACCGCTGCTGCACACCATCGCCGACGCCTTCGGCGTGCCGTTCGGCCAGGTCGGCATGGTGGTTACCGCCGCGCAGCTGAGCTATGCCGCCGGCTTGATTCTGCTGGTGCCGCTGGGTGACCTGTTCGAACGCCGCCGCCTGATCGTGGTGATGAGCCTGCTGTCGGCGGGCGGACTGGTGATCAGTGCCTGCGCACCGTCGCTGACCTGGTTGCTGGTGGGCACTGCGATCACCGGCCTGTTTTCGGTGGTGGCCCAGGTACTGGTGCCGTTCGCCGCCACGCTGGCCGCGCCGGAACACCGCGGCCGCGTGGTCGGAACATTGATGAGTGGCCTGCTGCTGGGCATCCTGCTGGCGCGTACCGTGGCCGGCCTGCTTTCCAGCCTGGGCGACTGGCGCCTGGTGTATGCGATCGCCGCTGCCACTCTGGTGCTGACCGCACTGGCATTGCAGCGCGGCCTGCCGCGATTCCACCACAGCGCCGGCCTTGGCTATTTCGCATTGCTGCGCTCGATCGGCGTGCTGTTCGTGCAGGAACCGGTGCTGCGCCAGCGTACGCTGCTGGGCGCCTGCAGCTTCGCCATGTTCGCGATCTTCTGGACCCCGCTCGCATTCCTGCTGGCACAACCGCCGTACGCCTACAGCGACGCCACCATCGGCCTGTTCGGGCTGGTCGGTGCGGCCGGCACGCTGGCGGCGGGTCTGGCTGGTCGCATGTCCGACCGTGGCCAGACCGGGCGTGCCACCGCCATTGCACTGGCGCTGTTGCTGCTGTCGTGGCTGCCGCTGGGGCTGTCCGCACACTCGCTGCTGGCATTGCTGCTGGGCGTGGTGGTGCTGGATCTGGCCGCGCAGCTGTTGCACGTCAGCAACCAGAACCTGATCTACGCGCTGCAACCGGCAGCACGCAACCGCCTCAATGCCGGCTACATGACCGGCTATTTCATCGGCGGCTCGCTGGGCTCGCTGCTGTCTGCACAGGTCTACCAGCGCTTCGGCTGGACCGGCGTCTGCGTGGCCGGTGCCGCCGTGGCCGTGCTGGCCCTGCTGCTGTGGCTGCCCGGCGCGCTGCGTGCGCGCCAGGCGTCGCTGGCCGACTAGAAGCTGCCCTGCAGCGCCAGCTCCCATCGCCCACCGGCGTTGCCGGGGAACAGGCGCTTGGCTGCGTTGTCCGTGCCATGCACGGTGGCGCGCAGTTCCCATGCCGGGGTAAGCGAGGCGATGGCACTGAGCTGCCCATGCAGGTAGTCCGGGCCCTGCGCGGTGGCCAGCCAGTACTGGCCCACCGCTGCTTCCAGGCGGAGGCGTTCGTGCAACGGCACACGCACACCCAGCTGGGCATAGGTACCGCGATGGCCACCGGCCAACGCATCGTTGGAATGGGCGACCTGCAGCCAGGCGCGCTGCTTCCAGGTCAACGTGGTGTTGAGCTCGGTCCAGTCCAGCGCGCGGCCGGTGCCCGGGTACACGTAACGGGTCAGGTTGGCATCCAGGCTCCAGTCCGGTGCCAGTGCGCCGGACCAGCCCGCCACCAGGTCGAACTCGCTGCGCGCGCCATTGTCCGGTTTGAACGAAACGTTCGAACCCCACACGCTGGCGTACCATCCCGACGGGATCGAGACCTTCGCGCCGGCCTGCACCGCCGGGTCGCCATCGCTCTGCGAGCTGCCACGCCACACGTAGTCGCTGGTCAATGCAGCACTGCCACTGGCCTGCACCTGTGCCTGCGCGCTGCCGATCCCGAGCAGCCCTGCCAGGGCGGCCACCAGCGCCGCCATCATCCCCTTGCTGTTCACTGCACTGTGTTCCTCGTCGAAGGCGGTCGCGCCGCCGGGACGGCAGTGTCGGGTGCGCCGCCGTAACGGATCGAGGGCGCTGCCCGGCCTGCGGCGCAAATTCGGCGTAAATCCCGTGGATGAAGGCTACGTGCCAGCCGCGCGGTATCATGGCGCCTTGTTTCCAGGAACCAACCACGTGGACGCCATCCTGACCCCGGTATCGATCGGCGAGCTGATCGACAAGATCACCATTCTCGAGATCAAGGCCGAGCGCATCGATGATGCTGCCAAGCTGGCCAACGTGCGCACCGAACTGGATGGCCTGTTGCCCTTGCTGCAGCAGCAGCTGCAGGCGCAGCCGGCATTGGACGCGCTGAAGCAGCAGCTGAAGGCGATCAACGAACGCATGTGGGACATACAGGACCAGCTGCGCGACAAGGAAGCGGCCCAGGTGTTCGACGATGCGTTCATCCAGCTGGCACGCGGTGTCTATGGCACCAATGGCGAGCGCGTGCAGGTGAAGAACGAGATCAACCGCGTGGCCGGTTCGGCGCTGGTGGAAGAGAAGCAGTACCAGGGCGAGTAAGGCCGCTCAGCCACATTCGAGCAGGTGGCGGAAGCGGAACAGGTCACCATCCCCGCGGATGCCGAGCTTGCGGTAGGCCGACGTTTTCTGCGAGCTGATGGTGCTGGCCGAGCGCCCTGAGCGCAGGGCCATTTCACTGGTGCTGACGCCCTTCAGCACCAACCCGAGCACTTCACGCTCGCGCTGGCTCAGCGGCGTCAGCACCGGTGCAGATACCCGGCGTGTGCGTGGCAGCTTCAGCTCCTCACGCAGTTCCGGTGGCACGAAGCGGCCGCCACGGGCGACCACGTCAATGGCGCGCAGCAACGTCTCCGGTGGCATCGACTTGGACAGGAAGCCGCGCGCGCCGGCTCGCATCGCGGTGGTCACCGTACTGGCGTTGCAGTGCGCCGAGAGCACCAGCACCGGCAGCGCCGGCCAACGCTGCGACAGCACGCGCAGCAGGGCCAACCCATCGCCCAGGTCGCCCATCGGCAGCGCATCGATCAGCAGCAGGTCGACACACCTCGGGCTGCGCTCCAGCAACTGCAGCAGGCGCGCCTCGTTGGACAGGCTCACGCGCACCTGCACACCACTGTGTTGGCGGAGCAGAACTTCCACGCCCAACCGCAGTACCGGGTGCGGATCCAGCAGCGCCAGGCGTCGTGGCCGATCAGGCCGCAGGGGCGGGAGTGTCGGTGGCATCGCGGCCTGTCCAGGCAACATGGAACATCCACCGTAGGCCGGTGCCCGCAGCGGCGGAATCCAATTCCTTGCAATGCTCGGCCCGCGTGCACCACCAGTCAGACGGCATTTTGTTTCGCGCCGCCACAAACGCAACAGGCCCGGCAAGAGCCGGGCCTGTCGAGACTTCTCCAGCGCGCAGGCGCGCCGGAACTGCAATTACCAGCTGAAGCGCGGGCCGACGGTGTATTCCTTGTCGCCGTCGCGGTTCATCTTCAGTTCGCCGTTCAGGCCCCAGTTCTGGTTCAGCTTGACCTGACCACCCAGGCGGCCGTACCACTGGCCTTCCGGGTTGACGCCGTGCTTCTTCGAGAAATCTTCGTAGCCGACCATGCCATAGACCTCGGCGTGGGCACCGAAGGCGGTGCGGATACCGGCTTCAGCGCTGTAGCCGTTGAAGTCCAGGCCGTGCTTCGGGTCGAGCTTCTGGTAGGCAACGCGGGCAACGAAGTCGGTGCTCGGAGCGATTTCAACGTTGTAGCCTGCACCGATCTTCCACTGGTCCAGCTTGACGTTGGTGTGGTCGAATTCCTGACGGCTGTACTCACCGAAAGCGTGGAAGTTCGGCAGGAAGCCGTACGAACCCTTCACGCCCCAACCGTCGGACTTGAACGCGTCGTTGTCGGTCTTGGCGTAGTTGGCTTCGGCGTAGTTGTAGGACAGGTTTTCAGCAGCCGAGGCGGTGAACGGCAGGGCAGCGGCCAGGGCCAGAGCAATCAGCGAATTCTTCATGGGGGTACACCTTTACTTTCTTATGGTGTGCAGCAGCGCCAGGGCGCCATCGCATCGGGAATGTAAATTCTCCGTTATTCGCCACAACGCTCCCTGAAAACAGCAGTCTTCGCATTGCTGAATTTTCTGGCTTGATTCAGGCTGTATCTGGCATACGCGCGCGGCGCGCGTGCATTTTCAGGTTTCTTCACGATCCAGCGCTGTCGATCCCCGATCCCCTGGTTCGTCGTGTACTTGAAGGCCGTGCATGTGGCACGGTCCATCCGGAGGCTGGCAATGAGCTACATCGATGGTTTCGTCCTGGCGGTGCCCACCGCCAACAAGGAGAAGTTCCTCGCCCATGCACGCACAGGAGATCCGGTCTTCATCGAGTACGGGGCACTGCGCGTGGTCGAGTGCTGGGGCGATGACGTGCCGCACGGCAAGACCACCGATTTCTTCGGCGCGGTGAAAGCCACGCCGGACGAGACGGTGGTGTTTTCCTGGATCGAATGGCCCGACAAACCGACCCGCGACGCCGGCATGAAGAAGATGATGGAAGACCCGCGGTTTGATCCAACGAAGAATCCGATGCCGTTTGACGGTGCGCGGATGATCTACGGCGGCTTCGTGCCGATCTACGATCTGACCCGCTGAACCCGGCGGACGTGCTCAGCGCGCGTCCGTTTCATCGCTGGCAGTGGCATGGCCGGCGCCCAGTGCGGCGCCGGCACCGAGGCCCATGCCGCCCATGCCAGCGCCCATTCCGCCGCCCCCACCTCCGCCACCACCCGCACGGCCGCCCTTGGCATCGCCATCGTTGCGCCCCTTGCCGCCACCGCTGGCAGCGGGGCGGGTCGGCCCCTGCGGCGGAATCCGCAGGTCGGGAGGAATCGGCGCCAGATCCAGCGCTTCGCGCACGAAGTCGCGCAGCGAGACCACCAGTTCGTGGGTATGCACCGGTCGCCCCTGTGCAAGATCGTTGGCAGCGCGGGCGGCCAGCCGCACCTGTTCGTCGGTGCCCAGCAACAGGATGTCCGAGAGCGCGGCCTCGACCGCATCGCGGATGCGGCGCGTTCGATCCGAACGCGGTTCGGCGATGCCTTCGGCCGCTTCGCGCTGGCGCAGATCGCGGCGATGGCTGGGATCCACGCCCAGTTCACCAGTGAATGAACCGCCCAGGGTCTTGTAGGCCGCCATCAGTGTGCGCAGCCGCTCGTTGATCTGCCGGTTCTCGCGCTCGCGACGCTGCTGCAGGGTCTGCATCACAAGCAGGCGGATGCCTACGCCCAGCAGGGTGATCAGGACCAGGCCGGCCAACGTGGACAGCACACCCTGCCAGGAACTGAAATCGATACCGCGCATGCTGGGGCTCCGGCGGGAAGAATCTGCATCTTGCCCCAGACCGCGCCCCGAAAACGCGAAAGGCCCCACCACCCGGTGGGCGGCAGGGCCTTCGGTCACGGCGCGATTACTTGCGCTTGGCGACCTTGCGCACGGCCTTGGCCGGGGCCTTCCTGGCAACAGCCTTCTTGGCCGGAGCCTTCTTGGCGGCGACCTTCTTCAGCGGTGCAGCCTTCTTGGCGACGACCTTCTTGGTCGCAGCGACCTTCTTGCCGACAGTCTTCTTGGCAGCAGTGGTCTTCCTGGCAACGGCCTTCTTGGCGACAGCAGCCTTCTTGCCGACAACCTTCTTGGCGGCGGCAGTCTTCTTGGTGGCGACCTTCCTGGTGGCGGCAACCTTCTTGCCGACAACCTTCTTCGCAGCCACGGCCTTCTTGGCGGCGACGGTCTTCTTGGCCACAGCCTTCTTGGCGGTGGCGACCTTCTTGCCAACCACCTTCTTGGCGGCCGCAGTCTTCTTGGCAACGGTCTTCTTCGCGACAGCAGCCTTCTTGGTGGCGGCCTTCTTCACGGTGGCGACCTTCTTGCCGGCAGCCTTGGTGGTGGCCTTGGTGGTCTTCTTGGCAGCGGCGGCCTTCTTGGTCACGGCCTTGCCCGCAGCCGCCTTCTTCTTTGCCACTTCCTTCTTCAGGGCAGCAGCTTCGGCCTTGGCGTTCTTCTTGGCCGCTTCCAGCTTCTTCCTGGCGTTGGCAACCGTCTTGCCGACCGACTTGGCAGCCTTCTCGGCCTTCTTGGCAACGGTCTTCTCGACCTTGGCCACGGCCTTCTTGGCCTTGGCAACGCGGGTACCGGCAGCCTTGCTGGCGCGCTTGACGGTCTTCTTGACCGACTTCACTGCGTCTTCGGCGGCGTGGGCGATGGTCTCGCCGACGTTGGTGGCGGCTTCTTTCACGTTCTCGACAGCGTCGGTCACGACCGACACACCATTACCGTTGCTCATGTTGCCCTCCTGCGGGCCTTAAGTATCAAAACGGGGCGATGCTATACCGACATTGACGATCGTGGAACGGGGCATGTGCCGGCAATCGCATCTGTTGCGACGCCGATGGTGTACGCAGCAGCCCCTGTTGCCACCTGCGGTTCGCAGCAAACCCCTTTTTTTCAGTGCTGCGCTACGCAAACCCAGCATTGTCTGGCCGTCGCCGCGCGCACGTGCACGGAGGCAGCGTCCGGCATCCGTCGTGGCGCATTGCGGCACCCGCCTGCGCGGAACTGCGCACGTATCCGCCTGCGCCAGTGCGGCGCGCGTTGGCCTTGAATGGCGCACCCATCACCTGCCCGGGTGTCGCCACAAGCGCGTTCTGGCCCCCGCGCTCGCCCCTTCGAGGCACCCGTTTTCATGGCGCATTTATCCAGATCGCGACACACTCATTCAGCTTGTTCTACCGTAGGGCCGTACCGCCCCCACCCACGCCAGCGAACCGACTCCCATGCGACCGCTTCCTACCCTGCTCACGCTCGCAATCGCCGCCGCCTTCGGTGGCTTCGTTGCCACCGGCATCAACGCCCACATGGACAACCGTGCCGACGCCGCGCCGCTGCCGGCGGTCCTGCCGACCACTGCAGCGTTGCCGGCCTCGGTGGCCGGACAGGCGGTACCGTCGCTGGCACCGATGCTGGAGAAGGCGATGCCGGCGGTGGTCAGCGTCAACACCAAGCAGGTGATTCGCGTACGCAATCCCTTCTTCAACGACCCGTTCTTCCGCCGCCTGTTCCCGGATATCCCACAGGAACGCATCAACGAATCGCTGGGCTCGGGCGTGATCATCGACGCCAAGGAGGGGCTGGTGCTGACCAACCACCATGTCATCGACAACGCCGATGACGTCCAGGTGACACTGGCGGACGGGCGCACGGTCAAGGCCGAGTTCCTCGGTTCGGACCGCGATACCGACATCGCGCTGATCCGCATTCCGGCGCAGAACCTGACCGACATCAAGCTCGGCAACAGCGACCAGCTGCGCGTAGGCGACTTCGTGGTGGCCATCGGCAACCCGTTCGGCTTCAGCCAGACGGTCACGTCCGGCATCGTCTCGGCGGTGGGCCGCAGCGGCATCCGCGGGCTGGGCTACCAGAACTTCATCCAGACCGATGCGTCGATCAATCCGGGCAACTCCGGTGGCGCGCTGGTCGACCTGCAGGGCCAGCTGGTCGGCATCAATACCGCCAGCTTCAACCCGCAGGGCAGCATGGCCGGCAACATCGGCCTGGGCCTGGCGATTCCTTCCAACCTGGCGCGCAGCGTGGTCGACCAGCTGGTCAAGCACGGCGTTGTGGTGCGCGGCACGCTGGGCGTGGAAAGCCAGAACCTGACCGCGCAGATCGCGCAGGGCCTGGGCCTGGGCGAAACCCGCGGTGCGCTGATCACCCGCGTGCTGGCCGGTTCGGCCGCTGCCGCAGCCGGGCTGAAGCCGGGCGACGTGGTGGTGTCGGCCAACGGCCAGCGCGTGGACAGCGCCGAGGCCCTGCACAACGTGGAAGGCCTGGCGGCCGTCGGCAGCGCGATGACGCTGGACGTACGCCGTGAAGGCAAGCCACTGCAGATCAAGGCGACGCTGAAGGAACAGGCGCGCGCGGTCACCGGTGAGAGCCTGGACCCGCGCCTGACCGGTGCGACCTTCGTCGACCTGCCCGAGTCACTGCGGCAGTCTGGCGTCGGCGGCGTGCTGGTCAGCGAGGTCAAGCGCGGCAGCCGCGCCGCCAGCAACGGCCTGCAGCAGGGCGACATCATCACCGACGCCACCGTGGGCGAATTCGCCGACCTGGCCAGCTGGCGTGCCAATTTCCAGCAGCGCCCGCCGACCCTGGTGGTGCGCGTGCTGCGCAACAATGGCCAGCAGCAGGGCCAGCTCGTGATGCGCTGATCGCCCTGCCGTAACACCCCCTATACCCCGGCAATGCTATTGCTGTCAGTCCAGGTCGGCACCGCCGACGCCCGTTCCCCCATCGCAACAGGAGTGATTCGATGAGCCCCACCAATACCGAGAACCTGAAGGAACACCTGGGTGAAGCCGGTTCCCACCTGAAGCAGGCCGCCAGCGCCGCCGGCGGTGCGATCAAGGGCGCCACCGGTGCGGCCACCGACGAACTGCGGATCGGCAAGGCCAACGTCAAGGCTGAACTGTCCGACAGCGCGCTGTCCGGCCTGGCCGCTGCCGAGTTTGGTGGTGCCGCCGCCAAGGAGCAGGTCGATGCGCTGATGGACAAGGGCAAGGACCTGATCGACAGCGCCGCCGAGCTGATCCGCGAACGTCCGCTGGCCTCGTTCGGCGTGGCCTTCGCTGCCGGCTGGATCATCGCCAAGCTGGCCCGCGGCAGCAGCGACAAGTAAGCCGCGGCGTGAGCGAAGACAACGCGCAAGCCCCTGATCCGGCGGCTACCCCGCCGCTGGATGAGAGCATCCGCCAGGTCGGCGCGGCCGGTCGTGCCGCTGCCGACTCGGCCAAGCACTCGCTGCGTTCGCTGCGCCGGTTGGCCTCGGCCGACTTCGCGCTGGCACGCAGTGCCTTCGGCCGCGCGCTGGCCTGGGCCGGCGTAGCGATCGTATTCGGAGCGTCGGCCTGGCTGCTGATGGCCGCCACCCTCATCGCCCTGCTGCAGAGCTGGGGCCTGAGCTGGCTGCAGGCCCTGCTGATCACCTCGCTGCTGAGCCTGGCCGTCACCGGTTATGCGATCTGGCGGGTGTCCTACTTCTTCCACCACACCGGCATGCACGCCACCCGGCGCCAGCTGTCCCGCCTGGGCCTGTTCGACGAGCCCAGCGAAGACGACCCCGATGCCGATGTGCAGCTGCCAGAGGGCAAGCCATGAAGTTCGGTGCGCTGCAGCGGCGGGTGAAGCGCTGCGAACAGGTGGTGACCGTACGCCTGGTCGAGACCCAGGACCACTGGTCCACGCTCAGCCAGGTCTGGCGCCAGGGCTGGTCGCCACTACGCATCGTGGTAGTGGGCCTGGCCGGTGGCTTCATTGCCGGCAAGCTGGAAATGCCGGGCAAGGTCAACGGTGCGCGCTGGCTGCAGATGGTGGGTTCGGTCTCGAACCTGTTCGCCAGTGCGCAGGCAGCGTTCGCCACGGCGATGGCGGCGCAGGCGGCGGCCACCGCCGACGATGCGGCCGAAGAAGCCGGCGATGCCAGCGAACAGGCACACGCAGCGGCCTCCGCCGCTGAAGCGCGGCCCGCAGCGGCGGCGCGAGCTGTGCCGGAGGCGGAACCGGACCTGCGCGAACCGCGCCCGGCCGAGGCGGCCACCGAACTGTCCGAACGTTGATCCATGGAATCCGCCGCGCCGATGGCGGCCGGCGGATAATGCGCTCCCCTTTCCGGCTGATGCGTCGATGAGCGAGTCCTCCCTGTCCCCGTCACCAGCCGATCCACAGGACCCGGAGGCACCGCTGCCGCCTCCGTCTCGCCCACGCGGGCCGATGTCGCTGGTGGTGCTGGCGACCCTGGCGGTGGGCTACACGCTGTGGGCGGCGCAGGACATCATCCTGCCGGTGCTGCTGGCGATGTTCTTCGCACTGGTCGGCAACCCGATCCTGCGCCTGCTGCAGAAACTGTGGATTCCGCGCGCGCTGGGCGCGCTGCTGATTCTCGGCGCCGGCCTGGGCGTGACCGGTTCACTGGCGGTGCAATTGATCGGCCCGGCGATGGAATGGGCGCAGGAAGCCCCGCAGCAGCTGCGCAAGGTCGCCCGCCAGGTGCAGGACCTGACCAAGCCGGTGCAGCAGGCCAACCAGGCGGCGGAGAACTTCGCCCGCGTGGCCGGTGGTGACAGCAACCACAAGGTGCAGGTGATCCGCACCCAGCTCGACGACCCGTACCGCATGCTGACCCGCGCGCCACGGCTTGCCGCCTCGGTGCTGGCCGTGGTGCTGCTGACCCTGTTCTTCATGATCTATGGGCAGAGCCTGCAGCGCGCGGCAATCGCGCTGTTCCCGAGCCGCCAGCAGCAGCGCTTCACCGCCGACATCCTGCGGTCGATCGAGCGCGAAGTCTCGCGCTATGTGCTGACCATCAGCGTGATCAACACCCTGGTCGGGCTGGTGTTCGCCGGCGTGCTGATGCTGCTCGGCATCGGCCTGCAGGAGGCGCTGCTGTGGGGCACGGTGGCCGCGCTGCTGAACTTTGCCCCGTACGTCGGTCCGCTGATCGGCGTGGCACTGATGCTGCTGATGGGCTTCGTGGAACTCCGCGACCCGCTGCAGGCGCTGCTGCCGGCGGCCGCGTACCTGGCCCTGCACACTCTGGAAGGGCAGATGGTGACCCCGATCGTGCTGGGCCGGCGCATGAAGCTGTCGCCGCTGGTGCTGATCCTGGCGCTGATGGTGTTCGGCTGGGCCTGGGGCATGATCGGCCTGCTGCTGGCGGTGCCGCTGCTGGTCTGCATCAAGCTGGTGCTGGCACGGCTGGAAGGCATGCAGGGCTGGGCACGGCTGCTGGAATGAAAGCCCGCGCGGGCAGGCGTAGAATGGAGGGGTGAATTTCCCCGTCCAAGCCATCACTCTCGACCTTGACGACACGCTGTGGCCGTTCGCTCCGATTGGCGCCCGCATCGACCTGGTCCTGCACGAGTGGATGCGTGAACACAGCCCCGCCACCGCCGCGATGTATCCGGTGGCGGCGATGCGCGAACTGCGCGAGCGCCTGTACCACGCCCATCCGCACCTCCACCACGACCTGAGCGCGCTGCGTCGGTTGACCCTGCACGAAGCGCTGCACGCCAGTGGCGCCAGCCTCGATCTGCTGGAGCCGGCGTACGAAGCGTTCTACGCCGCGCGCAATCAGGTCGAGTGCTATCCCGATGCGATCGATGCGCTGGCGAGGATTGCCGCGCGGGTGCCGGTGGCAGCACTGAGCAACGGCAACGCCGATCTGGAGCGGATCGGCCTGGCCCATCATTTCGCCTTCCAGCTGGGCGCGCGCGAACACGGCGCGGCCAAGCCGGAGGCAAGCATCTTCCACGCCGCCTGCACCCGCCTGGGTGTGGCGCCGGCACAGGTGCTACATGTCGGCGACCACGCCGAAATGGACGTGGCCGGGGCGATCGCCGCCGGCCTGCGCGGGTGCTGGATCAACCGCGAAGCAGCCACCTGGACCCATCCGAAACTGCAGCCGGACCTGCAGTTTGACACCCTCACCGGCCTGGCCGACTGGTTGGACGCCAACCTCGACGCCGCCGCATCCCGGAGTACCTGACGCATGAGCGAGATCACTGGTTTCACCGCCGACACCACCGCGGCGCTGCCGCTGTACGTGCTGGACCGCGAGCAGTTCGCCGCTTGGAAGGACGGCCAACCGGCCGCGACCCAGGCCTGGCTGGCCTCGCAGGGTTTCACTGCCGGTGCGCACAGCGTGGCCCTGCTGCCCGGCAGTGAGGGCCTGGCCGGCGCGGTGATCGGTGTCGGTGATCGCGCCGATGCCTACAGCTATGCGCATGCGCCGCACGCCCTGCCGGAAGGCAGTGTCTGGCAGCTGGCCAATGAACTGCCTGCCGCCGAACAGGCGCTGCTGCAGCTGGGCTGGGGCTTGGGCAGCTACCGCTTCGACCGTTACCGCAAGCGCAACCGCGCCCCGGCGCAGCTGGTGGCCGCACCGTCCGGCGAAGTGGCCGACCTGATCGCCGCCAGCCTGCGCGTGCGCGACTGGGTCAACACCCCGACCGAAGACATGGGGCCGCAGCAGCTGGAAGACGCCGCGCGTGCACTGGCCGATGCACATGGTGCGCAGGTCGAGGCGATCACCGGCGATGAACTGCTGAAGCAGAACTTCCCGGCCATCCACGCCGTGGGCCGCGCGTCGCACCGCGCGCCGCGCCTGGTGGTGCTGCGCTGGGGCAAGGAAACCGACCCGGCACTGGTGCTGGTCGGCAAGGGCGTGTGCTTCGATACCGGCGGCCTGGACATCAAGCCGGCCGACGGCATGCGCAACATGAAGAAGGACATGGGCGGCGCCGCGCACGCGCTGGCCCTGGCCGGCCTGGTGATGGCGCGCGGACTGCCGGTGCGGCTGACGCTGCTGGTGCCGGCGGTGGAAAATGCGATCGGTCCGGATGCGTTCCGCCCCGGCGAAGTGATCGCCACCCGCAAGGGGTTGAGCGTGGAGATCGACAACACCGATGCCGAAGGCCGCGTGATCCTGTGCGACGCGCTGACCTTCGCCGGTGAGCAGAAGCCGGACCTTGTGCTGGATTTCGCCACTCTTACCGGTGCCGCACGCATCGCGCTGGGTCCGGATCTGCCGGCGCTCTTCAGCAACGACGACACGGTGGCGCAGCAGTGGCTGCAGGCCGGCGACGCAACCCGTGACCCGGTCTGGCGCATGCCGCTGTGGCGCCCCTACCTGCGCTATCTGAGCAGCGGCATTGCCGACCTGGCCAATGCCGGTTCGCGCATGGCCGGCTCGGTGACCGCCGCGCTGTACCTGGAGCGCTTCCTGGAAGACGGCCAGCGCTGGGCGCACCTGGACGTGTACGCCTGGAACGACGGCGAACGCCCGGGCCGTCCGGCCGGTGGCGAAGCGCTGGCGCTGCGCTCGGCCTGGGCGATGCTGAAGGCGCGTTACAGCTGATCGGGTGGGTGCCGACCTTGGTCGGCACGCTGTCCCCGGCAAATCTGACGAAAAATTGAATTTCGGCCTCGGCCGGGTTCTGCGAGGATGTGTGGGTCGACCACCCACACGCTCCGTGAAGGCAGGACTCCGACCATGTCGCTCTTCGGCTACACCCGTGCCGGCCAGACGCCGGGCGCACCGCGCAAGCATTCCCCCCTGCTCTGGATCGCGCTGATCGCGCTCATCCTGGGTACCGTGGCGCTGGCCTTCGCCTGGCTGGCCGGCTGGATGGGCGACCGCCTCACCGCGCAGCGCTTCACCGACACCATCGAGGCCACCGGCCCGGCCCATCCGGGCTTCCGCCGTGCACACAGCAAGGGCATCTGCGTAAGCGGCTGGTTCGAACCCAGCGCGCAGGCCCCTACCCTGTCCAGTGCCCGGGTGTTCTCGCAGACACGTGTGCCGGTGATGGGCCGCCTGTCAATCGGTGGCGGCGACCCCTACGGCGCCGACAACACCGCACGCGTGCGCAGCCTGGCGGTGCAGATGGTCAGCGATGATGGCCAGGAATGGCGCATGGCGATGAACAGCTTCCCGTTCTTCGCGGTACCCACGGCCGAGGCGTTCTACGAGCAGACGCGCGCCTCGATTCCCGACCCGGCCACCGGCAAGCCGGACCCGCAGAAGATGGCGGCAGTGCTGGCGAAATACCCCAGTGCGCAGGCGTTCCAGCAGTGGGCGAAGACAGCGCCATGGACCAGCAGCTGGGCCGACACCACTTTCAACAGCGTCAACAGTTTCTGGTTCACCAATGCGCAGGGCCAGAAGCGTGCGGTGCGCTGGCGCTGGCAGCCGCTGGCGCCGGTGGTGGAGATGGATGCGGAAGCGCGCAAGCAGGCCAGCGTCGATTTCCTCAGCCAGGAACTGCAGCAGCGCCTGGCCCGCGGCCCGGTACGCTGGAACCTGGTCGTGACCACCGCCGAGCCCGGCGATGCCATCGATGATCCGTCGGTACCGTGGCCCGAGTCGCGTGACCAGGTAGTGGCGGGCGTACTCAGCCTGGACCGCATGCAGTCGCAGGAAGAAGGCGCCTGCGGCCAGATCAACTTCGATCCGCTGATCCTGCCCAGTGGGGTGCGCGGCAGTAATGATCCGATCCTGGCGGCCCGCTCGGCGGTGTACTCGCAGTCCTTCAACCGCCGTGAACGCGAGCGCGCCGCCGGCAATGTCGAACAACCGAAGGAGGCCGCACGATGAGCACCGGCAACGGCCACTTCAACCTGCTGGCGCGGGTGCTGCACTGGTCCATGGCGCTGATGATCGTCGCCATGCTGTTCATCGGCGTGACCATGGTCGCCTCGCTGCACCTGCGTCCCGCGCTGATCGACCTGCACCGCCCGCTGGGCATCGCGATCCTGTTGCTGGCGCTGCTGCGCCTGTACAACCGGCTGCGCCATCGCCCACCGGCGCTGCCTGCCGACCTGCCGGTCTGGCAGGGGGTAGCGGCCAAGGCCTCGCACTGGGTGCTGTACGCGCTGATGCTGGCGATGCCGTTGATCGGCTGGGCGATGCTGTCGGCCGGCGGATACCCGATCGTGCTGTGGGGTGGATTCCACCTGCCATCGATCGTTCCGCACACCCCGGCGCTGTATGCCGCGCTGCGCAATGCGCACAGCCTGCTGGCCTATGTGTTGTTCGCCACGGTGCTGATGCATGTGGGTGCGGCGTTGTTCCACCTGTGGGTGCGGCGGGACGGGGTGTTCCAGGCGATGGCGCGCGGGAAGGATTGAAAGGATTCGCCGGGCGTTCCCGGCGGATTGTTTCCGCGACCGCGGGGGGGGTGTCACTTTTCTTTTCGCGCGAAAAGAAAAGTAACCAAAAGAAACGCGCCGCCAGAGCGCGAGCCGGTGCTGCGCACCGGTGCCCTGTGCTTCTCGGTGAATCAGGGGACGGCGCCGAACTCGCTACGCTCAAACACCGGCGCCTCTTCGCCCCTGATTCCCCCGCGATGCTCGGCTCGCTCAAGGCGGACCCAACATCAAGAGCGACAGCTGCACCCAGTAGATCCACGCCATGCGTGGTTGCTGTTGCCGTTGATCTTGACCTTCCAGTCCGCCTTGAGCGAGCCGAGCACCGCAGGTCCGGCGAGGGCGAAGAGGTGCGGGTGTCTGAGCGCAGCGAGTTCCCGCGTCGTCCCTCGACGGACCGAGGAGCGCAGGGCACCGGCGTGCGACGCACGCCGGCTCGCGGCCGGCGGAGCGTTTCTTTGGTTACTTTCTTGATGGCCCACATCCATGTGCGCCACCCTACGGGCCGGCTACGCCGTTCCACGCTGCTCCTGCAGCGTGGTGCACGAGCAAAGAAAGTGACACCCACCCGCGGTCGCGGAAACGACATCACCAGGAAAGGCAGGCCGCCCCTACAGCCACCCTTTCTGCCGCGCCAGCCGGTACGCCTCAATGCGATTGGCTACGCCCAGCTTGCCGATGCACTCGGACAGATAGTTGCGCACCGTGCCGTGCGACAGCCCCAACTGCTCGGCGATCTCGCTGGCGGTACGGCCCTCGCCCGCCAGCCGCAGCACGCGGCGCTCGCGGTCGGTCAGCGGGTCGGCCTGCGACCACGCATCCAGTGCCAGCTGCGGGTCGATCGCACGGATGCCCTGCTTGACCTTGCGCAGTGCCTCGGCCAGGTTCTCAGCCGGTGCGTCCTTCAGCAGGTAGCCCAGCACGCCGGCTTCCAGCGCGCGGCGCAGGAAACCTGCGCGGGCGAAGGTGGTCACGATCACCACCTTGATCGGCAGCTCGTGACGCGCGATGCGCTGTGCAAGCTCCAACCCGGACAGGCCCGGCATCTCGATGTCGGTCACCAGGATGTCCGGCTGCAGCTGCTGCAGCATGCGCCACGCGGTTTCGCCGTCGGCGGCGCTGCCCAGCACTTCGATATCCGCTTCCAGGCCCAGCAGCGCCGACAGTGCGCCGCGTACCATCGCCTGGTCTTCGGCCAGCAGGATGCGGATCATGCGGCACCGTCCTGCACCAGCGACGGCGGCACGCCTGGCGGCAGCGGTGTGGTCGCAGCGGCCAGTGGCACGCGCACGATCAACACCGTGCCCTCGCCCTTTGCGGACTGCACCTGCAGGCTTCCACCCAGGGCGGCCACGCGTTCGCGCATGCCGCACAACCCATTGCCCTCGGCCTGCACGTCGCCACGACCATCGTCGCGGATCTGCATCGCCAGCATGCGTCCCTCCAGCATGAACTCCACCCGTGCCTGCGTCGCCTGTGCATGGCGCACGATATTGGTCGCGGCCTCGCGCAGCACCAGCGCCAGCCCGCGTTCGACATCCACCGGCATCGCCGGTGGTGGTGCGTACTGAAGGTGGACCTGCTGGCACTCCAGCAGCAGCCGCGCCGATGCCAGCTCGCCGGCCAGGTCGCTGGCGCGGATACCGGTGACCGCACTTCGGACCTGCGCCAGCGCCTCGCGGGCGATGGCCTCGGCCTCGCCGATCTCCTGCCGCGCGCGTGCATCACCGCGGTCCTGCAGCTTGCGCGCCAGTTCCAGCTTCAACGTGATCAGCGACAGGGTGTGGCCGAGCAGGTCGTGCAGGTCGCGGCCGATGCGTTCGCGCTCAGCGGTGGCTGCTAGCCGCCGCACCTCGTCCTGTGAAAGCTGCAGTGCCGCATCCTTCTGCTGGTTGAGTGCCTCCACGTTCACGACCAGGCCGACGATATAGGACACGGCGGGGATCCAGACCAGGCTCTGCCACGGGTACTGGAACAGCAGGGCGAGGCTGCAGAACAGGAGGTTCAGACCAGTGAGCTGCAGCAGATACTGCCACCAGCCGCCGCGACCGCTCACCCGCAGCAGCACGCAGCCGAACACGAAGTAGGTCAGCCCGGACGGGTACCAGGGCAGCAGCACCAGCGACATCGCGATCAGGCCCAGGGCATAGCGCGGGGCGTGATGGCGCGGCGCCACCATCACCTTGGCGTACAGCAGCAGGAACACCGGATAGCTGGCCAGCGTCAGCAGCAGCCAGCGCAGGGTGAAGCCATGGCCAAGCAAGGGCGTCAGGAAGATCCACACTGACCACAGCAGGTGGATTGCCTCGCCCCAGGGGGACTTTCCCCGGCGCAGCGTCTCGGCCACCGCCGAGTCCGGCGCGGGGCGCAGCAGCGAGGCAAGCCAGATGGACGGCACGGGCGGTTCCAGGCGGGGACGATCGCCGCCGATCATGCCAGTTCAGCCGCCTGCGCGCAGGCGCCACCGTCGGCTGGGCGGCACCGGCGCAACCGGGCGCAGATCACGGTACGCTTGGCGGCGCCGCTGCGGCGGGCCGGCAATGGGGCGATCGGATCCATGGGCAGTACCGGTAGCGGGGACGTTGCCATCCTGTGCCGCCGTGGTCACATTTCGCAGTTGCCGCCGTCAGTGTCATCGGATGACAGCTGTCACTGCCGTCTTCGCTGTGCCTGCCTTCATGCTGTGCCGCACGCTCCACCGCCGGAACCGCCGTCGTCCGCGCTTCCGGCCACACCCGCCCGAACGCATGTGATGGAACGAATGAACGCTTCTGCCGAGCTGTTGAAGGAACTCCGTATCGACCGCAAATCTCCCCCGCCGGCCTCCGGAGGCAATGGCGGTGGCCGCCGCGGGTTGTGGATCGCGATCATCGTGGTCGTGCTGCTGGTCGCCGCGGCCGTGGCCTACCTGTTCGGTCGCGCACCGGCCGTAGAGGTGGAAACCGCTCCCGCCGTGGCCATCCAGCAGGGCAGCGCCAGCAGCTCGGTGCTCGACGCCAGTGGCTACGTGGTCGCCCGGCGCATGGCCACGGTATCGGCCAAGATCACCGGCAAGGTGCGCGAGGTGATGATCGAAGAAGGCATGCGGGTCGAGGCTGGCCAGGTGATGGCCACGCTCGACCCGATCGATGCCGACGCGCAGCGCAGCCTGTACACCTCGCAGCTGCAGGCCGCACGCAGCCAGGTCGCCGGGCTGGAGGCGCAGCAGAGGCAGGCCGCCGCTGAAGCCAGCCGCCTGCAGGCGCTGGTTGGCCAGCAGCTGGTCTCGCGCTCGCAGTACGACCAGGCCGTGGCCCAGCGCGACAGCCTGCGTGCGCAGCTGGATACCGCGCAGCGCAACGTCAAGGTTGCCAACGACCAGCTGGCCATCGCCGATCTGGGCGTGGACAACAACATCGTGCGCGCGCCGTTCTCCGGCGTGGTCACCGCCAAGGCGGCGCAGCCCGGCGAGATCGTTTCGCCGCTGTCGGCGGGTGGTGGGTTCACCCGTACCGGCATCGGCACCATCGTGGATATGGACTCGCTGGAGATCGAAGTGGAGGTCGGCGAGGCCTTCATCGGCCGCGTGCAGCCGAAGATGCCGGTGGAAGCCACGCTCAACGCCTACCCGGAATGGAAGATTCCCGGCGAGGTGATCGCCATCATCCCCACCGCCGACCGCGGCAAGGCCACGGTGAAGGTGCGCGTGGCGCTGAAGGTGAAAGACCCGCGCATCGTGCCGGAGATGGGCGTGCGGGTCAGCTTCCTGGAACAGGCGCAGCCGCAGGCGGCCGCCAAGCCGCAGGGCGTGCGCGTGCCGGGCGGCGCCGTGGTCCAGCGCGACGGTGCCTCGGTGGCCTTCGTGCTGGGTGACGGGAACCGCGTTCAGCAGCGCACGGTCGAGGCCGGCCAGGCGATGGGCAAGGACCGCCAGATCCTCAAGGGCGTGAGCGCAGGTGAGCCGGTGGTGGTGAACCCACCCGACACCCTGCGCGATGGCGCCAAGGTGCAACAGAAACAAGCGCAGTAACGGCCTGGCGCCCGTGGGCGCGGCCGGCAGCATCGCTCGACGCACGCCTGCGGCCACCGCAGGTGCGCTTCCCCGTTTCCCGCTTCCCGTGGAGAACCACCCATGTCGACCCTGGTTTCACTGCGCAACATCACCAAGACCTACCAGCGTGGCCCCGAGCAAGTGCAGGTGCTGCACGGCATCGACCTGGACATCGCCAGCGGCGACTTCGTTGCGCTGATGGGCCCGTCCGGTTCGGGCAAGACCACCCTGCTCAACCTGATCGGCGGCCTGGACAGCCCCACTGGCGGCGAGATCAGCATCGAGGGCGAGCGCATCGACCAGATGAGTGGCGGCCAGCTGTCGACCTGGCGCAGCCACCATGTCGGCTTCGTGTTCCAGTTCTACAACCTGATGCCGATGCTGACCGCGCAGAAGAACGTGGAACTGCCGCTGCTGCTGACCCACCTCAGCGCGGCGCAGCGCCGCCGCAATGCCGAGATCGCGCTCACCCTGGTCGGCCTGGCCGACCGCCGCAGCCACCGCCCGAATGAACTGTCAGGCGGCCAGCAGCAGCGCGTGGCGATCGCCCGCGCGATCGTCTCCGACCCGACCTTCCTGATCTGCGACGAACCGACCGGCGACCTCGACCGCCAATCGGCCGAGGAGATCCTCGGCCTGCTGCAGCAGCTCAACCGCGAGCACGGCAAGACCATCATCATGGTCACCCATGACCCGAAGGCCGCCGAGTACGCCACGCACACGGTGCACCTGGACAAGGGCGAGCTGGCCGACGCGCCGCTGGCCCACTGACGGAGGCCACAGCGATGAAATACTTCTCGTTGGTGTGGGCACAGCTGTTCCGCAGCCGTACCCGCACCCTGCTGACCCTGCTGTCGGTGGTGGCCGCGTTCCTGCTGTTCGGCATGCTCGATTCGGTGCGGGTGGCGTTCTCGTCGGGTGGCAGCGTGGAAGGTGCCAACCGGCTGATCGTGGCCTCGCGGCTGTCGATCACCCAGTCGCTGCCGATCCGGCTGGAAGCACAGGTGCGCCAGGTAGCCGGTGTCCGTGACGTGGCTTATGGCATGTGGTTTGGTGGCATCTACCAGGACCCGAAGAACTTCTTCCCGAACTTCTCGGTGTCACCCAACTACTTCGATGTCTACCGCGAGCTGCAGATCGATCCGGCACAACTGGAGGACTGGAAGCAGACCCGCACTGGCGCCATCGTCGGCGAAACCCTGGCCAAGCAGTTCGGCTGGAAGATCGGCGATACCATCCCGCTGCAGGCGACGATCTTCCCGCGTGGCGGCAGCAATGACTGGCCACTGGTGCTCAAGGGCATCTACCGCTCCAAGGACCGCGCGCTGGCCGCCAACGAAGAACGCCAGTTGATGATGAACTGGAAGTACTTCGACGAATCCAACGACTACATCAAGAACCAGGTGAGCTGGTACACGGTGACGCTGGACAACCCGGACCACTCTTCGCGGGTCGCACAGGCGATCGATGCGATCTCGGCGAACTCCGACCACGAGACCAAGACCCAGACCGAATCGGCGTTCCAGCAGGCCTTCGTCAAGCAGTTCGCGGATATCGGCATGATCGTCACCTCGATCATGGGCGCGGTGTTCTTCACCCTGCTGCTGTTGACCGGCAACACCATGGCGCAGGCCGTGCGAGAGCGCGTGCCGGAGCTGGCCACGCTGAAAACGCTGGGCTTCAAGGACAGCACCGTGCTGACCCTGGTGATGGTGGAGTCGGTGCTGCTGATCGGCCTGGGCGGCCTGATCGGCATGGGCCTGGCCGCCCTGATCCTGCCGGCGATCGGCCCGAAGAGCATGGGCATGCTGCCGCCGCACGTGCCGACGCCAACCTGGCTGATGGGGTTGGGCCTGATCGTAGTGATCGGCATCATCGTCGGGCTGCTGCCCGCGCTGCGTGCCAAGCGCCTGAAGATCGTCGATGCACTGGCCGGCCGCTGAGGAGGATTGCAGATGAACAAGCTCAAGAAGTGGCTGGGCAACGGCGTAACCGTGCTGCTGCTTGCGATCGGCCTGGTGTTGTGGATCGGGCTGCCGTGGTTTGGCGTGCTGGCCGTGGCCGTGCTGGTAACGCTGTGGCTGCTGCTGACCCGCGGTGGACGGCTGGCGTTGGCCGCCACCCGCATCGGCGTGGCCAGCCTGCCGCAACGCTGGGGCGCGTCCTCGGTGATCGTGGTCGGCATTGCCGGCGTGGTCGGCGTGCTGGTGGCGATGCTGGCGATGGGCGAAGGCTTCCAGGCCACGCTCAACAACACCGGTGATGACACCACTGCCATCGTGCTGCGCGGTGGCTCGCAGGCCGAGACCAACTCGGTGATCACCCGCGAGCAGGTACCGATGCTGTCCACCCTGCCCGGCATCAGCCGCGATGCGCAGGGCCGGCCGTTGCTGTCACCGGAACTGTCGCAGGTGGTCAACCTGGTATCGAAGTCCGACGGCACCGACGTCAACGCGCAGTTCCGCGGCGTCGGCCCGCAGGCGTGGGCGGTGCATGACAAGGTCAGGATCGTCGAGGGCCGCAAGTTCGCCACCGGGCTGCGCGAGATCGTGGTCGGCCAGGGCGCCAAGGGCCAGTTCCGCGACATGGAGGTCGGCAGGACGCTGTCGCTGGGCAACCAGACCTGGACCGTGGTCGGCGTGTTCGCCACTGGCGATGCGCATGATTCGGAACTGTGGACCGACGCCGATACGCTGGCCACCACCTACCAGCGCAGTGCCTGGCAGTCGATCAGCGTGCGTACCGATGGCAAGGCCGGCTTCGATCAGTTCAAGGCGGCCGTCGCTGCCGACCCACGCCTGAAGCTGGACGTGGAAACCACCCGCGTCTACTACAGCAAGCAGGGCGGCGGGCTGACCAAGCTGATCGACATCCTGGGCAAGGTGATCGGCACGATCATGGCGGTCGGTGCGGTGTTCGGCGCGCTCAACACCATGTATGCGGCCGTGGCCACGCGCGCCCGCGAAATCGCCACCATGCGTGCGATCGGCTTCCGCGGCCTGCCGGTGGTGACGGCGGTGATGCTGGAAACGATGCTGTTGGCGCTGCTCGGTGGCCTGCTCGGCTGTGCGGTTGCATGGCTGCTGTTCAATGGCTACAGCGTGTCCACCATCGGCAGCAACTTCAGCGCGGTGGTGTTCAAGTTCCACGTATCACCGGAACTGCTGTGGACCGGCCTGAAATGGGCACTGGGCATCGGCCTGGTCGGCGGCCTGTTCCCGGCGCTGCGCGCGGCGCGTTTGCCGATCACTACGGCGCTGCGCGAAACCTGAGCATCATGCAGCGGTGGACTGCGCATCACGCAGGGGGACGGAGCGAAGGCTCCGTCCCTTTTCCGTTGCTGAACTCAGGCATCCATCGCCGCAACATCGGATGGTGGGTGCCGCAGGGCCAAATGCCGGCGAACAGCCTCCTCCGGCGCGTACGCCGTGCCCAGCGCGTGCTGCTCACCCGTATGCCTGTCGACGAAGATCGGGCCATTGCCGGCCAGCGCGTCCGAGATCTCACCAGATTGCAGGTAGCGCAGCGACTGGAAGCAGAACAGCCAGCCTTCGACCATCTCATGCTCGTGCGTGATGGCAACCGGCTCATCGTCGCTGGCAAGTGCAGCCTGCACGCGACGGCGTGCTTCGTCGAGCTGGATCATTCCTTCGCCTCTTGTTTTCGATGACAGCGCGAAGAGCATTTCATGCGGGTGGATGCATCGCAACGGATAGGCACCTGCGTACAAGTGCGCACTGCGGCGTGTTGCCGCAACCGCTCAAGCGTGGCGGTTCTGTGCCGCTATCGATGCCTCTACTCATCGCAAACGCAGTGCGCGTGACGCTGCGCACAGTGCATCTGTGGATTGTTGGTTGCGATTCATCTTCGCGCACTTCCAGCGGCGTCGAGACAAACAGGTACGAATGGAAACATTCTAGAATCGCGCCCCCCACGTTGGTTTGCAGCACCCCACGCGCCCATAGAACGGGCGCATGTTTTTACTGAAACACGAGATTTCACGGATGTCCCTGAAAACCAATCCGCTGCGCAACGCGATCGTCATCGCGCTGGCCGCCAGCTGCACCACCCCCGCCTTCGCACAGAGCGCCGGCGATACCCCGACCAACCTCGACCGCATCGAAATCACCGGCTCGCGCATCCGCCAGGCCAGTGTCGAAACCGCACAGCCGGTGGTCGCGCTCAACCGCGCCGAGATCGAGAAGAAGGGTTACGTCAACGTCGCCGACATCCTGCAGGACATTCCTGCCGCCGGGGCGCCGAGCATGAGCCGCGCCTCGTCGCTGACTTCTTCGCGCGATTTCGGCGGCATGTACGTCAGCCTGCGCAACCTTGGCCCGGAACGCAGCCTGGTGCTGATCGACGGCCGCCGCATGGGCGTCAGCGCCGGCGGCTACTCCGACCTGGCCTCGATCCCGTCGTCCATCGTCGAGCGCGTGGAAGTGCTGACCGACGGCGCCTCCGCGCTGTACGGCTCCGATGCCATCGCCGGTGTGGTCAACATCATCACCCGCAAGAATTTCGATGGTGGCGAAGCCAGCGTCTATGTCGGCCAGTACGGCCAGGGTGACGGCCAGAAGCGCGCATACAGTGCAACTTTCGGCAAGACCTTCGAGCGCGGCTGGTTCAGCGTGGGCGCCGAGCGCACCAAGGAAGACGAGGTGCTGGGCAAGGACCGCGAGTTCAGCCGTTACACCAACGGCCCGCGCCACCCGAACGATGGCCTCAACGGCAACACGCCGTGGGGCTACGTCACCGTCGGTGGCAAGAACCTGACCGTGGGTCCGGGCGGCGACCCGAGCAAGGCCGGCAACTTCCATGCGCCGGACCCGGCCGATGGTGCCAACACCAAGTCGAACATGAGCCTGCTGACCGGCCTGGAGCGCACCTCGGTGTTCGCCAACGGTGGCTTCTCGATCACCGACAACCTGCGCATCGTCGCCGACGCGCTGTACAGCAAGCGCGAGTCGACCAAGCACCTGGCCGGCTACCCGTACTCGGTCAGCGCCGCGCAGGCCCGCAATGGCAGCCGTGCCGCCCTGTCCAAGGACAGCGCGTTCAACCTGTGGGGCCAGGATGCGCTGTTCGCGCACCGCACCGAGGAACTGCCGCGCGGCACCGAGAACAACCTGGAAACCAAGCGCGCCAGCATCGGCCTGGAAGGCAGCTTCGAAACCGGTTCGCGGTACTGGGACTGGAACATCAACTACATGTACAACCGCAACGAAGGCGAGCGCATCGGTACCGGCAGCATGTACCAGCCGCACGTCAACCTGGCCGTCGGCCCGTCCTTCATGGACGGCAACGTGGCCCGTTGCGGTGCGCCGGGCGCGGTGATCGCCGGCTGCGTGCCGTGGAACCCGGCTGCCCCGATGGGTTACACCGGCCCGGGCTCGCTGAGCAACCAGGACGTGCAGGACTACCTGTTCACCCGCTTCGTCGACAAGATGCAGAGCACCACCAAGGTCGCCAGCGGCAACATCTCCGGTTCGCTGTTCACCCTGCCGGCCGGCGACATCCTGGCCGCGATGGGCTTCGAGCACCGCAGCGAGGAGGCCAGCTACACGCCGGACATGAAGGTGCAGAAGGGCGAGATCGCCGGCACCAGCGGCCAGCCGACCCGCGGCAACTACTCGCTCAACGAGGCCTACCTGGAACTGCAGGTGCCGTTGCTGGCCGACCTGCCGTTCGCCCGCGAACTGTCGCTGGACGTGGCCGGTCGCTACTCGGACTACAACAACTTCGGTTCCACCACCAACAGCAAGTTCGGCCTGAAGTGGAAGCCGATCGACAGCCTGCTGGTGCGCGCCACCTACGGCACCGGCTTCCGTGCGCCGACCGTGGATGACCTGTATGGCGGCACCGTCAGCAGTCGCGACTCGTTCACCGACCCGTGCGATACCTCCTTCGGCACCGCCGCCAGCAGCCCGGCCGTCGCTGCCCGTTGCCAGGCGCTGAAGGTGCCGGCCAACTTCCGCCAGCTCAACAGCGATGGCAGCGTGGCCACCAAGCCCGGCCAGCAGGCCACCACCGATTTCAGCTCGGGTTCCAACCCGGACCTGAAGCCGGAAACCGCCAAGACCTGGACCGTGGGCCTGGTCTACAGCCCGGACTTCGTGCAGGGCCTGGACGTCAGCCTGGACTGGTGGAAGATCCGCATCGACAACGCCATCGTCGGTGAGTCGGCCACCAACATCCTGGAACAGTGCTACGTGCAGGGTTCGGATGCTGCCTGTGGCCGCTTCACCCGTGGCAGCAACGGCCAGGTCAACTCGCTGGACCGCTCGCTGGTCAACGCGGGCTACCGCGAAACTGCCGGCTATGACATCAACGTGCGTTACCGCCTGCCGGAAACCGCGTTCGGCAAGTTCGCCGTCAACTGGAACACCACCTACACCGATTACCTGGAGCAGCGCAACGACAGCGCCGCCACCACCCCGGTGGAACAGCGTACCGGTTGGGCGGGCGACTTCCGCGTGCGCTCCACCTTCAACCTGGATTGGCAGTATGGCGACCTCGGCATCGGCTGGACCGCGCGCTACTACTCCAGCATGAAGGAGAAGTGCTCGTACATGGACGAGTGCAACATGCCGGGCTTCAACTCGTCGTACACCAGCGCCTCGCCGACCAACAAGGTGGGCTCCAACACCTTCCACGACCTGCAGGTGCGCTACAGCCTGCCGTGGGATGGCACCGTGTCGCTGGGCGTGAACAACGTGTTCAACCACCAGGGCCCGATCATGTACAGCCAGCCGAACAGCAGCTTCACCTACTACGGTGGCTTCGACATCGGCCGCTTCATGTACATGAAGTACCAGCAGCGCTTCTAAGCCTGCAACCGCGTTCCCGCCACGGCCATCCCTCTCTCCTGGCCGTGGATGGAAGCAGAACGGCGCCCCTCGGGGCGCCGTTCTTTTTTTCGTGGAAGCGGGGCCGGATCCCCGCCGGCGCTAGCGCTTGGCGCGCATCGTGCGGATGTTGTCGCCGACGAACAGCACCAGGCCAGCCCAGATCGCTGCAAACCCGATCGCCTTGGCAGTGTCGAATGCCTCATGGAAGAAGAACACACCCAGCAGCAGCTGCAGGCTCGGCGCGATGTACTGCAGGATGCCGACCAGCGACAGCGGAATGCGCTTCACGCCGTAGGCAAAGCCGATCAGCGGTACGGCGGTGACCGCGCCGCCGAAGATCAGCAGCAGGTCGTTGCGCCAGCCCCAACCATGGAAGAACGCACCGCCGTGGCCGTTCTCGGCCCAGATCGCAAACGCCAGCGCCGGCAGGAACAGGTACATGCTCTCCACGCCGAGGCCGGCCACCGGGTCGACCGAGACCAGCTTGCGCAGCAGGCCATACAGGCCGAACGAACAGGCCAGGCCCAGCGCGATCCACGGTGGCGTACCTGCATCGATGGTCAGCCAGGCCACGCCCACCGCCGCCATTGCCACCGCTACCCACTGCAGCCGGCGCAGCCGTTCCTTCAGCACCAGCACGCCCAGCAGCACGTTCACCAGCGGGTTGATGAAGTAGCCCAGGCTGGTCTCGATGACATGACCGGCGTTGACCGCCCAGATGTACAGGCCCCAGTTGAAGGCGATGGTCAGGCTCGACACCAGCAGGATCGGCAGCGCGCGCGGCTGCGCGGCGATCTTCCGCCACCAGCCCAGGCGCGCACTGATCAACAGCCAACCCAGCACCAGCACCGTGCTCCAGATGATGCGGTGGGCGATGATCTGGAACGAGGGCACCTCGTTGAGCAGGTGCCAATAGACCGGCACCAGGCCCCAGATCACGAAGGTGGATGCGGTGACCAGCAGGCCCCGGCGTTGTTCTTTCTCGTCCATGCTCACTTCTTTCTCGTCCTTGCCATTGTCAGCACCACCACACCCAGAAGAATCACCGCCATCGCCAGCAGGTCGCGCCAACCGAAGCGCTCACCGTTGAGCAGCGCGCCCAGCAGCACCGCGATCACCGGATTGACATACGCGTAGCTGCCCGCGAGCGCCGGGCGCACGTTCTGCAGCAGCCACACGTAGGCAGTGAACGCGACGATGGAGCCGAACACGCACAGATAAGCCATTGCCAGCAGGCCACCGGTATCGGGCAGCGTGGTCGGGCGCTCGCCCACCGCCAGGCCGATCAGCACCAGCAGCACGCCGCCGCAGATCATCTGCCCGGCCGCGGTCATGAACGGGCCCGGCAGGTCCAGGCCGCGTGCCCACACAGAACCGAACGCCCAGCCGATCGGCGCGATCAGCAGCAGCACCAGCCCGGTCGGCGAGCCGGTCAGGCTGCTGCCGGCGTTGAGCCAGACCACGCCGAGGAAGCCGATGGCGATGCCCAGCCACTCACCACGGCTGGCATGTTGCCCGCGCAGCGCCGAGAACAGCGCCATCCACAGCGGCACCGAGGCCACCGCCGTGGCGGCCAGGCCCGAGGACACCTCGCGCTCGGCCAGCACCACCATGCCGTTGCCCAGCACCAGCATGGTCACGCCCATGATGACCAGGTTGCGCCACTGCCGCAGCGTCGGGTTCGGCAGCTTCCAGAACAGGCGCAAGGCCAGGAACATCAGGCCGCCGGCAATGATGAAGCGGCTGCCGGAGACCATCGTCAGCGGCAGTGCGCCGCCGTGCAGGGCCTTGGCGATGCCCAGATAGGTCGAGCCCCAGACCACGTAGACCAGCAGCAGTGCCAGCGCGACAAGGCCACCCCGGGGGGCAGCCGCAGACGAAGAGGGGGGAGCCGACATGACACACCAGGGAGCCGGGGGAAGGCGGATTCTAGGACGTTTTGAGTATGGTCCGGGACCCCATACGGTGGCACGCTGTCATCCATCCATGCACCCTGCTCTGGTCTGCTACCCCGTGTTGACGGCCGATGCAGTACCAAGAAGGCTGCCCGGCCGCGCCGCCCCACGGCCGGACGCCGTTTTCCCTGCGCACGGACGCACCGCATCGAGGATTTCCACCCAGATGAGCACCACGTCCCAACCTGTTGTCCCCGCGAACGACCGCGCCGCCTTGCGGCGGTCGATCTCCAACACCCTCAAAGGCTCCGCCGGCAACCTGGTGGAGTGGTATGACGTCTACGTGTACTCGGTGTTCGCCGTGTACTTCGAATCGCAGTTCTTCTCGCCGGACGACAAGAACTCCACCCTGTACGTGTGGGCGATCTTCGCGGCGACCTTCCTGATGCGCCCGATCGGCGCCTGGTTCTTCGGCCGCTTCGCCGACCGCCACGGCCGCCGCCTGGCGCTGACCGTCTCGGTCACGTTGATGGCGCTGTGCTCGTTCCTCATCGCCATCACCCCCACCGCCGCCAGCATCGGCATCTGGGCCGCCGTGATCCTGTTGTTCGCGCGCCTGCTGCAGGGCTTCGCCACTGGCGGCGAGTATGGTGCCAGCGCCACTTACATGTCCGAGGCCGCCATTCCGGGCCGTCGCGGCTTCCTGTCCTCGTTCCACTACGTCACCCTGGTCGGCGGCCACGTGCTGGCCCAGCTGACCCTGCTGCTGATGCTGACCTTCTGGGGCAAGCCGGAGATCTCCGAGTGGGGCTGGCGCATCGCCTTCGGCATCGGTGGCATCGCCGCGGTGGTGGTGTTCTGGCTGCGCCGGGGCATGGACGAGTCGCTGTCGGAGTCGTCGATCGAGGCCGCGCGCGAGGGCAAGGCAAAGAAGTCCGGTTCGATGTACGAGTTGTTCGTGCACCAGTGGCGGCCGCTGCTGCTGTGCTTCCTGATCACCGCTGGCGGCACCGTGGCCTTCTACACCTACTCGGTGAACGGCCCGAAGATGATCCAGAGCGCCTTCGCCGGCAACGACCCGATGACCGGCACCCTGATCAACCTGGGCGTGCTGGCCTTCCTGATGGTGCTGCAACCGGTCGGCGGCTGGCTGTCGGACATCATCGGCCGCAAGACCCTGCTGGTGTTCTTCGGCGTCGGCGGCGTGCTGTACAGCTGGTACCTGATCACCCAGCTGCCGCACCAGCATGACGCCACCCTGGCCTTCCTGACCCTGGCGCTGGCATTCGTCATCCTCACCGGCTACACCTCGATCAACGCGGTGGTGAAGGCCGAGCTGTTCCCCACCCACGTGCGTGCACTGGGCGTGGGCCTGGGCTATGCGCTGGCCAACTCGCTGTTCGGCGGCACCGCCCCGCTGCTGTACCAGGGCGCGCTGAAGACCGGCCACGTCGATTGGTTCGCCATCTACGTGACCGCCACGATCGCGGTATCGTTGGTGGTCTATGTGTTCTTCCTTACCAACAAGGGCCCGAACTGGCTCGACGGCACCCGCAAGTAAGCGCGTTGCCCTGATCGCGGCCACTGGTGCAATGCCGGTGGCCGCTACGTCTCCCGCCACCGCGCTGATGTGGATCGCGGTGACGCTGGCCGCAGCCACGGCATTGGCCTGGGTGCTGCGCCGCCCCAACGCGCAGGCCACGTGGCCGCGCACGGGGTTCGGGGTCGCCCTGCTGGTGTTCTGCGCCGCGCTGGCGCTGCAGCTGGCGATGGACCTGGGCAGCGGCCACAGCTCGCTGCACCTGCGGCTGCATCGCGGCGTCAACGCGGGGCCGCTGGTCGGCCTGCGCACGATGGCGGCGTGCTATCTGGCCGCGCTCGCCGCCGGCGGCTGGGGCGCGTGGAAGCTGCTGCGACGGCGCGGGTAGTGCCGGCCGCTGGCCGGCAAAGCCGCCGTCTTTCGGTAGTGCCGGCCGCTGGCCGGCAACCTCATGAACCTCCGGAAAGAGCAGGGAGTTGCCGGCCAGCGGCCGGCATTACTCAACGGCGGGCCGCTTCGCTCTTGTCGCGCGCGCCGCGGAACTCCGATTCCTTTTCCCACGTCGGCCAGCGGCGGCTGTTGGCCAGCTCGGCGCCCAGGTCGTAGACCAGCAGGGTGTCGGCAGCGTGGCCGCTCGGGTCCCAGCTCGGCGTCCAGGCATCGCAGGTCTGGTGATAGCAGTCGGCGAAGTACTTCTCGCGCAGCGCGCGGCCGGCTTCAACGCCACCGTCCAGCTTGTCCAGGCCCGGGCCGATGGTGATCGCCGGCACGCCCAGGCGGGCAAAGGCGAAGTGGTCGGCGCGGTAGAAGAAGCCGGCTTCCAGGTTCGGGTCCGGGCTGTAGCTGCGGCCACGGGCCTTGGCCACGCGCTCCAGATCGCCTTCCAGCGACACCCGGCCCTTGCCCCACGAGGCAATGTCGCGGGTCGGGCCATCCGGGCTGAACATCTCGATGTTCAGCACCGCAGCGGTCTTGTCCAGCGGCGCCAGCGGATGGGCGGCGTAGTAGCTGGCGCCCAGCAACCCTTTCTCTTCGGCGGTCAGTGCCACGAAGTACAGCGTGCGCTGTGGCTGCGGGCCAGCGGCGAACACACGGCCCAGTTCCAGCACCGTGGCCACGCCGGTGGCGTTGTCGATCGCACCACGGCGGATGCGGTCGCCCTTGGCGTCGGGCTGGCCGATACCGAACGCATCCCAGTGCGCGGAGAAGATCACGGCCTCGTCAGCATGTTCACCACCGGGCAGCTTGGCGACCACGTTGCGGGTCACCACCTGCTCGCGCTTCAGCGCGAAATCCACGCTCAGCTTGGCGTTGTCCAGTGCAACCGGGCGGAAGTCGGCACGCATCGCCTTGCGCTTCTCCGCATCGAAGTCGAGGCCGGCGTCGGCGAAGATCGCTTCGGCCAGCTCGCGCTGCATCCAGCCACGCAGCGGCGTGTGCTGCGCCATCGCTTCGGCCTGGCCGCGCTCGATGTCGAACAGCGGCGAAGTGCCCGAGCTCTTCACCGTGGCCCAGCCATACGCGGCCGGCGCGGTCTCGTGCACGATCAGCACGCCTTCGGCACCCCGGCGTGCGGCTTCCTCGAACTTGTACGTCCAGCGGCCGTAGTAGGTCACCGCCTTTCCATCGAACGCGCCCGGCGCATCGGCCTCGAAGTCGGCGTCGTTGATCAGCACCACGGCGATCTTGCCGTGCAGGTCCACGTCCTTGTAGTCGTTCCAGTGGCGTTCCGGTGCGTCGATGCCGTAGCCGACGAACACCAACGGTGCATCCTTGATCTGCACGCGCTTGCGCGGCTGCAGGCTCTGCAGGGTCACATCCACGCCATTGGCCAGCGCACGCTTGCCCTGCTTCAGCGACAGGCTGGCCTTGGCCGCACCCTCCAGCTGCGCGCGCACCAGCGGCACCGGCTGCACCCAGCTGCCGTCCACGCCCCCCGGCTGCAGGCCGTAGCTGCGGAACTGCTCGATCAGGTACTGCACCGTGCGCTCTTCGCCTTCGGTGGCCGGTGCGCGGCCCTCGAACTCATCCGACGCCAGCACGCGCACATGCCGCGACAGTGCCTGCGGATCGATGCCGCCACCCGGCAGGTCGTTGGCCGCATGGGCCAGGCCCCCGACGAACAGGCAGGACGACAGCAGCAACACGCGCATCGGATTCACGGCAGTACCACGGCTAGCTTGGAAGTCACCAGAGTGTAACGTGGTCGTGACATCACGGCGCAGCCTGGGCCCACGTCATCCACGCAGGGCGTGACTCTACCTGCTGATGCGGTCCAGCCAGCAGGCCAGGCCCTGCGCGTTGAGTTCGATGTCCATCGCCAGAACAGTGATCACCGCCGCATCGTCCAGCGCACAGCCATGCAGCTGTGCGCGTTCCAGGTACAGCGCCTGCAGTGCGGCCAGCAGGCAGCGGTGGCGGTCCGGCCGGCCATCGCACTGGCGGCCGATCGCGGCCATCGCATCGATCTGTTCGAACAGGTCGTTGGCCAGTTTCTGCACCTGCTCCACGCGCCCATAGTGGGTCAGGTACATCGCCTGCGGGCCGTAGCCCAGCATGCGTCGGATCGAGGCCTTCATCGCCTCCGGGTCGAACTGCACCGGCGAGGAAGTCGGGAAGATGAAAGCGCCCTGCGCGCTGTCCAGCTCGCGGTAGGAGATGCCGAACGTATCGCCAGTGAACCAGCTGCGGCTGCGAGCATCCCACACGCAATAATGGTGCAGTGCGTGGCCCGGCGTGTGCAACAGCACCAGCTCGCGGCCAGCGAGATCGATGCGGTGGCCGTCTTCGGCAACCACCACGCGGTGTTCGGGAATCGGCTCGATGCGGCCGTAGCTGCGCGCGATCTCTTCGGCGCCGTACACCGCCGTCGCACCCGCAATCAGCCGGGTCGGGTCGATCATGTGCGGCGCACCGCGCGGATGCAGCACCGCCTTCGCATTCGGCAACTGCTGCATCAGCAGGCCTGCACCACCGGCGTGGTCCAGGTGCACGTGCGTGAGCAGCAACCAATCCACCGCTTCCACACCCAGGTCGGCATCCGCCAGCGCCTGCAGCATCGCCCGCACAGACAGGCCGGTGCCGCAGTCGACGAAGGCCGCGCGGCCGTTTTCAACGATCAGGTAGGCCGCGTCGAAGTCCGGGCGCTGGAAGCCCGTATCGATCGTGTGGATGCTGGGGTCGGCGGTCATCGGCACGCACCTGGCAGTCTCGTGAACAGACGCCCATGGTAGGCGCGCAGGCGGCCCGGGTTCGATGCGGCTTTGGTCGGGTAGTGCCGGCCGCTGGCCGGCAACCTCGGGATGGCCGGGAGAATGCATGTGCCGGCCAGCGGCCGGCACTACCGATCAGCCAGAACGCAATCCGAACCGCGGCCGCAGCAGCAACGCCAGCACCAGCACCGCCAGGAACGCGCCATAGGCATACAGCACCGCCAGCACCTGCGGCCAGATCGGGCCGGCGCCGGGCTGCACCACGCCAATGCGGTAGCCCCACAGCATCGACACGATGCTCAGCGCGAACGCCACGACCAGGGTGGTGCCATCGAACAGGCGCCGCCGCGCGCTGCGCGGCTGGCGCGGAAACAGCCAGTACAGGCTGCCCAGCAGCAGGAACCAGGGCAGGAACAGCAGCAGCGACAACCAGGCCATCGCAGACTCCATGTCATCGCGCCAGAGGCGCGCGGACATCATGCCATGGGTGCTGTGCCACGGTCGTGCCGGCGGGGGGCTTCCCTGTAGAGCCGAGCCCATGCTCGGCTGGGTAGCAAAGCAGCCGAGCGTGGGCTCGGCTCTACAGAGGCGGAGCCGAGTCGAGCATGGCTCGACTCTACGCCCGGCGATCAGGCCGCTTCGCGCAGCGCGGCCAGGGCGGCCAGTACCGCGTCCACCTCGGCGCCCAGCTTGAACAGCTCGCTCTGCAGCTGGTCGCCCTGCTCTGCCTGCTTGATCACCGCGATCAGCTGGCCCGCATCACGTGGCGAATCGAAGCCTTCGCTCTGGATCAGCAGCGTGCCGTCACCAGCGGTCAGCTTGAAGTAGAAACGCCCATCCTTCTCGCGGTACTGCTTGAACTGCGGCGGCGCCACGCGGGCCACGCCGGCATCTTCGCTGGCGATGTCGCCCGCCGTGGACAGGTCGCGCAGGCCCACGGCGTGGCGCAGTTCTTCCAGCAGCGGTGCCGCCAACTGCTCGCGCAGCTGCTGGCCACGGCGCTTGAGCAACGCTTCGATCTTCTCCGGCTCGGCCATCAGCGCGTTGTAGCGCTCGCGCAGCGGCGACAGCTCGCTGTCGATACGCTCGAACAGCTGCTGCTTGGCGTCGCCCCAACTGATGCCGGCGGCGAAGGCCCTGGCGAATTCCGCGGTCTGTTCCGGCGTGGCGAACGCCTGGTACATCTGGAACAGCGCCGAGCCCTCGGTGTCCTTCGGCTCGCCCGGTGCGCGCGAGTCGGTCAGGATCGAGAACACCAGCTTCTTCAGCTCCTCGCGCGGCACGAACAGCGGAATGGTGTTGTGGTAGCTCTTGCTCATCTTGCGGCCATCCAGGCCCGCCAGCGTCGCCACCTGCTCGTCGATCACCACGTCCGGCAGCGGGAAATACTCCTTGCCGTACACGTGGTTGAAGCGCTGGGCGAAATCGCGCGCCATCTCGATGTGCTGGATCTGGTCACGGCCCACCGGTACCTGGTTGGCCTTGAAGATCAGGATGTCGGCCGCCATCAGCACCGGGTACATGAACAGGCCGGCGCTGACGCCTGCGTCCTCGTCCACGCCTTCCTCGCGGTTCTTGTCCACCGCCGCCTTGTAGGCGTGCGCGCGGTTGAGGATGCCCTTGCTGGCGATGGCGGTCAGGAACCACATCAGCTCGGTGGTCTCGCGGATGTCGCTCTGGCGGTAGAACCACACGTGTTCCGGGTCCAGGCCACAGGCCAGCCAGCTGGCCGCGATCTCCAGGGTCGCGCGCTGGGTGCGCTGCGGGTCCTGCGACTTGATCAGGCTGTGCAGGTCGGCCAGGAAGAAGAAGCTCTCGATGCCCGGCGCGCGGCTGGCCGCGATGGCCGGACGGATGGCGCCAACGTAGTTGCCCAGGTGGGGCGTGCCGGAGGGGGTGATGCCGGTAAGGACTCGGGTCGTCATGACTGCGTGGGGTAACCTTCGATGAACGGGGCCAGTTTACCTTGCACGCCACCAACCCCGTCAGGGCCCGCGGCGCGTTCATTCACCCAACCCCGCTGGAGACGCCCGATGAAACGCCTGCTGCCCCTGCTGCTGATCCTGCCCCTGGCCGGCTTCCGCCCGGCGCCCATGCCGCCACCGGTGTACGACGGCGGCCCCGTACGCATGGCCCTGGTCGACCGCGACCGCGGTACCGAACTGCGCAGCTACTCCGCCGAGGGCCAGCGCTGGGTGGCCGGCGAGCGCGGCCACCGCTACGCCGTGCGCCTGTACAACGACAGCCCGCGTCGGGTGCTGGTGGTGCTGTCGGTGGACGGCGTCAACGCCATCTCCGGCGAAGATGCCGATCCCTCGCAGACCGGCTACGTGCTCAATCCCGGCCAGCGCGCCGACATCACCGGCTGGCGCAAGAGCCAGGACGAAGTGGCGCAGTTCGTGTTCAGCAGCCCCAGCGGCAGCTATGCCAGTCGCACCGGCCGCCCGGACAACATCGGCGTGGTCGGGGTGGCGGTGTTCGAGGAGGCGCGTCGCTGGTACCCGCAGCCGATCCTGCGACGTGGCGTGCCGCTGCCGGCACCGACCGCGCAAGCCGAGGCTGCCGCCGACGCCAGTGCCAGCCGCATCGAGGGCTATGCCAGCAAGTCGCAGGCGCCAGCGCTGGGCACCGGCCACGGCGCACGTGAACACTCTTCGGTGCGCGATACCGACTTCGAACGGGCCAGCCGCAGCCCGGCCCAGGTTCTGCAGCTGCGCTACGACAGCGCCCGCAACCTGCGTGCGCGCGGCATCCTGGTCGATGCGCCCTCGCGCCTGCCGCGCGAACCGCAGGCGTTCCCCAACCGCTACGTGCCGGACCCGCCGGCCCGCTGATCGTCCCGCGCAGACAACACGACGCCCGCTACCTCACGGTGCGGGCGTCGTGTTGTGGGGGAAACCAAAGCGCTTACTTGTAGTCCGGGTAGTCCTTGCTCACCGCGTCCTGGAACTCACGCACTTCCTTCTCCGCGCGGTCCTTGGCCCAGCCATAACGTTCCTGCAGGCGGCCGGCCAGATACTCGGCGTTGCCTTCGGCCACATCGAAATCGTCGTTGGTCAGATCGCCCCACTTGGCCTGCGCCTTGCCCTTCAGCTGCGACCACTTGCCGGAAATGATGTCTTTGTTCATTGCTGGGAGTCCTTGATTGCAACGGCGTTCTTACCGTGGCTCCAGCTTCGCGCAGCCGCTGTTGAATGCCGGTCAACCGCCAATGAAATACACGCTCACCTGCTTGAATGGTTCACTACGCTTCGACACGTAGGCTGCAGAGAAACGCGCAAGCAAAAAGGCCGGGGAGATCCCCCCGGCCTTTTTGCTTTCCGTTCCACTTCAGGCTCAACGGCCCTTGGCGGCATCCTCAACCTTTTCACCGGCCTTCTGCACGTCCTTGCCGGCACCGGCCACGGTGTTGCAACCGGCCAGCAGGGCCACCGAGAACATCGACAACAGCATCAGGGCAACTACGCGCTTCATGGGCTTCTCCTTGGGTTCGCCGCTATACCGCTTCATTCGCGGATGGGATTCTTTCGCTCGGCGGGAGGGCACCAATGCCCACTGCCGCCGCGTGAAGTGCAATCTGGCGGCAGGGGCGTGGAGCGGGCGTGAACGGTTCGGCGATCCGTTCAGCAGGGGACGGTCAGTCGCGCATCAGGGTGGACTTGCCGAACAGGCTTTCCACCAGGTCCACGGCCAGTTCGGCGGTGGCATTCTGCTTGTCCAGCAAGGGGTTGAGCTCGACGATGTCCAGCGAACCCATGCGCCCGGTGTCGGCGATCATTTCCATCACCAGCTGCGCCTCCCGATAGTTCACCCCACCCGGCACCGTGGTGCCGACGCCCGGCGCGATGCTGGGGTCGAGGAAGTCGACATCGAAGCTGACATGCAGGTGGGTGTTCTCATCGATGCCGGCCAGCGCCGCTTCCACCGCGCGTTTCATGCCGTTCTCGTCGATGTAGCGCATGTCATAGACATCCACCTTGTGGGTCTTGATCAGGCGCTTCTCTTCCGGGTCCACCGAACGGATGCCGATCTGGTGCATCTGCGCCGGGGTGATCGCCGGTGCGCTGCCGCCCAGACGGGTCAGCGCGTCCGGGCCGAGGCCGCACAGGCAGGCCACCGGCATGCCGTGGATGTTGCCCGACGGCGTGACATCGCTGGTGTTGAAGTCCGAATGCGCGTCCAGCCACAGCACGCGCAGATTCTTCCCCTGCTCGCGGCACCAGCGCGCGACAGCGGTGATCGAACCGATGCCCAGGCAATGGTCGCCACCGAGCATGATCGGCATGCGCCCGGCCTGCAGCTCGGCGTAGCTGGCTTCCATCAGTGCGCGGTTCCAGGCCACCACCTCATCCAGGTGGCGGTAGCCCTCCACCGGCGCGGTCCACGGGTTGCGCGGGCCATGCAGGTTGCCCACGTCGCGCACGTCCACGCCGCGCGCTTCCAGCGCCTCCGGCAGGCCCGCCACGCGCAGCGCCTCCGGCCCCAGCCGTGCGCCGCGATGGCCCGCACCGACATCGGTGGGAACGCCAATCAGGGATACGGAAATGGGATGGGCCATGGGTGCCTCCTGCGGTGCGGAAAAAGAAGCACAGTCTAGCCAGAGCTGTGTGACACCACTCGCGGCGGTGCAGCAGGGCATGGGTCAGATCGCCGCGGCCTGCCAGCCGTATCCGGTCAGGCATTCCAGCGCTGGGTCGTCAGGAATTGGACCTTCCGCGATCCACCTCACATCCCGGTCGGTTTCGCCTCTTACGCAAGGCTGTTGTTGTGTCCACGCTGCGCAGGCACCCTGAAGGTGCCGCCTCACTTCCTCAATCATGGAGCTCCACGCGCATGAAACATGCACTCAATGGACTTGCGGTACTGGCAATTGCCCTGGGCGGACTGTTTCCCGCCGCTGCCAGTGCACCCTCGCAACGCATCACGCATACGGTGACCTCCGATGCGTATCCCATGCAGACGGCAGGCGCACGCCAGGTACTCGACTGGGTGGCGCAGCGGGTGAAGCCGTCGTTCGCCCCGCAGGGCTACGGCAACGTACAGGTGGAACGACAGGCAGTCTCCGTAGGCCGTGCGTCTGCACGCTCGGACGAATCGATTCCCGGCAAGCTGCCGGACCAGGGCATTCCCGGTGAGATCTACCGGGTGGAAAACCTGCTTCCCGACGGCTCCATCCAGACGTGGGAATTCACCTGGGTGGAACCCTCATCCGGCCATGGCGGCGGCTGGGACGTAACCGGCTACACCTACAAGAAGGGAAACGACCCGGTGAACCAGCAGTAGCGGGACGGGGGGCAACGCGCACCGCGCTGCCCCCTTAGACACGCCGCCGCCGCGCCTCAACCGCCGCGGCGGCGAACCGGCGTCAGGCTCTGCACCTGGCCGCTGTTGCGCATCATGCACAGGAAGCGGCCATCCGGATAATCGATGATGAGTTCCTGGTAATCGCTGCCCACCGGCATCTGGGTGACCAGCGCGCCCTGAGCGCCCTTGCGCATGTTGCAGGCGCCCAACGCGGTATCGCCTGCCGGCGCCGGGGTGGTCACCGAAGACACATTGCGGAACACCGCGCGGCAGCCGCCATTGACCCACACCGAGTGCCGCGACAGGCCCCAGTTCTTACCTTCCTCGCATCGGGTGTGGCTGAGCTGGCGCACGATTTCCACATTGCCGCGGGTATTCAGATCGCACGACACCTGCTGCTCGTCAGTGGATTCGCAGGTGACTTCGCGCGGTAGCGCGGCGTCGCCGGTAGCAACCTCGCGCGGGTGTGCGCCATTTGCGGCGGGCGCAGATGTTCCACTGGCGCTGACCTGGCAGATGCCGTTGGCGCCGCCACGGCCGGTATAGCTGATCTGCGGCGTACCGTCATCGCTGCGGCTGATCGACAGGGTGATGCCGCTGTTGGCGTCGCGGGCTTCGAAATAGCGGTCGTTGAAACGTTTCAGCGTGGCCTCGCGGCCCTGCACATAGACCGACCCGCCATCGTCTGCGTGAACATCGATGTCGCCCGGGCAGCTGGCGTTGAAGAACGGCACGGCGGCCATGGCCGGGGCCACGAAAGCGGCGGACAACAATGCGGAGGTGAGCGACAGGGCATGGCGACGCATGTGCGGCTTCCGAAGGGCATGTATCCCCAGTATGTGTCGGGGGTCTGCAAATGGTCTGTGAGGAGAATCAAAAAAGCCGGCAGCGCATTCGGGCGTTTGTGTTTGCTATGGTAGCTGTGGAGCCTTGCCCGGGCTGTTAAGTCACCTTTACTTCGTGGGCCAGCTCAGGGCATACGGCAGCGATGGTTCGGGCAGATTTCTCGCTGATGGCGCCACTGCGCAATCTGTCGCTTCTGGCATTGCGATGCCCGAAACGGGCCAAACGCGATAATTCATTTTTCCTTTCAGATCTCCCGATGCCATCGAAACAAACGACTGGCAGGCGGTGATTTCACGTGCGCATGATGAATCGCCACCTGCAAAGGTGGCCGGGTCTTCCAAGCCCGCGTAATCGATGCTGTATACGCTTGCCAGCCGGCGCCGTCTTCCCAAGCGGCGCCGGCTGGCAATCCGTTCGCCGATCGACGGCGGGCGGTGCGTGGGGGCCCCGTGCCCGCCGGCTCATCGATTCCCGGTCTTGGAAGCCACGCATCGCCCGCCACCCTGCCGTGGCGGCACCTCTGTTCCTGCCGAGGATGCCCGCATGTCCAGAACCTACCACCCGTACCTGACCGCCACCCTCGGCGAGGCGGCTCTGCGCCTGCCACCTGAACTGGCGCAGCCATTGGAAGCCGCTTTCGCCGCTGCGAACGAAGCGCCTGCGTCCATCAACCTGCCCAGCTGCCTGCAGCGCATCCGCGCCGGTGATGCCGCCGATGGACAGCCGTGGACGGGGCCCGCCAGCACACCCGGCCAAGCGGTGGCCGCCGCGCGCCGGGATCGCGCCGCGGTTGGCCTGGTGTCGTTGTTGGAGCTGTATCACGCCACCGAGCGCGTGCGCGTGGACGGGGAAGAGAAGGACGACATCGGCGACGGCACCCGCGAAGGGCTGATGCTGGCCTGCCGGGGGCTGGCGGAGTATGTGGCGTTGCAGGTGGGTGGGAGGTAGCTGGCGAGAGCATCTGCACAACCACTTGGATTCTACTTCGTTGTGGAATGTTTCCTTGCACTCGCACACGCGCGACTCGTTACCGAGGGTGATACTCGACGACACCGACAGATACTCAATACCAAGACCGAAGTCACATCCACCCCTGTCGATCTCATGTCAACTGCTCCGCGTGGTTTCGAAACCACGGTGCACCACGCATCCTTCTAGACCAAGGAGAGATCTAGCATGAGAATGAATTCCAAGAGCATATTGGCCGCCTCCACTATCGCATTGGGAAGCGCACTCCTGTTCACAGGTTGCAATCTGAAGAGTGTTCGAGCTTATGGCGAGTGCAGCGGAAAACAAACAGGTGGAGGGGAATGCAAGGCGGGTATGGAAGTTATCTGGGAAGGGGACGGTGGTGGGAAGAAGAGCATTTACAACTCCCTGCTGTCGTCTCTTAGCGTGCTTCCAGATGCCGCGATGTTTGAGCTGGATACATCCGGATCAACCATACCGTATCCTGCCACGGGCAATGCGGTACTTCGGGTAAAGAACGTCGCTACGGGCGCAATCAGCGCGTCCCAGACGTTTTCATGGGTCAGGACAGGCACAGTGATCCGAGTTGCAGACCCAAACGCCGTGAATGCTTGGATTTACGCCAATGTGGGTAATGGTGATGCCTTGAGCTACGACCTGCTCCCCTTCCATTCGGCATACGGTAGTGGCCCGCAGGTTATCGCTGGGCAGGCCAAACAGGAGGGCATTATCAAGGCGAGCTACTACCTGGAGTTCGAAGGACGGGATTGCGTCAACCACCCGTCGCCGCACTTGTGCATGGAGATGTAGTAAACAACAGAAGATGCGGGTGCGCCTTAAGCGCCCGCGCCTTTGGGAGAAAGGATGAAAGGAGTCGTACTCGCCGCATTCGCAACCTCCCTCCTGGCAGGCTGTGCCACACCGATCGGATTGCCACAAGGCATCCCGCCGGATGGCTACACCGAGCTGGTGTCCACGCCTCTCGGGCCATTCCGCTACTTCCGGTCCCTGTCCATTGTTCCGGGGCACAGAAGCTTGCCGCCTCTGGAATCGTTTCAGTGCACGCATACCCAGCACAAAATCGTGCTCATGATGGCTGCAGGATCACAGGTTGATGCTGCAGATACCTGCAAGCGCATTGATGCAGCAGCAAGGTTCTCCGAATCATGGATAGAAGCAAAGGCGAACAGATACAGGATCCTTCTCGCGCCAACGGATACCGCCGCGACTATACAGTCGCGTACTTTTGGATCGTTCTCGGGTGGGAAGACGTTGGCACTTGCGGCTTCGATACATGACGACCGCGAACGGACTGTTGCGAACCTTGTCGATCTGGTCGCACACGAGACATTCCATGCGCTAGGTCATGCCACAAGACACCCTCAGGCGCTTGATGAACGCATCGCCTACTACGCCGGCATCTGCGCACAGCTTCAGGTGAACGGCGTTGTTCGAGAAGATTCGCTGCCTGGAGCCGCCATCGGCACGGACGACGATGCAGTGCAGCTGTCTTCGCAAGCGGCCTATCGCGTCCGTCTCGAGACCTATCCCCTTCTCGCTAATGGCGGCATTCAACTCAAGGAGCAATCCGGCGAACGTATGCTCCAACGTTGCAGTCAACTCAAAAGGGGCATTGCGGTGCCACGGTGAGCTTGTCTGCAGGCCCCCATTCTTCCCCAGAACGGCAACGCACAAAAAAACCCGCCATTGCAGCAGGTTGATTGTTCTCCGTGGACATGTGCGGATGCCAAGGGATCGAAGATGGTGCCGCTTATCCGAATCGAACGGATGACCTACTGTTTACAAGACAGTTGCTCTACCAACTGAGCTAAAGCGGCATGGGTGGTGCACCGGCGGCAGCGCCGCGGTCAGGGGATTCTAGCGCAACCGCGTGCATTCCAGCGACCGGCTCTGCGCCGCGCCGCTGCGCTGCTGGGCCTGGGCCGGCTGCGTGCCCGCCGCCAGCTGCCCTTCCAGCCACCATTGGCCGGCGTCGCCGCTGGCGACCAGGCGCGGCTGGAAGCCGGCGGCCTGCACCGCCGCCATGCGCCGTTCGGCGCCTTCGCGGTTGCGGTACTGGCCCAGCGCCACGGCGTTGGCCTCCTCGCCCTGGCTGATGATGTAGTAGTCGCTCAGGCCGGCGGCGACGATGCGCTTCACGGTGGCCTGGGCTTCGTCACGGTTGGCGGCGGCCGGCAGCATCACCCGGTAGCGGGCACTGCCGCTGGCAGCGGGCTGTTCGCGCAGGCGCGCTTGGCTGAGCAGCGTGCCGGCCTTGTCCTGCGCGCTGCTGGCGGCAGCGCGGTCGGCGAACGGGCCCAGCGCGACGCAGCGCGGCGGCTCGGCGGCCGCGGGCGGGGTTACGGGCTTTTCCGCTGCCGGAACGGGTGCAGGCGGTGTTCCCGGCTTGGCAGCGTCAGCAACCGGCGTAGCGTCAGCCACCTGCGGCCTGGCGATCTCCGGCTTTGCCGGCGCAACGGGCGCGGGCGTCGCAGCCACCGCGGTCTTCGCCGCCGGTTCGCGCTCCATCAGCGGTGCGGTCGGGGCGGCCGCAGTGGCCTCGGCTGCGGCATTGGCATCCGCGCCACCCGGCACCCACCGCAGCTCGGCGACGCCAGCCGGTTGCGGCGCAGGCGCAGGCTTCTGCGGCGCATCGCGCAGCAGCCACCAGCAGGCGACGCCGAGATTGAGAATGGCCAGTACGACGATCAGGGCACGGGTCAGCATGCGCGGATACTAGCGCGCGGGCTGGTGCACCGCCCAGCGGGCGAGGCCATCCAGCACCAGCGAGGGGTGGTAATCGGCAGCGGGCAGCAACGGCATCAGCGCCGGTGCGCCGCCACCGTGCACGAGCAGCGACGGTGCCACGCCCAGCAGCGTGTGCGCGTGCTGTGCGCTGCGTTCAATCAGCGCCACCGCAGCGCCATCGCAGCCGGAGGCCAGCGCGTCGGCGGTGTCGTTGGCGAACTCACTGTAGCCGCCACCGGTCGCGGGCAGCTGCACGGCACGGGCATGCAGTGCTTCGCGCATGGTGGTGGGCGATGCGGAGATGCGGCCACCGTGGTGCTGGCCGTCGGCGTCGAGCAGATCAATCGTCAGTGCGGTGCCCACGCCGACCACCAGCACCGGGCGCTGCGCCTTGGCCGCAGCCAGCAGGGCGAGGAAGCGGTCGACGCCGAACTTTTCCGGCCTGGCATAGGCAATGCGCACGCCGGCGCATTCGGCGCTGGTGCGCACTACATGCACATGCTCGAAGCGACGCTGCAGCTGGTCCAGCATGGCGCTGGTCAGCGATGGTGCGGCCACGCTGGCCACGAACGCGGTGCGGCCGCTGGGCAGGCTGTGCGGCGGCTGCCCGGCCATGCCTTCGGCGCCATGCGCCCAGGCCTGTACGTCACCAGCACGGTCACCCTGCAACGGCGCGAACTTGAAGCGCGAGTTGCCGAGGTCGAACAACCAATCGCTCATGCCGCCCTCACGCTGACTTCGCCGGCGTGCAGCAGGCGTTCCTGGCCATCGATGCGCACGCGCAATGCGCCGTCATCGGCCAGGCCAAGCGCAGTACCGTGCTGCCACTGCCCATCCAGTTCCACGCGCACTTCGCGGCCGGCCAGCATGTCGAAGGCAGCGTAGCGCGGCAGGAACGGAGCGAGGCCTTCGCGATCGAATTCTTCCAGCGCCGGCAGCAGGCGCGCCAGCACGGCAGCAACCACCCCATTGCGGTCCACCGGCTTGCCGGCCAACGTGTCCAGGTCCACCCACGGCTGGGTGATCTGCTCGCCGAACGACGGCGGCATGTGGGTGTTGATGCCGATGCCGATCACCGCGCGCGCCGGGCCGGCGTATTCGCCACCGCCCTCGGCAAGCAGGCCGACCAGCTTGCGCTTGCCATCGACGATCAGGTCGTTCGGCCACTTCAACTGCGCTTGGGTGTAGCCCAGGTCGTGCAGCGCTTCGGCCACGGCGATGCCGGCCACCAGGCTCAACCCGGCCAGGCGGCCCAGGCCGCCGGAGTACAGGCGCATCACCGACAGGTAGATATGCGCGGCCAGCGGCGAGGCCCAGGTGCGGCCACGACGGCCGCGGCCACCGGTCTGGCGTTCGGCCAGCAGCACGCTGACCCCGCGCTGGGGCGCGCTGCACCGCAGCAATTCAGCGTTGGTGGAGTCCACCGTCCAGGCCACCTGCAGGTCGTGCAGCAGGGCCTGGGCATCGGCGGGCAGGCCGGCGCGGATCGCCGCCGGGTCCAGCAGGTCAACCGGGCGGGTCAGGCCATAGCCCTCGCCAGCACGGCCCTCGATGTCCACACCTGCGGCCCTAAGCCCTTGAATACGCTTCCAAATAGCCGCCCGGGTCTGGCCCAGCTCTCGGGCCAGGGCGTCGCCGGACAGGCGACCGGCAGCGAGTTTGGCCAGCAATTGGCGATCGTCCACGGCAGCTTCCACGAAGTCAGGCAGGAATTATGCGGGAAAGCCGCCAGCGACGCCTGCCACGCTGGGTTCCGCAGGGGCTTCCAACGAGGCGCCGGGTTCGGGCTAGAATCGGGAACTCACCCTCCCTTAACGTGGATGTCGTCAATGCGCCGTTATGCCCATTGCCTGATCCTGCTGATGATGCCCTTCGCGGCGTCTGCAACGGCAGCGCTGGACGACAGCCGGGGCGCCTGCGTGTCCTCCAACGGTGATGCCGCCTCGCAGCGCGCGCCGACCGCGACCGCCTCGGCTGCGACCACCAAGCCGGCACCGGTACGCCCTGCGGCCAGCAGTGCCACCAGCACCGGGGGCGGCGGCAGCGACGACGACGTGCTGCAGCGCATCCGTGCGCCGAAGTGGCACAGCTACCTGCCGGGAATGTTCCGCTGATCAAGTCGTTGCTGCAGTGGCTGCGGCCCTCGCCGCGGCCGATCGACGATGCGCTTTGGGAAGACGCCTGCCGCCGTGCGGCCTGGCTGCGCGGCCTGCACGATGAACGCCGCGCGCGACTGCGCGTGCTGGCCACGCGCTTCCTGCATGAGAAGACCATTACCCCTGTCGGTGAACTGCAACTGCAGGCTGGCGATGGCGTGCTGCTGGCCGCACTGTGCTGCCTGCCGCTGCTGGAATTCGGCGAAGTGGGGCTGGAAGGCTGGTCGCAGCTGATCGTCTACCCGGATGCGTTCCGCGTGCACCGCAGCCACATGGATGCGGCCGGCGTGTTGCACGAGTGGGATGACGAGCTGATCGGCGAGTCGTGGGACAGTGGTCCGTTGATCCTGTCCTGGGCCGACATGCAGGCCGACCTGGCCGCGCCGCACGACGGCTACTGCGTGGCGGTGCATGAGATGGTGCACAAGCTCGATGCGCTGGATGGTGCGATGGACGGCACACCGCCGCTGCCGCGGCAATGGCAGCGCGAGTGGGCGGCCACGTTCCAGCGCGCCTACGATGCCTTCTGTGCGCAGGTGGACGCAGGCGAAGAGACCCTGATCGATCCGTATGCGGCCGAGGCGCCGGAGGAGTTCTTCGCGGTGGCCAGCGAGTACCACTTCTCGGCACCGGATCTGCTGCAGCAGGCGTTGCCCGAGGTCGCCGCGCAGCTGCGGCGGTTCTACGGCGAGCCGCCGAAGATCGAAATGCCGTAGTGCCGGCCGCTGGCCGGCAACCTCATGATCTTCGATGGCATTGCTTGGTTGCCGGCCAGCGGCCGGCACTACCGATCAACGAGGTTTACGGCCCCGGCGGCAAGCGCACTTCGAAGCGGGCGCCACCCAGTTCGGCCGAACGGCCCACGCTCAGTTCGCCGCGGTAGTCCTTGATCAGGTCCTGCACGATCGACAGGCCGATGCCGTGGCCCTGCACGCGCTCGTCGCCACGCACGCCACGCTGCAGCACCTTGCCGATGTCATCCGGGGCGATGCCCGGGCCATCGTCGTCCACCGCCAGCAGCAGGCCGGCACGGCGCGCGTTCGGCGCCGGCAGCGGCTGCGCGGTCAGCAGCACGCGGCGGTTGGCCCACTTGAAGGCGTTCTCCAGCAGGTTGCCGAGCAGTTCCTGCAGGTCACCCGGCTCGCCGTGGAAACGCGCGGCCGGGTCGATATCGAATTCGCACAGCACGCCCTTGGCGGCGTAGACCTTTTCCAGGCCACGCACGATTTCCTCGGCGTTGGACTCGATCGGCAGCGGCGCGGAGAACAGCTTGTGGCCCGACGAGGCCGCGCGTGCCAGCTGGTACGAAACCAGGTTGTTCATGCGCTGCAGCTGCACGTCCAGTTCTTCGCGCAGCGCACCGTCGCCGGCGCCGCTGTCCATCTGCGTGCGCAGTACCGCGATTGGCGTTTTCAGGCTGTGCGCCAGATCGGCCAGGGTGTTGCGCTGGCGCTCGAGGTTCTCGCGCTCGCTTTCGATGAAGGCGTTGATGCTGTCGGTCAGCGGTTCCAGCTCGCGCGGGTGGCGCTCGCTCATGCGCTCGGTCTCGCCGCGCTGCACCTTGGTCAGCTCGGTGATCACCCGGCGCAGCGGGCGCAGGCTCCACTGCAGGATGACGGTCTGCAGCAGCAGCAGGATCAGGCCGATGCCGCCCAGGTAGAACCAGACGCGGCCACGGAACACGCGCAGCTGCGCACCCAGCGCGCGCGAGTCTTCCATCACATAGATGGTGTACGGGAATTCGGTGGCGGGGTCGGCGTCGGCGCCCCACACCAGGCCCAGGCCATAGCGGTACACCGAGCCCTGGCTGCCATCGATCTGGATCATCGGCAGCGGGCCTTCGAACACTTCCTGGCGCGGCGCCAGCAGGCCGCCACCGACGGTGGGCAGCATCGGGCCTTCGGCGGACATCGAATTGCCCTTGCCGTGCGGCATCACCACCTGCAGGTACAGGCCACTGCCCGGTACGTCGAAGCGCGAATCCGGCGGCTGCTCGCGGATGTACAGCGAGCGGTCGCGGGTGAAGTCGATGCCGGCCGCGTAGGAGGTGGCGTAGTTCTTCAGGCGCTCACGCAGGTTCGCCTTCGCCGTATCGGCGAAGGCGGCGTCGAGCGCGTAACCGGCCAGCGCCAGGAACGCGACCAGGCCCACGGACGCGGCGAGCATCTGGCGCGCCTGCAGTGAGCGCGGCCGCCAGCGTCGGAAGAACCACAGACGGCCGGACATCGTGTTATCGCCAGGGTGAGCCGGCTCAGCCCTCGTTGCGCGGGATCGCGAAACGGTAGCCGCGACCGCGCACGGTCTCGATCGGCTTCAGTTCGCCATCCGGGTCCAGCTTCTTGCGCAGGCGGCCGATGAAGACCTCCAGCACGTTGGAGTCGCGGTCGAAGTCCTGCTGGTAGATGTGTTCGGTGAGGTCGGCCTTGGAGACCAGTTCACCGGCATGCATCATCAGGTACTCCAGCACCTTGTACTCGTAGCTGGTCAGGTCGACATTGCTGCCGGCCACGCTGACCGTCTGGGCAGCAAGGTCCAGGGCGACCGGGCCGCATTCCAGGGTCGGCTTGCTCCAGCCGGCGGCGCGGCGCAGCAGCGCGTTGACGCGGGCCAGCAACTCTTCGACGTGGAACGGCTTGACCAGGTAATCGTCGGCGCCCTGCTTCAGGCCCTCGACCTTGTCCTGCCAGCTCGAACGCGCGGTCAGGATCAGCACCGGGAACTTCTTGCCTTCGTCACGCAGGGCCTTGATCAGCTCCATGCCCGACATCTTGGGCAGGCCGAGGTCGATGATGCCGACATCGAACGGAACTTCGCGCCCCATGTAGAGGCCTTCCTCGCCGTCCTGCGCAGCATCGACGGCAAAGCCTTCGCGCTTGAGCCGGGCTGCCAGGGTCTCACGCAGCGGGGCTTCGTCTTCGACCAGAAGGATACGCATGAACTCTCCCTAGTGTCCTGGGTGTGGCCCGGAGGCCTGTGGGGTACGGGTTGATAGCGACGACTATCCCTGTTCAGGGGTTATCGCCGCGTAGTGATGACATATCCGACCGCGGCGTGCGCGGCTGTGAACGCGACGGGGCGGGGTCGTCCATGTAGCGGACCCGGCCCCGGTCGTCCATGTACTTCACCCGGTTGATATCACGACCATCGAACGGCACGCGCTCGGCGCCGAGGATGTGGCCGCCGGTGCTGCGCTGCACGCGGCGCACGGCATCGGACAGCGAACGCTCGTCGCCACGGTTGCCGCGCTCTCCCCGATCCATCATTTCCGCCCGTGCCTGCTCGCCGCGCGGCGGCTGTTGCGCCAGCGCCGACGACAGCGGCGCAGCCGACAGCACCACGCAGGTGGCCAGGGCAATGCGGCAATGGAAGGGAGCGGAAGACATCGATGCGATCCTAGCCGAGCACGGCGATTCGTTCAAAAGTCGTAAATCCGGGAGCCGGGTGCGGGACCCGGCCTTTACAATTCCTTTGCAAATTCTTGGTTTGGGGCAGTGAATCCGGTCTGAACTTTTCCGGCCGCAGCCCTGCGATGTTCAGCTAGGTGAACATTCGGGACGAATCGCCGTCCCTTGTCAAGTCAGGAATGTGACTGCGGTCACGCTGCGGCACGATCGGCTTCGCGCTCGGTGACCGACAGCGCCTGCTCGACCAGGCTCCAGTCGGCGCCCGGGCGGTGCGCGCCCTCGCTCAGCACCTGGCGGAACGCGCGGCCACCGGGCTGGCCGTGGAACAGGCCGAGCAGGTGGCGGGTGATGTGCTTCAGCGCCAGGCCTTCGCCCAGGCGCGCTTCCACGTAGGGACGCAGCGTGCGCAGCAGGTCGCCACGGGCCTGAAGCGGGGCGCCGGTCTGCAGCGCCTCCAGCTGATGCAGCAGGTAGGGGTCGTGGTAGGCCGCGCGGCCCAGCATCACGCCATCGACGTGCGCGGCCTGCGCCTGCACCGCCTCGATGGTGGCCAGGCCGCCATTGAGCACCACCGGCAGCCCCGGGCGCTCCTGCTTCAGGCGGTAGGCCCAATCGTACTTCAGCGGCGGAACCTCGCGGTTCTCCTTCGGCGACAGGCCCTTCAGCCACGCGTTGCGCGCATGCACAACCACCATTGCGGCACCGGCGGCGACCTGGCGGTCGACGAAGGCGGCGAACACGTCGTAGTCGTTGTCCTCGTCCACGCCCAGGCGGCACTTCACCGTCACCGGGATATCAACCGCGTCGACCATCGCCGCCACGCAGTCGGCCACCAGCGCCGGCTCGCGCATCAGGCAAGCGCCAAAACGCCCGGCCTGCACGCGGTCGGACGGGCAACCGCAGTTGAGGTTGACCTCGTCGTAGCCCCACTCGGCGGCAATGCGCGCAGCCTGCGCCAGCAGGGCCGGATCGCTGCCGCCCAGCTGCAGCGCCAGCGGCTGTTCGCTGACATCGAAACCGAGCAGGCGCTGGCGATCGCCATGGATGACCGCATTGGCGTGCACCATTTCGGTGTACAGCCGCGCACCCGGCGCCAGCAGGCGGTGGAACACCCGGCAATGGCGGTCGGTCCAGTCCATCATGGGCGCGACGGACAGGCGCAGGGAATCAGCGTAACGGGCGGTGGCGGACGTCATCGGGGTGTTGATCGGGGAGACCGGCATTGCCAGTGAGATCAATAGTTTACACCGGACGGCTGAACGGCGGCGGGTGGCGCCGGGACTGGCCGCTCGACCGGCCCCGGGGTCGCCGCGTGGCCTACAACCCGCGGTTGCGCACCTGTTCCTGCTGCTGCTCCTGCGCACGCTGGTTGAACTGGCTGTCCAGCGCTTCGCTTTGCCGGCTGCTGGCCTCGACCGAGTGCGATACCGCCTGCTGGCGGTCGACGAAGGTCCGCTGCGCCGCCGGGTCGCCCAGCTCGCCCTGCACCGCAAACAGACCGGTGCCGTCGGGGCGGGCCACGACATGGTCGATCTGGCGCATCCCGGACACCTTGCTTTCGTACGCCAGCTGGCCGGCCGCCCGCTCAACCTCCTGCGGGTTGGCGAACAGTGGCTTCAGGCCGGCCTGGGCACGCTGCTGCTCCAGCGCCTGCAGCTTGCCCAGCGCCTGGCCGAAGCGCGCGTTGTCGGCGTGCCCGGCGTCGCGCATGCTGGCCGGCTCTGCGGGCTCGGCCCGGGCCGGTGCCGCCGGCGCGGTACCGGCCTTGACCGCGTTGGGGGCATCGACCTGCGCCAGGGTCTTGCGGCCTGCCTTGCCATCGTCGTCCAGGCCGTTGTTGGCCTGGAACTGCTTGACCGCCGCAAAGGTGTCCTTGCCATACACACCATCGGCGTGCAGCGGCTTGCCATCGGCCCCGGCATAGCCCAGCGCCGCCAGCTTGCTCTGCAAGGCCTTGACCTCATCGCCGCGCTCGCCCTGCTTCAGCACGCCATCGGCCATCGGCGCCTGCTGTGCACTGCGTGCCGCCTGCGCGGCCTCGGGGCCCTGCGCGTGGACCTTGCCGCCCAGGGTGATGCGGTCGTTGAGGATGTCGCCCAGATAGCGACGGTACTGGTCCGGCTCGACTTCGATGTGCGCGTGCACTGCACCCGGCGAGCCCACGTCCGACTGCCGCACCAGCGGCGCACCGTATTCGACGAAATCCCCGGTCTTGTATGGAATGGACCCGCGCGCGCCGTGCAGCACCTGGCCCACCAGTTCGCGGCGCGCGTCGCCGACCGGATGGCTGTAGATGCTGATGGAGTTGGTACCGTCGTTGTTGAGCTGGACGTAGCCGGCGACCGGACTGGGAACCATCAGATTGCGCCCGCCTGACCGGTCGGTCAGGATCAGGTCCTTCTGCACCAGCGGAATGTTGTTGACGTCACCACGCCGGCGCACGGCCTCCAGCTCGCCCTCGACCATCTCCGCGCTACGGTCGACCCGGCTGGCATCGCCCGCGCGAACGGCAGCCGCGTTGGTGTTTGGGTGGTGGATCTTCAGTTCGCGGAACGCTTCTTCGCCACTGATGCCGTGGCGCAGGATGCGGTTACTGCCGCCATTGCCGAACGGCTCTACCACCGAGATGCGCTCGCCGCCGGGTGCAGGTGCCGCGGCCGGTGCAGCAGGCGCAGCGGGTGCGGACGGTGTCGGCGTTGCAGGGCGGTGCTGTGCCGCTTCGGCCTGGATCGCACTGCGTGTGCCTGCGTCGGCCATGCCAGTGACCGGCAGATGGTGCTGTTGCTGGAACGTGTTGATGGCGTGCTGGCTCCCTGTCCCCAGGTAACCATCGGCGGTAATCGCTTTGCCCTGTGCATCGGTCAGCCCCAACGCCACCATGTCAGCCTGCAGCGCGCGTGCCTCGCGATCGATCGCACCCAGCGTTGCCGGACCGGCCTTGCCATCCACCGGGGTCAGGCCATGATCGCGCTGGAACGCTTCGACGGCCTTCCGGGTAGTGGCATCGAACTGTCGGTCGGGATGGATGGCCTGCGCGCCTGCGCCGCCATAGCCCAGTGTGTGCAGGTTGTGTTCCAGCTTTTCCACCGCGCGGCCGCTTGAGCCCTCCTTCAATACCTGCGGACCACCGCCACCGTGCCCGTGCGCTCGCGCCTGTTGCAGCGCCACCTGGATATCCGGGTCGCTGCCTTCGGTGGCGGGCGCGAAATCCCGGCGCCCCACCTTCAGGTGCGCGCGATCCATTTCGGCGGAATGCTGCGCATAGGCATCTTCATACCTGGCAGCGACATCGGCAGCAGCCAACCCGGCATAGGAAGGGGTGCGCTGGCGGATGGCAGCGGCCTGGTCGCGCAGTTCCTGGTAGTCACCACCGCGCTTAAGCACCGCTTCCAGGTCATCCAGCCGACCCGGCAGCTGGTTGGCGGTCTTGGCAATCAATGCGATGGCCTCGAAGCGCTTGTCTTCGGCAATGCCGCTGCCATGCTTGTCCAGCATGGTCATGGCGATATTCGTGGCATTGCGCACCTGCGGGTAATCGATGTGGGTGTGAATCCACTGCTTGCCTTCCGCCGAGCCGGCCCAAGCATTGATGCTGTCACGCGTTGGTGCATCGATGAAGCGGATGGATGAGCGCTTTCCCTCGCCATTGCCGTGGCTGAGCAGATCCGCACGCAGGTCAGTGCGATCATGCGTGAAGGGCAGGTTGTGTGCCTTGGCGTAGGCGCTGGCCTGGTCAATGACCCCATCGACATACGTTGTCTCGCCCGGCTTCAGTTTGCGCGCCTGCGTCGCGCCCAGCGGCCACTCGCCACGTTGGCCGAAATCCACCTGAATGGTGCCCAGTGAATAGCCGCTGTTGTCCCTTACCGCACTGACCGTGCCCCATTGCGGCTCGTTCAGGTGCTTGGTGATGCCAGCAATGCTGAGGTGGTACGACGATCCACCACCTTCGGTGCCGCGTCCGACAGCAAAGAACACCGCGCCGGCAGTGGCGTCCAGGTTGCGGGTGTCAATATTGTTTGGCATGTCTTACTTCCTTGTCCGTGGAGGATTGACCGGTTGCAGTTGCCTGCTGGCGACCGTGGATCAGGGCGTCAGCACCCGCGTGTGCAGCTCGACAGCGCGGTTGGCATACCGGTTGATGCGGCACGACTGAGCATCCAGCATCGGCCCCACATGGTCGCTGGAAGGTGCACAGCGCTTTTCGGTATCTGCAGCCCAGTTGGCCTGCTCGTCCATCCAGCGGTCCTTGGCCGGGCCGTCGGGGCCGTCCATCAGTCGCGCGACCTGTGCTTCCAGCAGCGCCTTGTGGTGGGCGAGCTCGGCCGTATCGCAGGCTTCCAGCTGGTCGTCCATGCCGCGGGCGTCCTGCACGCAACGGGTGTATTCCGGACGCAGCGTTGCCTGGGTAAACGAGGTATCCGGCGGCGCGCTCTGCGCCAGCAACTGGTCGGCACGGTTGGCAACACGGTACAGGCGGCATTCCTGCGCGCCCTGCAGCTGCTGCACGCTGCCGTTGGGAACATCGCGGCAATAACGGTCTGTATCGCTGCGCCAGCTCGCCTGGCTGGCCTGGAACGCCATCTGGGCAGCAGCGTCGAGCCCGGCCAGCGCCTTGCTGGCCGCCGCTTCGAGACGCGCTTCCTGGTAGGCAAGTTCGTCCTTGCCGCAGGCCTGGAGCTTGCCTGCATCTTCCACCCCATCCACACACCAGCCATAGGCTGGGCGCAGGCGACCCTCGGTATAGGACGCATCCGGGTAGTGGGGGGATTCTGCCGATGCCGGGCCGGAAGGGGCTGTCGGCGATGCCGCAGCAATCGACGCGGGGGCCGCCGTTTCGGTCGATGCCTGGGAAGAAGGCGCCTGGCATGCGGTGAGCGCCAGGCACAGGGCCAACACCTTCCAACACCCACGGCCGACGCCGACCCGTTCGTTGCGCCCAAGCGCGTCCATTGCCTGCATTGCCTGTTTCTCCCTTGCGTGTCGCCAGCGGGTGCCGGCAGGGAGGGGCCGTCCATCGACCCCCATCACGCGGGCAATGCTACGACAGCGCCGGTTTCAGGTGCCTGACCGGATTCAGAATGCGTGCACCTCGTCGCAGAAGCAGGAAGCGTAAGCCTCAATGCCCGCCCGCGCGCCCGCCCACCTGTTCGATCAGCGTCTGGCTAGCCACATTGAGGCCCACCACCACCACCTCCGCCCCATGTGCGGCCAGCTTTTCCCACGCACGTTCCAGCGCGGCCACTGCGGTCAGGTCCCACAGGTGGGCGTCACGCAGGTCGATCTGCACCTTCGGCGCGACGTGCTGGTAGTCAAACGCCGCGCCCAGCTGGCCGGCGGACGCAAAGAACACCTGCCCGCGTACGCGGTAGACCTGCGTGTCTCCGGCATCCTCGCGCTGCACCTCCAGCATGCGGCCCACCTTGCGGGCGAAGAACAGGGCAGACAACAGCACGCCGCTGAGCACACCCTTGGCCAGGTCGTGGGTGGCCACGGTGACCACCACGGTCAGCAGCATCACTGCCGACGAGCTGCGCGGATGCGTGCGCAGGTCGCGCAGCGAGCGCCAGCTGAAAGTGCCGATGCTGACCATGATCATCACCGCCACCAGCGCAGCCATCGGGATCTGCCGCACCAGGTCGCTGCCGTACACCACCAGCACCAGCAGCAGCACGCCGGCCACCAGGCAGGACAGGCGGCCGCGGCCACCAGACGTCACGTTGATGACCGACTGGCCGATCATCGCGCAGCCGGCCATGCCACCGAGGAACCCGGTGACCGTGTTGGCCACGCCCTGGCCGACGCATTCGCGGTTGCGCTCGCTGGGCGTCTCGGTGATGTCCTCGACGATCTGCAGGGTCATCATCGATTCGAGCAAGCCGACCACGGCCAGCGTGGCCGACACCGGCAGCAGGATGCGCAGCGTTTCCCAGCTGAGCGGTACATCGGGGATGAGGAACTGCGGCAGGCTGTCCGGCAGCTGGCCCATGTCACCAACACTGCGCACGTCCACGCCAAAGCCGATCACTACGGCGGTGAGCACGACGATTGCCACCAGCGGCGAAGGCACAGAGCGGGTGAGGCGCGGCAGCAGGTAGATGATCGCCAGTGCGGCGGCACACAGCACGTAGACGGTGGGGCCGTGGCCGATCAGTTCCGGCATCTGCGCCAGGAAGATCAGGATCGCCAGCGCGTTGACGAAGCCGGTGATGACCGAGCGCGAGACGAATCGCATCAGCGACCCAAGCTTGAACACACCGGCCAGCACCTGCAGCAGGCCGGCCAGGATGCTGGCGGCAAACAGGTACTGCAGGCCGTGGTCCTTGACCAGGTCGACCATCACCAGGGCCATCGCGCCGGTGGCGGCAGAGATCATGCCGGGGCGGCCGCCAGCGATGGCGGTGACCACCGCGATGGAAAACGCGGCGTACAGGCCGACCTTGGGGTCGACGCCGGCGATGAGCGAGAAGGCGATGGCCTCGGGAATCAGGGCCAGGGCGACGACCATGCCGGACAGCAGATCACCACGGATGTTGCCGAGCCATTGCTGGCGCAGGGGGTAGGACGTTTGCATGGAAAAACTCCGCGCGCACGCGGGCGTGGCCGCATGGCGCTGCAGTGGAAAGACGCGGGTTCCTGAGCCGGGCGGGCCGGCTGCCGAGGTGCGGCAAGGGTCAGGGTGGCGTGATCACTGCAGGCGGGAATCGGTACGTGGGGGGGACGCAGTCTACGGCACAGGGCTGCCAAGGGACAGCGTCGACAGCCCGCAACGGCAGCGGAGCATGGCTCCGCTCTACAATCGCGCCATGGCCACCGACCACGCACAGTTCTTCGATCCCGCCACCGAACAAGGCGTGCTGCGCCTGTCCATCGCCGCCTCACTGCTGCTGGCCGCGGCAGCGGTGGTGTTCGGCCTGCTGGCCAATTCCTCGCTGATCATCTTCGACGGCATCTACGGCCTGATCGATGTGGTGATGACCTGGCTGTCACTGCTGGTCGCGCGGCTGATCGCACTGTCCACCAGCACCGACGCGCTGCAGTCGCGGCTCAACCAGCGCTTCACCATGGGTTTCTGGCACCTGGAGCCGATCGTGCTGGGGGTGAGCGGCACGCTGATGATCGGCGCGGCGCTGTATGCGCTGGTCAATGCGGTCGACGCGCTGATGTCCGGCGGTCGCCACATCGCGCTCGGTCCGGCCATCGCCTTCGCCGGGTTGTCGATCGTCGGCGAAGGTGCGCTGGCCTGGTTCGTGCTGCGCGCCAACCGCCGCATCGGTTCGGAGTTCATCGCACTGGACGCGAAGAACTGGGTGATCGCCGCCAGCATGTCGGCCTGCTATCTGCTGGCCTTCCTTGGCGGCGTGCTGGTGCAGGGCACCTCGCTGGCGTGGGTCGGGCCGTACATCGACCCGGCCATCCTCGCCTTCGTCTGCGTGCTGGTGATGATCGCCCCGCTCGGCACCGTGCGCCGGGCGCTGGCCGGCATCCTGCTGGTCACCCCGCCGGAACTGCAGGCGCATGTGGATGCGGTGGCACGCGCGATCGTGGCCAGGCACGGCTTCGTCGAGCACCGCAGCTACGTCGCGCAGGTGGGGCGTGGCGAGCAGATCGAGCTGTTCTTTGTGGTGCCGGAAGACGACCCGCCGCGGCCCCTGGTCGAATGGGACCGGCTGCGCGACGAGATCGGCGAAGCGCTGGGCGAGGCCTCGCCGGACCGCTGGCTGACCATCATGTTCACCACCGACCGCGAGTGGACGATCTAGGCCGGCAGGACGATCGATCAAGTTTTTCGTACGCGTTGCAACCCAACGTACGCGGAAAGCGGGCAAAGTAGGCTCCAACGCAACACCCACCCACTGACCAGGAGCATCCCGATGTCCATCGAAAAGGTTCTGTACACCGCCCAGGCCACCTCTACCGGCGGCCGCGAAGGCCGTTCCGTCTCCTCCGACAACGTGCTGGACATCCAGCTGTCGACCCCGCGCGAGCTGGGCGGCGCCGGCGGCCCGGGCACCAACCCGGAACAACTGTTCGCCGCCGGCTACTCGGCCTGCTTCCTGGGCGCGTTGAAGTTCGTGGCCGGCCAGGCCAAGGTCGCGTTGCCGGCCGACACCACCGTCACCGGCAAGGTCGGCATCGGTCAGATCCCGACCGGTTTCGGCATCGAGGCCGAGCTGACCATCAACGTGCCGGGCGTGCCGCGCGAGCAGGTCGAAGAGCTTGTGCAGAAGGCGCACATCGTGTGCCCGTACTCGAATGCCACCCGCGGCAACATCGACGTGACGCTGATCGTTGCCTGATGCGGTGCTGCCGGCCAACGGCCGGCACTACCCGCGCGCGGTGAAAAAAAATGGGCGGATGCCGGTCGAAACCGAGCATCCGCCCATCCCACCTCGGGTGGGCCCCGGCACGTGGCCGGGGACGCATTCGCTACGGCGCGCATCCATCCTTCTGGAGGAGAGCCCCCTTGTTGTTCAAGGGGGTGCGCCAACGGCGCGGGGATAAGGTGGAATGCGCGGACCAGCGACCGGTTACCGGTCGCTGGTGATGAGCTGCACGACGCTGGAGAAATCCAGCTTGCCGCGGCCGGCCTGGTGGTTCATCGAGTACAGGTTGCGGGCCACTTCGCCCAGCGGGATCGAGGCGCCGACACTCATCGCCGCTTCCACCGCCAGGCCCATGTCCTTCAGCATCAGATCGCTGCCGAAACCGCCGCTGTAGCCGCGCGAGGCCGGCGCATTTTCCAGCACGCCCGGCCACGGGTTGCACACTTCGGTGGCCCAGCTGCGGCCGGTGCTGACCGCCATCATCTGCGACAGCACCTTCGGGTCCAGCCCGTGCGCAACACCCAGCGCGATGGCTTCACCGGTCACCGCCATGATCACGCCCAGCGCCATGTTGTTGCACAGCTTGGCGACCTGGCCGGCACCGCTGGCGCCGACATGGAAGATGTTCTTGCCCATCGCCTGCAGCACCGGGCGAGCGCGTTCCAGCGCGTCCTCTTCGCCACCGACGATGAAGGTCAGGGTACCGGCCTGGGCGCCCGCGGTACCGCCGGAGACCGGCGCGTCGATCATCTGCAGGCCACGCGCGGCGGCCGCTTCGGAAACCTTGCGGGCACTGGCCGGTGCGATCGTGCTGCAGTCGATGACCAGTGCACCCGCTGGGATGGCGGCGAGGATGCCGTCATCGCCCAGGTACACGCCTTCGACGTGGCGGCTGGCCGGCAGCATCGAGATCACGACTTCCGCATCGGCCAGGGTGTCGCGTGCCGACGACGCCGCGCTGGCACCGGCATCGACGGCGGCCTGCACCGCAGCCGGGACCAGATCGAACACGCGCACGGTGTGGCCGTTCTTGACCAGATTGGCGGCCATCGGGCCACCCATGTTGCCCAACCCGATGAATGCAATGCGGCTCATGCAAGGCTCCTTTCAACAAGGGGAGTGCCCAGGTCGGCCAGCGGATGCGCGGCAGCGGCCCAGGGGGAAGCAAAGAAGGTGTCGGCCCACGCGCCGGTGGCCTCGGCCAGGGTGGCCGGGTTCCACTGCGGATTGCGGTCCTTGTCGATCAGCAGTGCGCGGATGCCTTCGGCGAAATCGCCGTGGGCGGCGCAGTGCAGCGCGGTGATGTACTCCAGCCGGTAGACGCTGGCCAGGTCCTGGCCGGCGCTGCGGCGCTGCAGCTCGAACGCCAGACGTGCCGAGCCGGGCGCGCCGGCGGCAAGCGTCTTCTGTGCCGCCTGCAGCCAGGCATCGTCGGTCTGCAGCGCGCTGATGCGTTTGATGATCGCGGGCAGGTCATCGCCTTCGCACAACGCATCGACCTGCGCCGCGTTGGCCAGCAGCGGACCGGTCGCAGCATCACTGGCATGCGACTGCAGCAGATGGGTCAGGCGTTCGTGGTTGTGTGCGGAATCACTGGACCAGGCCACCTGCAGCAGCGCATCGAACACAGCGCTGCGGCGTTCTTCAGCCACGTGCACATCGGCCAGGCCGGCATAGATGGCATCGCCCGGATTGAGCAACGCGCCGGTCAGGGCCAGGAACAGGCCGCCCTTGCCCGGCACGCGCGGCAGCAGCCAGCTGCCACCGACATCCGGGAACAGGCCAACGGTGATTTCCGGGAAGGCCAGCTTGGAGCGCTCGCTGACCACGCGGTGGCTGGCGCCGGACATCAGGCCGATACCGCCGCCCATCACGATGCCGTGGCCCCAGCACAGGATCGGCTTGGTATAGGTGTGGATGAGGTAATCGACGCGGTACTCGACGTCGAAGAACTCGGCGGCGTAGTCGTTCTCGCGGATGTCGCTGCGGCCGGCCTCACGGAAGGCGACCATGGCCTTGTACAGGCTGTGCAGGTCGCCGCCAGCGCAGAATGCCTTTTCGCCAGCACCCTGCAGCACCACCATGGCGATGCCGTCGTCGTCGGCCCAGGCGTTCAACTGCTCCAGCAGCAGGTGTGCCATCGGCAGCGAGAAGCCATTGAGCGTGCGCGGCGCGTTGAGCGTGGCGATGCCGATGCGCATGCCGTTACCGGCCACGCGCTCCTCGAACAGCACCGGTGCGTCGTCGGCAGCGGTGTCGGTGCTCATGCGTTCTTCCACTGCGCGGCGCGCTTTTCCAGGAAGGCAGTCACGCCCTCGACCTGGTCGGCGGTGTCGAACAGGTCGACGAAGGCTTCGCGCTCGGCCACCAGCGCCGAGGCGTGGGTGCCGGTGCGGGTGGCCTGTACCAGCGTCTTGCAGGCGGCGATGCTGGTCGGGCTCTGCTTGCCGGCCTTTTTCGCCCATTCCAGCGCCAGTGCCTTGGCTTCGCCCTTGCCGACCTTTTCTTCGGCCAGGCCGATGCGCAGCGCGGTCTCGGCGTTGATGCGCTCACCCAGCAGGATCATGCGCTTGGCCCAGCCCTCGCCGACCAGGCGCGGCAGGTTCTGGGTGCCACCAGCGCACGGCAGCAGGCCGACGGTGGCCTCCGGCAGCGCCACCTGGGCGTGCTCTTCGATGATGCGCAGGTCGCAGGCCAGTGCGCATTCCAGGCCTCCGCCCATCGCGTAGCCGTTGATCGCGGCGATCGACACGCCACGGAAACCGGACAGCGCCTCGAACGCTTCGCCGAAACGGCGCGCGGCTTCGCGCGCTGCGGCCTTGTCGCCGGAAGCAAACTGGTTGAGGTCGGCACCGGCGGAGAAGAACTTCTCGCCGTCACCGGTGATCACCAGCGCGTAGATGTCGCGGTCTGCGTTGAGCGCGCCGACCAGGTCGCGCAGCGCCGACAGGCTGTGCACGGTCCAGGTGTGCGCCGGCGGGTTGTTCAGGGTGACCACGGCGGTATGGCCGTCGGCCTCGACCTTCAGGCCCACGTGCTCCTGGGTACGCCAATCCTTCATCGCAGTTCCTCTTCGGTGTTGAGCAGGTGACGGGCAACGATCACCCGCATGATCTCGTTGGTGCCTTCCAGGATCTGGTGCACGCGGCAGTCACGCAGCAGGCGCTCGATCGGGTACTCGCGGATGTAGCCGTAGCCACCGTGGATCTGCAGCGCCTCGTTGCAGACGCTGAAACCGGCATCGGTGGCGAAACGCTTTGCCATCGCGCACCACACATTGGCATCGCTGGCACCGGCATCGAGCTTGCGTGCGGCGGTGTGCACCATCTGCCGCGCGGCCACCAGCTGGGTGACCATGTCGGCCAGCTTGAACTGCAGCGCCTGGAACTCGGCCAGCGCCTTGCCGAACTGGCGGCGCTCGCCCATGTAGCGGCGCGCGGCATCCAGCGCGCCCTGCGCGGCACCCAGCGAGCAGGCAGCAATGTTGATGCGACCACCATCCAGCCCCTTCATCGCCAACTTGAAGCCGCCGCCTTCCTCTCCCAGAAGGTGGCTGACCGGCACGCGGACGTTTTCGAAGGTGATGCCACGGGTGGGCTGGCTGTTCCAGCCCATCTTCTCTTCCTTGCGGCCGAAGCTGATGCCCGGCAGGTCCGACGGCACTGCAATGGCGCTGACGCCGCCGGCACCGGCACCGCCGGTACGTGCCATCACCACCAGCAGTTCGGTGGCACCGGCGCCGGAGATGAAGGCCTTCGAGCCGTTCAGCACGTAATGATCGCCGTCGCGCACGGCGGTGGTTTTCAGCGAGGCCGCATCGGAACCGGCACCCGGTTCGGTCAGGCAGTACGAGGCCAGCCTGTTGCCCGAGGACAGGTCAGTGCACCACGCATCGCGCAGTGCTGGCTGGCCCCACGTGGACACCATCCACGAGGCCATGTTGTGGATGCTGATGTAGGCCGCAGTCGACGGATCGATGTTGGCGAGCTCCTCGATGACGACGGCGGCGTCCAGCCGGCTCAGGCCGCTGCCGCCCACGTCCGGGTCCATGTACAGACCGCAGAAGCCCAGTTCACCGGCCTTGGCGATCGCCTCGCGCGGAAAGATGCCCTCCGCATCCCATCGCGCGGCGTGCGGCGCCAGTTCGGCCTGTGCGAAGTCGCGCGCCGCCTCGCGGTACGCCTGCTGCGCTTCTTCCAGTTCCGTCGTCATCGAGTGGCTCATGGCTGCTCCTGCCGTTACTTCAGGCTGATCGTGGTGTTGACGCCGTGGCTCAGCGTCTCGTCATCGAACCAGCGCGCGGTGACCGTCTTGGTCTGGGTGTAGAACAGCACCACCTGCTTGCCATACGGGCCCAGGTCACCCAGCTTGGAGGCGCGCGAACCGGTGAACGAGAACAGCGGCACCGGCACCGGGATCGGCACGTTGATGCCGACCTGGCCGACGTCGATGTCTTCCTGGAACTTGCGCGCGGCCGCGCCGGACTGGGTGAACAGTGCGGTGCCGTTGCCGTTCGGGTTGCTGTTGACCATCGCGATGGCGTCTTCCAGCGTTTCTGCTTCGAGGATGACCAGCACCGGCCCGAAGATTTCTTCCTGGTAGATGCGCATGTCGGTGGTGACACCGGCAAAGATGGTCGGGCCGACGAAGTTGCCCTTCTCGAAGCCATCGACCTGCGGGTTGCGGCCGTCGAGTACCAGCTTGGCGCCCTGCTCCACGCCCGAGGCGATCAGGCCTTCCACGCGCTCGCGGGCGCTGCAGGAAATGACCGGGCCGACGTCGGTGCCGGACACGGTGCCGGCGCTGACCTTCAACGTCTTGGCCTTTTCGACCAGGTCCTGCACCCAGTTGCGCGCCTCACCGACGAGCACCAGGGTGGAGGCGGCCATGCAGCGCTGGCCCGCGGCACCAAAGGCGGCACCGACCATCGCGTTGAGGGTCTGTTCCTTGTTGGCGTCCGGCAGCACCACGGCGTGGTTCTTGGCACCCATCATGCACTGCACGCGCTTGCCGGCCAGCGAGGCGCGGTTGTAGACGTGGGTGCCGACGCGGGTAGAACCGACGAACGACACGGCCTTGATGTCCGGGTGGTCGCAGATCGCGTTGACCACTTCCTCGCCGCCGTGGACGACGTTCAGCACGCCCTTCGGAATGCCGGCTTCCAGGGCAAGCTCGACCAGGCGCATGGTGACCATCGGGTCCTGCTCGGACGGCTTGAGGATGAAGGTGTTGCCCGTCGCAATCGCCATCGGGAACATCCACAGCGGGATCATCGCCGGGAAGTTGAACGGGGTGATGCCAGCGCACACGCCCAGCGGCTGCATGATCGTGTAGGTGTCCACGCCATTGGCCACGTTGTTGGCCAGCTCGCCCAGCTGCAGGTTGCCGATGGCGGCGGCGTGCTCGACCACTTCCAGGCCGCGGAACACATCGCCTTCGGCGTCGGGCAGAGTCTTGCCCTGTTCGGCGGTGAGGATGTGGGCCAGCTCGCTCATGTTCTCGCGGATCAGCTGCTGGTACTTCAGGAAGATGCGCGCGCGGGTGCCGATCGGGGTCTTGCGCCAGGTCTTGAAAGCTTCCTTGGCGGCGGCGACGGCGGCGTCCACTTCGCCGGTGGTGGCGAAGGGCACCTTGGCCAGCACGTCCTGGGTGGCCGGATTGATCACGTCCTGCCAGTGGGAGGTGGCCGATTCAACGAACTGGCCATCGATCAGCATGCGGATACGGGGCGCTGCAACAGTCATGACGACAATCCCACAGGGTGCGAAAGATGCTTGGCATTATTCACAGCATCCACCTCGATTTCCGGGCTGAATCCGCTTAATCTGGCCAACACGCCCCACGATTCCTGTTAATTCTGTGAATCCCTCAGCTCCCCAGCGGCAACTCGGCCTGCGCCTGCTGCGGCTGCGCGAACAGCGCGGCTACAGCCAGGTTGACCTGGCGCGGGCACTGGGGTTGTCGGCCAGCTACCTGAACCAGATCGAGCGCAACAAGCGTCCACTGACCCCGGCCGTGCAGAAGAAGCTGGGCCAGGTGCTCGGGGATGTTTCGGCGCTGTTCGACGAAGATGAGCCCGCCGCGCTGCAGGAAGCGCTGGGCGAGACCCTGCGCGACCTGGGCCTGGCCGAAGTCAGCGCCACCGAACTGCGCACCCTGGCGGGCAACCTGCCGCAGGTCAGCCGTGCGCTGCTGGACCTGCACCGCCGCCACCTGGCACTGCGCGAGCATGCCGCCGCGCTGGAATTCCAGCTGGGCGAGCCCGGCGCCGGCAGCACCCTGCCGGCCGGCGACCAGGTGCGCGAGTTCTTCAACCGCATGCACAACCATATTCCCGAGCTGGACGAACTGGCCGAGCGCCTGTTCGCCGAGTGGGGGCTATCGCCCGGGCATGTGGCGCCGCGCTTGCGCCAGCTGCTGGCCGACCGCCACGGCGTGCTGGTGGAAGTGGCCGCACTGCAGGCCGGGCGCGAGAAGCGCCATTACGATGCCGGCACGCGCCGGTTGTGGCTGCCGGACTACCTGGAGCCAGGCCAGCAGGCGTTCCAGATGGCCGCCGAACTGGCCCTGCACGGCTACCTGCCGCAGATCGACGCGGTGGTGGCGCGTGCGGGCTTCACCGATGACGCGCGCATCGCGCAGGCGCGGGTGGGTCTTTCGAACTACTTCGCCGGCGCGCTGGTCATGCCCTACATGCGCTTCCTGCGTGCGGCCGAGGCCAGCAGCTACGACATCGAACTGCTGGCGCACCAGTTCGGCGTCGGCTTCGAGGCGGTCTGCCACCGGCTGAGCACGCTGGCACGGCGCAGTGCGCCCGGCCTGCCGTTCTTCTTCATCCGCGTGGACCGCGCGGGCAACGTATCCAAGCGCCATTCGGCCACCGACTTCCACTTCTCGCAGGTGGGCGGCTCGTGCCCGCTATGGATCGTCTACGAGGCGTTCAACCAGCCAGGCCGCATCCTTACCCAGACCGCGCGCATGCCCGATGGCCGCCGTCATTTCTGGCTGGCGCGGCAGGTCAGCAGTGGCCCGGTGGGCCATGGCCAGCCCCGCAAGACCTTCGCGGTGGCGCTGGGCTGCGATCTGCAGCATGCCGAGCGGCTGGTGTATTCACTGGGGCTGGATGTGCAGAGCCCGGGCAATTCGGTATCGATCGGGCCGGGTTGCCGGGTGTGCCCGCGCGAGGACTGCATGCAGCGCGCGTTCGCGCAGTTGCCGGGGAGGTAGGGTTGGTTCGGCAGGGCTGCGCCCTGCACCTGCCGAAGCCGAAGCCGAAGCCGAAGCAACAGCAAAAGCTGGCATTCCGTGGGATTGCGGGGCGGTGTCGGATTGCGGGGACGCCGTGAACCCGTCCATGAAGTGACCCCCGAGACTTGGACGGTGGGGTCAGGCGGCTGCTTGGGCCTGTTCCCGGTACTTTACCGGGCTTAGCCCCTTCAATTTCAATCTGATTCGCTCTTGGTTGTAGTACTTGATGTACTCCACCAGCCCGGCCTCCAGGCTTTCGATGCTGTCAAAGCTGTTCAGGTAGAAGAACTCCGACTTCAGCGTCCCGAAGAAGCTTTCCATTGCCGCATTGTCCAAGCAGTTGCCACGTCGGGACATGCTTTGCTTCAACGAGTGCTTTTCCAGCATGTGCCGGTAGTTCTCATGCTGGTACTGCCAGCCCTGGTCGGAGTGGATCATTGGCCGCTCATCCGGCGAAAGCTTCTTGATGGCCTCCTCCAGCATCTGACCTACCAGATCGAACACAGGCTGGCGCTTGATCTGATAAGCCACGATTTCACCGTTGTAGAGGTCCATGATCGGCGACAGGTACAGCTTCATGCCTTGCACCTTGAACTCGGTGACGTCAGTCACCCACTTCTGGTTGGGCCGCTCGGCATGGAACTGGCGATTGAGGTCATTGCCAACCACAACATTGGCGGCCCCTTTGAAGGACCGGTAGCGCTTCACGCGTACCCGTGATTTCAGGCCCATCTCCCCCATCAGGCGCTGTACCCGCTTGTGATTGGACCGATGGCCCTGATTGGCCAGTTCCAGCGTCACCGTGCGATACCCATAGCGCCCTTGGCTTTGATCGTAGATTGCCCGGATGCGCTCGCACAGGGCTGCCTCATCCTGATCCGGATGGGCCAGGACATGGTTCTGGTAATAGAACGTACTGCGTGACAGCTCTGCCGCTTCGAGCAGAAGCGACAGCGTATGAACCTGCCTCAATCCTTGGATGGCTTGCGCTTTGCGTCCTGCGCCGCCTGCTCTTCCCGGATCAAGGCATCGAGTTTTTTTAGGTAGTCGGTCTCCGCACGCAGATAGGCAACTTCCTTGAGCAGCTCATCGCGGCTCATTTCCTCAGGTGGCTTGGACGAACGGGTCTTTTTCATCGGCTTTCGGGGCGGCGGCGGAGGTGGTGCCAGCGCTTGGGCACCGCCTTGAGCATACAGGCGACGCCACCGACCCACCGCGCCGGCATCGCCAATTTGAAAGTAAGTGGTGGCCTCCCGCCCGGACATGCCGTCCTGGCCCATCTTCTTCAGGACAGCCAGCTTGAATGCGAGGTCATAGGACTGGGCCTGGCGGCGAAACCCGCGCCAACCATGCAGCCGATAGGTCGCCACCCAGCGCCTGACCGTGGAGAACTCCAGGCCGTAGCGACGAGCAACGGCTTTGACCGATGTGGAGGTCTTGCAGGCCTCTTTGGCGACCTGCAGTTTGAAACGCGCGTCGTATCTGTTCATGTATCCCTCGGGGTTGGATCTGATGTCCAACTCCCGGGGGTCACTTCACCCTGGGGGCTTGGCCGCGGCATCCATGCCGCGGACACCCCGCAATCCGACACCACCCCGCCTTCGACAGTTTCCTTCCATCTGTCGGAACGACGTATTGCTCTGGTAGGTGTCGACCTTGGTCGACGCGGTAGATCCACGCCATGCGTGGATGCTCTTCGATGAATGTTCGAAATATTCGATTTCGATGGACGTTCATCCACGCATGGCGTGGATCTACTACCGGGTCAGTAGATCGGCGTGACCTTCATCTGCGGCAGCGGGCGCGGTGCGCCGTCGGTCAGGTCCGGGCCAAGGTCTTCCCACGTGCGGCCCTGCTCGACCATCTGCGCCCACAGCTGCTGCGAGCCGCGACGTTTGTCTTCCGAGCCGAGCTTGTACGACGGCGGTGCCGGCTCGCCACGGGCAACCATCGAGTACGCCGCGCGATAGGCCAGCACCTGCTGCGCCGGGTCGTCGGTACGCGCCACTTCCAGCGTGTAGCGCTGATAGGCCGAGGCCAGGTTGCGCCAGCGGATCCAGTAGTGGTTCCCGAACGAGAACGAACAGAAGCGCGCGCCCGCCAGGCTGCCCTTGTCGGCGATGCGGGTCAGCACCTCCTGCGGCATGTCCAGGTTCATGCCGCCTTCGTCGCCCTGCAGGCTGACGTGCACGATACGGTCGCGGTAACCCGGCGCGCGTGCCTGCAGCAGGTCACGCCAGTTCTGCATGGTCGCCACGACTGCGAACAGGAAGCGCCCCAGCTCGGCTGCGGCGAGCGGCGTGGCAATGGACTGGTAATGCCGTTGCCAACCGTGGCGGTTTTCGGTGGGCAGGAACACGGCACGTTCCAGCGCCTGTCGGCCATCACTGCCACGGCCCACGTCCTCGGCATGCTGCGGGTAGACCAGGTTGATGGCGAAGGTCGGCCAGCGCGGTAGCGCGGCATCAAACAGATGGATCGGGAAGTTGCTGCTGATGCCACCATCGGAGAACCAGCAGATGCGGAACGCGGTAATCACCGGGCCGCAGGTCTGCCCGGCGCTGGTCAGCCCTTCCATGCTGTCGGCCACGTTGTGTTCCTGATCGGCGGCAGGTGCAGTGGGTTCGCAGCGGCGTTCGCGGCGCGAGGGCTCATGCAGCGGCACCGCGCTGATCAGCAACGGGAAGCTCAGGCTCATGCGCGTGGCCACCAGCACCGGCAGCTTCGGACCCTGCGGCAGGTGGTAGTACCGGCGCCCTTCCACCTCCAGCGGCGGGCCGGCCTGCGTCACCAGCCACTGCACCACGCTGGCGGGGAACAACTGCTCGAACTCCTCGCGCAGGAACCAGAACTGCGCGCCGCCCAGCGGCAGTGTGCGTGGTTCGTTGTGCGATACGCAGGTGGTGATCATCTGCAGGCTGATCGCATGCGGGCTGTCCGGCTCGCCGGCATAGCGCGGCGCGTCATGCAGGTCGGCAAAGGTCAGCGGTGCATCCAGCGGCTTGCCGGACAACTGCTGCAGGCATTCATGCAGCCACTCGGTCAATGCCGGTTTACGTGCATCGCGACCGAGGCCACTGCACAGGCCCAGCAGGTTGCGCCGGGCCACGCGCGCCACGCGCAGCGCGGCTCCGGCCACGCCTGCACCGTAGGCGCAGAGCAGCGACGGCAGCAGCGTCGCGGCCACGCCGCTCCAACCGCCGCCCCACCCGCCCAGACCGAGCAGCAGCGCCAGCGACACCAGCACTTCCAGCGGCGCGATCTCGAATACCGCCACCGCCAGGCACAGCAGTTTGTGCGGCAAGCTGGCATTGCCGGTCAGCACCACCAGCAGCCGATAGGCCGCACGCGCGCCCCGCGCCGGTTGGAACAGGCTGTAGATGAACCCCCGCCGCGACAACTGCGCCGACACCGCCGACAGCCCGCCATAACCGGCATCACCGGGCAGGTGCTCGCCGGCCTGCTGGCGCCGATCACCGTATGCCGCCGCAGCCGCCACCGCCGCAGCGATGGCGCCGGCAGAGGTGCCGCCGATGCTCTTGAACCGATACTCGCGTGCCAGCGCCAGTACCGCGTTGGGGTACACGATGCCGCTGGTGATGCCGCCTTTCATGACCAGATCGCAGTACTTGTCCGCCACCGTCTTGCCCCCGAGCCTACCGTCCGCCGCGTGGATGCCAGTATGGCGCAGCGGCTTCTCAGGGCCTGAGAACACCACCGCAGTCCGGGCAGGAATCTGCGGCGTTCAGCAGATGGCAGGCCTGCAGGCTTGACCGGCTCCACCATCGGCGTAGCATCTGCAGCAAGCCAAGGGACAGACCCGCGGCTGCCACAACGACATGAGGGATTCTCATGGAATTCGACTATCTCGTCTTCATCGGGCGATTCGAGCCCTTCCACAACGGCCACGCCGCCGTTGCCCGCCTGGCCCTGAGCCGGGCCCGCAAGCTGATCTTCCTGGTCGGCTCTGCCGATACCCCCCGCAGCCTCCGCAATCCCTGGACCGTGGCCGAACGCGCCGTGATGATCCAGGCCGCCCTCGATGGCCACACCGACCGCCTGCTGATCCGCCCGCTGCGTGACCACCTGTACAACGAAGCACAGTGGATCGCCAATGTGCAGCGCCAGGTGGCCGACGCCCTGCGCAACGACGGTGCCGCCGCCGATGCAAAGGTGGGCCTGATCGGCATGGACAAGGATGCCTCCAGCTACTACCTGCGGGAGTTCCCGCAATGGCCGCTGGTGGACGTGCAGCACACCGCCACCCTGTCGGCCACCGAGCTGCGGCGCTACCTGTTCGAAGCCGGCGACGTCGACTTCCACGGCGCGCTGCTGATGCTGCGTGGCAATGTGCCGGCGCCGGTGTACGACATGCTCGAAGCGTTCCGCAAAAGCGCGCCTGCGTATGCCCAGCTGGTGGCCGAGTACCGCTTCATCGAACAGTACAAGGCCGCCTGGAAGGATGCGCCCTACGCGCCCACCTTCGTCACCACCGATGCGGTGGTGGTGCATTCGGGCCACGTGCTGCTGGTACGGCGCCGTTCGGAGCCCGGCAAGGGCCTGTGGGCGCTGCCCGGCGGTTTCGTTGGCCAGGAGCAGAGCCTGCTGGACAGTTGCCTGCGCGAACTGCGCGAGGAAACCCGCCTTAAGATTCCGCTGCCGGTGCTGAAGGGTTCGCTGAAGGGCCAGCAGGTATTCGACCACCCCGACCGCAGCCAGCGCGGCCGCACCATCACCCACGGTTTCCACTTCGAATTCCCGGCCGGTGACCTGCCGCCGGTGCGCGGTGGCGACGACGCCGACAAGGCGCGCTGGATACCGGTGAGTGAGGCGTTGGACATGGGCCCGCAATTGTTCGAAGACCACCTGCACATCCTGGAGTATTTCCTCGGCCGCGGCTGACCTGCCCGGTTCTCCCCACCGGCGGATAGACCGCTGGTGTCACTCGACGCGAAGGAGCTTCCGTCATGCACTACCTCGATAACCTTCTCCTCAACACCGACAGCTACAAGGCCAGCCATTGGCTGCAGTACCCGCCGGGTACCGATGCCACGTTCTTCTACGTGGAATCACGTGGCGGCCTGCACGATCGCACGGTGTTCTTCGGCCTGCAGGCGATCCTCAAGGACGCCCTGGCACGACCGGTCACCCACGCTGACATCGACGACGCTGCTGCGGTATTCGCCGCCCATGGCGAGCCGTTCAACGAAGCCGGCTGGCGCGATATCGTCGATCGGCTCGGCGGCCACCTGCCGGTGCGCATCCGTGCCGTGCCCGAGGGCAGCGTGGTACCCACCCACCAGGCACTGATGACCGTCGAGTCGACCGACCCGGCTGCATTCTGGGTGCCGTCGTACCTGGAAACGCTGCTGCTGCGCGTGTGGTACCCGGTCACCGTGGCCACCATCAGCTGGCATGCACGGCAGACCATTGCTGCGTTCCTGCAGCAGACCAGCGACGATCCGCAGGGGCAGCTGCCGTTCAAGCTGCACGACTTCGGCGCCCGCGGTGTATCGAGCCTGGAATCGGCCGCGCTGGGCGGTGCCGCACACCTGGTCAACTTCCTCGGCACCGACACTGTATCGGCCCTGTGCCTGGCCCGCGCGCACTATCACGCGCCAATGGCCGGTTATTCGATTCCTGCCGCCGAGCACAGCACCATCACCAGCTGGGGCCGCGAGCGCGAAGTGGACGCCTACCGCAACATGCTGCGCCAGTTCGGCAAGCCGGGCGCGATCGTGGCAGTGGTGTCGGACAGCTATGACATCTACCGCGCGATCAGTGAGCACTGGGGCACGACGCTGCGTGATGAAGTGATCGCTTCGGGCGCCACCCTGGTCATCCGCCCCGACTCGGGTGACCCGGTGGACGTGGTGGCCGAAAGCCTGCGCCGGCTGGATGAAGCGTTCGGCCACACCCTCAACGGCAAGGGCTACCGCGTACTCAACCACGTGCGGGTGATCCAGGGCGATGGCATCAACCCGGATACGATCCGCGCCATCCTGCAGCGCATCACCGGCGACGGCTATTCGGCCGACAACGTGGCCTTCGGCATGGGCGGCGCGCTGTTGCAGCGGCTGGACCGCGACACCCAGAAGTTCGCGCTGAAGTGCTCGGCAGCACGGGTCGAGGGTGCGTGGATCGACGTCTACAAGGATCCGGTCACCGATGCCGGCAAGACCAGCAAGCGTGGCCGCATGCGCCTGCTGCGGCGCCTGGATGACGGCAGCCTGCACACGGTGGCGTTGCCTCCCAGCGGTGACGAGGCGCTGCCGACCGGCTTCGAGGATGCAATGGTGACCGTGTGGGAGAACGGGCGCCTGCTGCACGACCAGCGGCTGGACGACATCCGGGCCCGGGCCGCAGCGGGGCGCTGAAGGCATTTGCGGGGGGCAGGGCCCGTTGCGGGGCAACGGGGATCCGACCCCGGGCCTTGACCCCTGCAGCCAACAGGTCCACCTTGCACACGCCGAAGGTATCCCTGCCGTGGCTGGATGGCGGCAGGGAGTTAAACGGGAATCCGGTGAAGGCGCTTCGTGCGCCCATTCCGGAGCTGCCCCGCAGCGGTGAATGGAAACGAATCCTGCCAACAGCACTGGGCTCGCGCCTGGGAAGCGGCAGGGAGTAGGTGGGCTGCGGCCCGTGTCCATCAGCCCGAATACCGGCCACGGCCGGGGGACACGACCGTCCCCTGATTCGACCTGGACTCTCCGCGGGGAGGGTGCCGGGGCCATCACCAGCCTGCATGTGCAGGCGGCGTGGCCGCGCGCGTCCTGTTCACGGTAACCGGCCAGACCGCTCCCACGCCCTGACGCACGCCACGATGACCGAGTTCCAACGCCCCACCCTGACCCTGCCCGCCGATGGCAAACGCCTGCTGCTGCATTCGTGCTGCGCGCCGTGCTCGGGCGAAGTGATGGAGGCGATCACCGCTTCCGGGATCGACTACGCGATCTTCTTCTACAACCCCAACATCCACCCGGTGAAGGAGTACGAGCTGCGCAAGCAGGAGAACATCCGCTTCGCCGAGCAGCACGGCATTCCATTCATCGACTGCGACTACGACACCGACAACTGGTTCAGCCGTGCGCGTGGCATGGAGAACGAGCCCGAGCGCGGCATCCGCTGCACGATGTGCTTCGACATGCGTTTCGAACGCACCGCGCTGTACGCGCACGAGCACGGCTACGACACCATCAGTTCGTCGCTGGGCATCTCGCGCTGGAAGAACATGGCGCAGATCAACGACTGCGGCATCCGTGCGGCGTCGCGCTATGAAGGCCTGCAGTACTGGGACTACAACTGGCGCAAGGGCGGCGGTGCCAGCCGCATGATCGAGATCAGCAAGCGCGAGCAGTTCTACCAGCAGGAGTACTGCGGCTGCGTGTACTCGCTGCGCGATGCCAACCGCCACCGCCGCGAGAACGGGCGCGAACGGATCAAGATCGGCCTGCTGTACTACGGGCAGGACGCTGAGACGCCGCAGAGCGATTGACGTGCAGGCATGGGGCGGCCACGCTGGTCGCCCCTTCTGTTGTACCGGAACTGCCATGACCGCCCTGCCCGCCGATGTCGCCCTGCTGGTGATCGACCTGCAGCCGGACTTCATGCCCGGCGGTGCGCTGGCCTGCGACCAGGGCGATGCGCTGGTAACACCGATTGGCGATCTGTTGGCACAGCGTCGCTACCGCACCGTGGTGGCGACTCAGGACTGGCACCCGGCCGACCACGCCTCGTTCGCCAGCCAGCACCCCGGCAAGCGACCGTTCGAAACCATCCTGCTGCACGCGCAGCCGCAGACCCTGTGGCCGGACCACTGCGTGCAGGGCAGCGCGGGTGCCGACCTGCACCCGGGCGTGGACTGGACCGTGGCCGACCTGATCCTGCGCAAGGGCACCCGCCCACAGGTGGACTCGTACAGCGCCTTCCGCGAGAACCACGGCCCCGATGGCGAGCGCCCGGCCACCGGCCTGGCCGGCTGGCTGCATGAGCGCCGCATCCGCGAGGTGCACGTGTGCGGTCTGGCCCGCGACTACTGCGTGCTGTGGAGCGCGCAGGACGCGGTGAAATCCGGCTTCCGGGTGAAGTTCCTGTGGGACCTGACCCGGCCGGTGACCGAGGCCAACGACGCGATGGTGCGCGAAGCGCTGGGCAAGGCAGGGATCGCGATCGCCTGAGGCGTGACCGCCGGGCATGGCCCGGCGCTACCGCGCACGTCGCTTATGCCGCTTGCGCGCTCCTGCCCACAACAACACAATCGATTCATCCAGCCCCCTAACTACGCCCCCCTACAGATCGCGGGACGGCCGAACCGGGGGCTTTTCATTGGATGAAATCAGGATTCGGTAGTGCCGGCCGCTGGCCGGCAACCTCGGGATCTCTGCAGTTGCCGGCCAGCGGCCGGCACTACCGGATAGCACCCGTGGTAGCGCCGGGCCATGCCCGGCGGACGCGGGATGGGCGATTACCGGAACACCACCGTGCGGTGCCCATTGAGCAGGATGCGGTGCTCCACATGGCGGCGAACCGCGCGTGCCAGCACCAGCGATTCGGTGTCGCTGCCCAGCCGCACCAGCTCGCGCGGCGCCATGGCGTGGTCGACGCGGGCCACGTCCTGTTCGATGATCGGGCCTTCGTCCAGATCCTCGGTGACGTAGTGCGCGGTGGCACCGATGATCTTGACCCCGCGCGCGTGCGCCTGGTGATAGGGCTGCGCGCCCTTGAAGCTGGGCAGGAAGCTGTGGTGGATGTTGATCGCACGGCCGGCCAGCGCACGGCACAGCGTGGGTGACAGGATCTGCATGTAGCGCGCCAGCACCACCAGGTCGATGCGCTCACGCTCGACCAGGTCGATGATCTGCTGCTCCTGCACCGCACGCGTATCGGCGGTCACTGGCAGGTGGTGGAACGGTACCTGGTAGGACGCGGCCAATGGCGCGAAGTCGGCGTGGTTGGACGCCACTGCCGCGATGTCGACCTTCAGCTGGCCGCTGTGGGCGCGGAACAGCAGGTCGTTGAGGCAATGCCCCTGCTTGCTGACCAGCACCAGCAGGCGTGCCCGGCGGCGGCCGTCATGCAGCTGCCAGTCCATGCCGAAGCCTTCGGCAAGTTTGGCCATCGCGGCATGCACGGTCTCCAGCGGCAGGCCGGCGTCGCGGTCGAAATGCACGCGCAGGAAGAAGCGGCCGCTCACCTCGTCACCGAACTGCTGGGCGTCGAGGATGTTGCAGCCGTGGTCGAACAACAGGCCGGACACACGGTAGACGATGCCGGTACGGTCGGGGCAGGACAGGGTGAGGATGGAGTCGGGGCGCATCGCCACAGTGTAGGGCAGCAGGGTGTCGATCGGAGCGATGGTCACCGATGCAAGCGAAGGGCTTGGTTCTGTCCCAAGCGATACTTGGCCGATCCCGTGGCAAGCTGGCCGGTCATGAACCTGTTGCAATTGATCCGCAGCTTCACCCGCACCGCAGAGACCGGCAGCATTGCCGCTGCGGCCCGCATCCTTGGCATCAGCGCCACCGCAGTCGGCCAGAACATCCACCGGCTGGAGGCGCATCTGGGCGTAAGGCTGCTGAACCGGAGTACGCGCCAACTCGCCCTCAGCGAGGCCGGCGCGCTGTACCTGGCGCAGGTGCGCCATATCGAGGGCGACCTGGCGCGCGCGCAGGCGAGGGTCACTGCCGGTGATATCGAACCGGCCGGGCCCCTGCGCATCGCCAGCAGCAGCGCCTTCGGCCGCCACGTGCTGGCACCGCTGCTGCCGTCACTGCAGCAGCGCTACCCGCAACTGCAGCTGGAGCTGCGCCTGACCGACCGCGCCGTGCAGCATGGTCCAGAGGCGGTGGATGCCAGCATCCGCATCGGCGCGCAGCTGGAAGACGGCGTCGTCGCACGGCAGCTGGCGCGCGTGCCGTTCGTGTTCTGTGCCGCGCCAGCCTACCTGCAGGCCCATGGCACGCCGCAGGAACCCGCCGAACTGGGTCGCCATCGCGGGCTGCTGCACCGCTTCCCCACCGATGGCCGACCGCTGCGCTGGGGTCTGCTGAAGGACGGCCAGCGCGTGGACGCCACGCTGCCACCGAGCATGGTCTGCGATGACATCGATGCGCTGGCGACGCTGGCGGCGACCGGTGCCGGCATCACCCGGCTCGCCGCATTCGTGGCCGAGCCGTACCTGCGCGATGGCCGCCTGCAGGCGGTGTTCGGCGCCGACACCGCGTGGCGCCCGGAACCGATGGAGGTCTACTTCTGCGTCAGCGACCGCCGCGATTTCACCGCCAAGATCCGCGCGCTGTTCGAGCACCTGCAGGCCGGCATGGCGCCGGCCTGGCGGGTGTGAACCTCAGCGCGCCTTGAACACGCCACGCGCCTCGCGCGGCTCGCAGCGCAGGTACTGCGGCGCCGGTTCCACGCTGTCGCGCAATGCGGCAGCAGCGTGCCACGGCCAGCGCGGGTCGTAGAGGATGCCGCGTGCCAGCGCTACCGCATCGGCGTGGCGATGGCGCAGGATCGATTCGGCCTGCTCCGGTTCGGTGATCATGCCCACCGCGATCACCGGCATGCGTACCTTGGCCTTGATCGCCGCGGCGAACGGCACCTGGTAGCCGGGACCGACGGTGATCTTCTGGCGCTCGTCCAGGCCACCGCTGGAAACGTGCAGGAAGTTGCAGCCGCGCGCATCCAGCACCTGGGCCAGCGCTTCGCTCTGCACCAGATCCCAGCCACCCTCGACCCAGTCGCTGGCGGAAATGCGCACGCCCACGGCGATCCTGTCCGATACCGCCGCACGCACCGCGTCGAACACTTCCACGAGCAGGCGCAGGCGGTTCGGCAGCGAGCCGCCATAGCCATCGGTGCGGCGGTTGCTCAGCGGCGACAGGAACTGGTGCAGCAGGTAGCCGTGCGCGGCATGCAGCTCGATCAGCTCGAAGCCCAGGCGCTCGGCGCGCACCGCACTGGCGGCGAAGGCGGCGATCACCTCGGCGATGCCGGCCTCGTCCAGTTCCTGCGGTGCCGGATCGGCGGCATGGAACGGCAGCGGCGACGGCGCCACCGTGGCCCAGCCACGCGCATCATCGGCCGGCAGCTGGCCGCCGCCGTCCCACGGGCGCTTCACCGAGGCCTTGCGACCGGCGTGGCCGAGCTGGATGCCCAATGGCATCGGCGACCAGCGGCGGACGCTGGCCAGCACCTGTGCCAGCGCGGCCTCGGTGCCATCGTCCCACAGGCCCAGGTCGGCCCAGCTGATGCGGCCGCGCGGTTCGACGGCGGTGGCTTCCAGGATCAGCAGGCCGGCACCGGACTGCGCCAGGTTGCCCAGGTGCATGGCGTGCCAGTCGCTGGCGCGGCCGTCCTCGGCGGAGTACTGGCACATCGGCGCGATGACGATGCGGTTGGACAGGGTCAGGGGGCCGAACGAAATCGGCGAGAACAGCTGGCTCAAGACGGTGATGAACGACGTAGGGGGTGCGTATTGCACCGCTGCGCGGCTCGCGGATCAACCATCTGGATGGATCGCTGTTTCGCGTGACCTGCAGCAGCCGAGCGTGCGCCCGGCTCTACAGAAGCCCTCGCCCCTTGTAGAGCCGAGCCCGTGCTCGGCTCAGCGCGCAGCCCACGTGGCCAGCGCTTCAGCGCAGTCCCGCTCATCCTTGAACAACAGCAGGTCGTCGGCTCGGGTGCGGCCTCGGTTCAGCGCCGCTACCGGCAACCCTGCCTTCGCGGCCGCCTGCACGAAGCGGAAGCCGGAATAGACCATCAGCGACGAGCCCACCACCAGCACGGCGTCGGCCTGCTGCAGGTGATCGTGCACCGCCGCCACCCGTTCACGCGGCACGTTCTCGCCGAAGAACACCACATCCGGCTTCAGCAGGCCGCCGCAGTACGGACAATCGGGCACCACGAACGTGGAGAAATCGGTCTCCAGATCGGCATCGCCATCGGGCGCGATACCGGCCTCCAGCACATCCCAGCCCGGATTGGCCTCCAGCAGCCGCTGCTGGAAATCCTCGCGGCCACTGCGGCGCTCACAGCTCATGCAGCGCACCCGGTCCAGGCGGCCATGCAGGTCGATCACCTTGTGGCTGCCGGCGCGCTGGTGCAGGCCGTCCACGTTCTGGGTCAGCAGCAGCTGCAGCTTGCCGCTGTTTTCCAGTGCGGCCAGGGCCTGGTGGGTACCGTTGGGCCGGGCCAGGCCGAAGCGCGGCCAGCCCAGCAGGCTGCGCGCCCAGTAGCGCTGGCGGGTACCCGCTTCGCCCATGAACGCCTGGTAGGTCACCGGCGGCGTGCGTTTCCACTGGCCGTCGGTATCGCGATAGTCGGGAATGCCCGAGGCGGTGCTGCAACCGGCACCGGTCAGCACGAACAGGCGCTGGGCGCGGTCGATGAAGTCGGTCAGCGGCGAGGTCATGGCTGCCAGATGGGGGCGCCGCAGCGCCCGTGCAAGCGCCGGCTCAGGCGGCCGGCAGCGGCGGCACCGCGATCGGGTGGCCGTCCTCGTCCAGCGCGATCATCACGAAGTGGCCGCGGGTACACAGCTTGCGCTCGCCGCTGTGCAGGTCCTCGGCGACCAGTTCCACCTCGACCTTCATCGAGCTGCGCCCGACTTCGACGATGCGGCCGATGGTTTCCACCATCTGGCCGATGCGGATCGGCAGCTTGAAGTCGACCTGGTCGCTGCGCGCGGTCACCACGGTGCGTCGCGAATAGCGGGCGGCGGCCAGGAAGGCGGCCTTGTCCATCCACGCCAATGCCTGGCCACCGAACAGGGTGCCGAGGTGGTTGGTGTGGTTGGGGAAGACGATTTCGGCCATGCGCACTTCAGTGGGCGGCACAGTCTCGGGGATCGGGGTCATGGGGGTGCTTCGGTGTGGGGTCCGTCAATTTTAAGCCAGGCCCCGTGCAGGCGGCGCTACACTGCGCCACGCCCACTGCCAGGACCGCCCATGCCCGCACTTTCCGACCTGCTGGCCTTCGCGCTGGTTTCGCTGGCCATGGTGCTCACGCCCGGGCCGAACATGATCTACGTCATCTCGCGCTCGATCTGCCAAGGGCCGCTCGCCGGGCTGATCTCGTCGGTGGCGCGCTGTACCTGCTCTACCTGGCGTGGCAGGCGCTGAAGCCCGGCGGCCGTTCGCCGTTCGCGGTGCGCGAGCTGCCGCAGGACAGCCCGCGCAGACTGTTCACGATGGGCTTGCTGACCAATCTGCTGAACCCGAAAGTGGCGGTGATGTACCTGTCGCTGCTGCCGCAGTTCCTGCATCCGGACAGCGAAGGCAGTGTGCTGATGCAGTCGATTGTGTTGGGCTGCACCCAGATCCTGGTCAGCGTCAGCGTGAACGGCCTGATCGCGCTGACCGCCGGCAGCATCGCCGGCTTCCTGGCCGCGCGCCCCACCTGGCAGAGGGTGCAGCGCTGGCTGATGGGTACGGTGCTGGCCGGGCTGGCGGTGCGCATGGCGGTGGAAGGACGGCGCTAGCGCTTTGTAGAGTGGAGCCATGCTCGACTTTCTTGCGAACAGCAGTCGAGCACGGCTCGACTCTACAAAAGCCAGGCGCGCAACAAAAAACCCCGGCATTGGCCGGGGTTTTTCGTTGCGAAAGGCCTGACCGGTTCGATCAGAAGTTCATGTCGAAGGCGACTTCGCCCTGCACGCCGACCTGGTAGGCCGAGACGCGGCGTTCGAAGAAGTTGGTCAGTTCCTGCACGTCCTGCAGTTCCATGAACGGCAGCGGGTTGCGCACGTTGTACTTCTTTTCCATGCCCAGTTTGGCGAAGTGCTGATCGGCACAATGCTGCAGGTACTGGCGCATGTCACGGGTCGAGATGCCGGCCACGCCGCCGGACAGCACGTCCTCGGCGAACTGCACTTCGCATTCGATGGCTTCGGCCAACATGTCGTAGACCTGCTGCTTCATCTCGTCGTCGAACAGGTCCGGCTCTTCCTCACGCACCACGCGCACCGACTCGAAGGCGAACTCCATGTGCGCGCTTTCGTCGCGGAACACCCAGTTGGTGCCCGAAGCCAGGCCCGGCAGCAGGCCGCGCGAACGGAAGTAGTACACGTAGGCGAACGCAGCGAAGAAGAACAGGCCTTCGATGCAGGCGGCGAAGCAGATCTGGTTGAGCAGGAACTGGCGACGCTGTTCGCGGGTCTCGATGCGGGTCAGGTCCTGGATCGAGTCGATCCACTTGAAGCAGAAATCGGCCTTCTTCTTGATCGAGTCGATGTTCTCCACCGCCGAGAACGCCTTGGCGCGCTCTTCCGGATCCGGCAGGTAGTTGTCGAGCAGGGTCAGGTAGAACTGCACGTGCAGTGCTTCTTCATACAGCTGGCGCGACAGGTACATGCGCGCTTCCGGCGCATTCAAGTGCTGGTACAGGTTCAGCACCAGGTTGTTGGACACGATCGAATCGCCGGTGGCGAAGAACGCGACCAGGCGGTGGATCAGGTGGCGCTCACCCGGCGACATCTTGCTGTGCAGGTCGGTGATGTCGATCTGGAAATTGATCTCTTCCACCGTCCAGGTGTTCTTGATCGCATTCCGGTACATGTCATAGAACTGCGGGTAGCGCATCGGGCGCAGGGTCAGTTCAAAACCGGGATCGAGCAGCATCTGCTTGGGCTTGTCGGCCATGGGTGTTTCCTTGAATTCTCGGGTCAAAACGCCGGGCATGGCCCGGCGCTACCTTGGTGTTTCCGTGCTGCAGCCGAGCATGGCTCGGCTCTACAGGTGCGAGGTGTTCGAGTGCCGACCAACGGTCGGCACCCACCGCGCGGCGTGTTACTGGCAGGCCTCGCAGGCTTCCGGGTTTTCCAGCGAGCAGGCGATGGCTTCGTCCGGGCTGAACACCTTGGCCGGTGCGGCGGCACTCACCGTCGTCTTGGCGATCTTGGTGGCCGGGCGCGAACGCAGGTAGTAGGTGGTCTTGATGCCCTGCTTCCAGGCGTACATGTACATGGAGGACATCGCGCCGATGTTCGGGCTTTCCATGAACAGGTTGAGCGAGGCCGACTGGTCGATGAAGGCGCCACGCTCGGCGGCCATGTCGATCAGCGAACGCATCGGCAGTTCCCACGCGGTGCGGTAGACCTCGCGCAGCGTTTCCGGGATCTGCGCCACGCCGGCGATCGAGCCTTCGGCCAGCTTGATGGCATCGCGCATTTCCGGCGTCCACAGGCCCAGCTTCTTCAGCTCGTTGACCAGGTAACGGTTGACCTGCAGGAAGTCACCGGACAGGGTCTCGCGCTTGAACAGGTTGGACACCTGCGGCTCGACGCACTCGTAGCAACCGGCGATCGAGGCGATGGTCGCGGTCGGCGCGATCGCGATCATCAGCGAGTTGCGCAGGCCGTGTTCCTTGATGCGCTCACGCAGGGCATCCCAGCGCGCAGTGTCTTCCGGCACCACGTTCCAGGCGTCGAACTGCAGTTCGCCACTGGCGGCACGGGTGTCGTTGAACGACGGGTGCTTGCCGCGTTCCTGGGCCAGCTCGCAGGAGGTTTCCAGCGCGTGGAAGTAGATCGCTTCGGCGATCTTCTTCGACAGCGCGCGGGCTTCGGCGCTGTCGAACGGCAGGCGCTTGCGGAAGAACACATCCTGCAGGCCCATGCAGCCCAGGCCGACCGGACGCCAGCGCAGGTTGGCGCGGCGGGCGGTTTCGATCGGGTAGAAGTTCAGGTCGATGACGCGGTCGAGCTGGCGCACGGCCAGGCGCACGGTCTCGGCCAGCTTGTCGAAGTCGAACTCGTTGTGCTCGTCGAAGTGGTTGCCCAGGTTGATCGAACCCAGGTTGCACACTGCGGTTTCATCGTTGGAAGTGACTTCCAGGATTTCCGTGCACAGGTTGGACAGGTGGATCACGTTGCCTGGACGCAGGGTCTGGTTGCTGGCGCGGTTGCACTTGTCCTTGAAGGTCATCCAGCCGTTGCCGGTCTCGGCCAGCGTACGCATCATGCGGGCGTACAGCTTGCGCGCGGGGATGGTGCGGCTGGCCTTGCCCTGGGCTTCGGCCTGCAGGTAGGCAGCCTCGAAGGCTTCGCCAAACAGGTCGGTGAACTCCGGCACGACGCGCGGATCGAACAGCGACCATTCCTGGTCGGCCTCGACGCGCTTCATGAACAGGTCCGGCACCCAGTTGGCCAGGTTCAGGTTGTGCGCACGGCGGGCTTCGTCACCGGTGTTGTCACGCAGTTCGAGGAAGTCCTCGATGTCGGCGTGCCAGGTTTCCAGGTACACGCAGGCTGCGCCCTTGCGCTTGCCGCCCTGGTTCACCGCGGCCACGGACGAATCCATGGTCTTCAGCCACGGCACGATGCCGTTGGAGTGGCCGTTGGTCGACTTGATCAGCGAGCCACGCGAACGCACGCGGGTGTAGCTGACGCCGATGCCGCCGGAGAACTTCGACAGCTGGGCGATGTCGCCGTACTTGGCATAGATCGACTCCAGCGAGTCCTGCGGCGAGTCCAGCAGGAAGCACGAGGACAGCTGCTCGTGGGTGGTGCCGGAGTTGAACAGGGTCGGGCTGGACGGCAGGTAGTCCAGGTTGCCCATGCGCTTGTACAGCGCCAGGGTCTCGGACACGTCCTCGCTCAGCGCGCTGGCGATGCGCAGGAAGAACTGCTGCGGGGTCTCGATTACCTTGCGGGTGTGCGGATGGCGCAGCAGGTAACGGTCGTACAGGGTACGCAGGCCGAAGTAATCGAAGTTCAGATCCAGCGAGATGTCGATGGCGTCGTTGAGCTTGCGTGCATTGGTCTGCACGAAGTTCAGCAGGCGGTCGTTGATCAGGCCGACTTCATGGCCACGGCTGACCGACTGCGAGAAGGCGTAGATTTCCTGGCCCGAGACTTCCTTGGCGATGTAGTTGGCCAGCAGGCGCGCAGCCAGGCGGCCGTATTCGGGCTCTTCACCGATCAGCAGGGCGGCGGTGCGGATGGACAGTTCGTCCAGCTCGCGGGTGGTGGCGCCGTTGTACAGGCCGGAAATGGTGCGGGTGGCCACGCGCATCGGGTCAACGGCGTGCAGGCCTTCGGAGGAACGCTGCACCGCGCGCACGATCTTGTTCAGGTCCACCAGCTCGGTGGTCCCGTTGCGCTTGGTCACACTCATCGCGTTGGCCGTCGGCGGCGACGTCAACAGGAATTCGCTTTCCTTCTCGATGGTGGCGCTGGATTCGGTGCTCACGGCGTATGTCCTCTTGGCGTGATTGGGGGTGCTCGATGCATCGGGGTGACGCAGCCCGGGACATGACGGCCCAGGATGGCAGTACGGCGTCGCAGGGGATGAGACCCTGCGCCTGCCACTGCCGTTGACGATCGCCAATGGAGACTGCGGCCAACCCCCAGCCGTGGGGTTGCGGCGACCGACGGCCACAAGATAGTGGGGGTAATGGGGTCCGTCAACGCCAAATGTAGTGAAATTCGGCAATCCCTTGCGCCGCAAGGATCGTGCCATCGGCGCCCTGATCAGACGCTTCAGACCTGCCGGAACGGGCTGCGCAGTCAAGCCCGAAAGGCGTCACTGCGGTGGCACAACGCACCGCGGAAACGGAACAATGACAGCTTCACATGACAGTGATGAAACTGGCTAGGGACAACCCTGTGGATAGGTGGTGGGCATCCGGTGGACGTCGGGATCACCCGCCGGGCAGCGACGCGAGGCCGCATGTGTCGGCCGGGCCGGAGGAGTGGCCGCAGGGAAACGCCGTTGCGCCCTCCCCCCGATCATTGCCGGCCAGCGGCCGGCACTACCGGAATTCCGGGGTGGTCGTGCCGGCCATTGGCCGGCAACGCACGCCCTCAGGCCCCCTCACGCCCGGTGCGGGGTGCCCAGGTACTCGGCGCTCTGCATCTCGATCAGGCGCGAGGCGGTGCGCTCGAACGCGCCCTGCAGGCGCTGGCCGGTGTACAGCTCGACCGGCGAGGTGCTGGCGGTGCAGACCAGGTTGACGTGGCGGTCGTACAACTCGTCGATCAGGTTGACGAAGCGGCGCGCGGCATCCTCGTTCAGGCGATCGAAGGCGGGAATGCCGCCCAGCAGCACCGTGTTGAACTCGTGCGCGATCTCGATGTAGTCCGAGGGCCCGCGCGGGCCCTCGCACAGCGCGGCGAAATCGAACCAGGCGATGCTCTTGCCGCGGCCGCGGACCGGAATCTTGCGGCCCTCGATCTCGATGTTGCCGGGCTTGGCCGGTTGGCCGCCGCTCAGTTCGCTCCAGCGCGTGGCCAACCAGTCGCTGTCGGCGGCCAAGGGGGCGCGGTACACCGGCGAGCGGGTCAGCGCGCGCATCCGGTAGTCCTCGGTGCCTTCTGCGTACAGCTCCACGCAGAAGCGCTGCAGCAGGCCGATGGCCGGCAGGAAGCTCTCACGCTGCAGGCCGTTGAGGTACAGGTTCTCCACTGCGGTGTTGGAGGTGGTGACCAGGGTCACGCCCTCGGCGAACAGGCGCTCCAGCAGCCGCGCCAGCAGCATCGCATCGCCGATGTCGGTGACGAAGAACTCGTCCAGCACCAGCACGCGCAGGTTGCTGCGCCATTCCTGGGCGATCTTCGCCAGCGGGTCGCTCTGGCCCTGGTGCTCGCGCAGGCGCTCATGGACGCTGCGCATGAAGCGGTGGAAATGCGTGCGGTACTTCTGCTTGATCGGCAGCCCGTCGTAGAACAGGTCGACCAGGAAGGTCTTGCCGCGGCCGACGCCGCCCCAGAAGTACAGGCCCTTCACCGGCTCGGGCTTCTTCCAGAACGCGGACAGGCGGTCCAGCCAACCGTCCTCGGCACTGTCCAGCAGGCCCAGGTGGATGCGGTCCAGCTCGGCCAGCGCTGCATGCTGGGCCGGGTCGTCCTGCCAGTCACCACGGGCGACCCCTTCCGCGTACCGCTGCGACGGGGTCAGCTCGGTTGCACTCATGCCGCCGCGCCCAGCCAGTGCTTCACGCCGTGGGTCAGCGCGCCGCGCAGGTCGATCAGCTTGCGGTGGAAGAAGTGGCTGGTCTCGGGCATGCGCACCAGCTCATGCGGGAACTCCAGCGTGTCCAGCCACTGGTAGACAGCCTGCGGGTCGACGATCTCGTCCTGCTCGCCCTGGATCACCAGCCAGCGCGCCGGCGGTACGATGCCATCGAAGTCCCAGCGGCCGGCCGGTGGCGCGATCGAGATCAGCGCCTCCGGCTGCAGCGCGGCAGCGGCCTTCAGCGAAACGAACGAACCGAAGCTGAAACCGGCCAGCCACAGCCGGTCGTGCGGGCGCTGGCTGCGCACCCAGGCGGCGACCGCCTTCAGGTCATCCTGCTCGCCCACGCCGCCATCGAAGGTACCGGCCGAAGCGCCGACGCTGCGGAAGTTGAAGCGCACCGTGGCGATGCCCAGCTCGCGCAGGGTGGTGGCGGTCATGGTGACCACCTTGTTGTGCAGGGTACCGCCTTCGGTGGACAGCGGATGGCAGACGATGGCCACGATCGGCTGCACCGGCGCGTCGGCCTTGGGCAGGTCGACGACCACTTCCAGCGGGCCGGCCGGGCCATCCAGTTGGAGACAGGCGGTTTCGCCGGGGGCGACGGGGAACGAGGGCTTGTGCATGGCACCATGATACCGTCCCCCGCCCCTGCCCTGTGCCCGCCCCATGCTCTACCTGTCTTTGGCCGTGATCTGCAGCGTGCTGGTTTCGGTGGTGTTGAAGGTGGCTGGACGCCGCCAGCTGGATGTCGCGCAGATGGTCACCTGGAACTATCTGGTGGCGGCAACGCTCACCGCCGCGGTGCTGCAGCCGCCGCTGGATGCGCTGCGCGCGCCACATGCCCCGTGGCTGTCCTTGCTGGCGCTGGCGGTGGTGCTGCCCTCGATCTTCCTGGTGCTGGGCCGCGCGGTGGCGGTGGCCGGCATCGTGCGCAGCGATGTGGCACAGCGCCTGTCGCTGCTGCTGTCACTGGCTGCCGCCTTCCTGTTCTTCGGCCAGACCGCGACGCCGTGGAAACTTGCCGGGCTCGGCCTGGGCCTGCTGGCGATGGTGGCGATCAGCCTGCGCCCGCGTGGCCCGGCGGTGGCGTCCTCGCCCGGCGGCTGGGGCTGGCTGCTGGGGGTATGGGCCGGGTTTGCGGTGGTGGACGTGCTGCTCAAGCAGGTGGCGCTGTCGGGCACGCCGTCGATGGCGGCGGTGCTGGCCAGCTTCAGCGTAGCCTTCGTGCTGATGCTGGCCCTGCAGCTGTGGCGGCATGCGCGTGGCCGCAGCCGGCTGGCCTGGCGAAACCTGGGCGCAGGCGCGCTGCTGGGCCTGCTCAATGGCGGCAACATCCTGTTCTATGTGCATGCGCACCAGTCGATGCCGGACAACCCGGCCACCGTGTTCGCAGGCATGAACATCGGCGTGGTGGTGCTGGGTGCACTCATGGGCGTGTTTGCCTTCGGCGAGGCCACCACGAAGTGGAACCGTGCCGGTTTGGCGCTGGCGGTGCTGGCGATCGGCTTGATCGCCTGGGGGTGAGCATTGGTCGCGGCGTGCCATTTCCGCGCCCGCGGAGGGATGTCACTTTTCTTTTCGCGCGAAAAGAAAAGTGACCAAAAGAAACGCGCCGCCAGCCGCGAGCCGGTGCTGTGCACCGGTACCCTGCGATGCTCGGCTCGCTTGAAGGCGGAATGGAAGATAAAAAGCAACAGCAGGATCCGTGCCGATCAAGGTCGCTCCCAGAGCAGATCCCCGGCGAACCCTATCTGTCGAAGCCCAGCAGCAGCGGGTCGTGGTCGGAGCTGCGCCACGGGCCCTGCACGTTGCGGCCCTGGTAACCGCTGGCGTCCTGCTCATCGGCGTTGCTGTGCCATTCGGCGGCGCCGCGCAGGCGCCTGGCCATGCCCGGGCTCAGCAGCGCGTGGTCGAGGCGGCCGGTGTAGCCGTTGTAGACGTAGCTGTAGGGATGCTCGGCCTTGGCGACCTTGAACGCGTCCTGCCAGCCCAGGTCGTGCAGGGTGCGGATCGGATCTTCCATCGCGTAGGCATTGAAATCGCCGAGCAGTACCGCGTCCTTTGTACCGGTACCGGTCGGATCCGTCTGCAGCCAGGCATGCAGCTGCTGCGCCGAGGCCACGCGGGTGGCGTTCCAGCAGCCCTGGTTGTCGTTGCGATCGGCGTCGGCGCCGCTTGCGTCGCGGCAGCCCTTCGACTTGAAGTGATTGGCCACCACAACGAACGGCGCGCCCTGCTTGCCCTGGAAGGCCTGCGCCAGCGGCACGCGGCTGTGCTCGACGAACGGGCCGCCGGTCAACGTGGCCGGCGTGCCGACCGGCTGCAGGCGTGAGCTGCGGTAGATGATGCCGACCCGGATCGGGTTGTCGCCGGGGCCGTTGCCGGCATCGACGAAGCGCCAGTCGCCCTGCGCACCGCGGTCACGGTTGAGCGCATCGACCAGTTCGGCGATGGCCGACTGCGGGCCGTAGCCGTCGTTCTCCAGCTCCATCAGCGCGGCGACGTCGGCGCCCAGCGCGTTGACCGTGGCGACCAGCTTGGCCACCTGCGCCTTGTGCTCGTCCAGCGTGCGGGCGCCGCGCAGGGTCGGGAAGCCGCCGCCCTGGCCGTCACCGTTGAAGAAGTTCTCCAGGTTGAAGGCCGCCACGTGCAGGCTGCCCGGCACCGTCGGCACTGCCGGGCGCTTGAGTTCCGGCAGTTTCAGCACACCTTCGACCTGCAGGCGCGGATGGCCCTGCGCGTCCATGCGCACGATGCCCTGCACGTCACGCAGCTGCATGCCGGTGCGCAGCACCGGGCTGCCCGGCAGGTACGCCACGCTGGCGGGGTCTCGGGCATCACGGCCATCTTCCAGCACCAGGCGGCGGCGCTGGTTGTCGGCCATCACCTGCTCATAGCCGGCAGTACCCGGCGCGGCCACTTCGGTCGGCTGCCAGAGGCGACCATCGAAGGCTACGGTGAGCTGGCCGAAGCGCTCCAGGCCGTCGGTACCGGCCAGGGTCAGCGGTGCGGCAATGCGCACCCGCTGGCCATCCAGCGCGCGCCAGTCGGCCGGCGCGGCGGTCAGCACCACGGTGGCGCTGCTGCGCGCGGCGGAGGGTGGCGCGACCGGTGCGGCCTGCGGCTGGGCCTGGGCAAAGGCGCCGGCCGGCAGCAGCAGGGACAGGGCAAGGGCGAGGGAACGGCGGCGCATCAACGGGCGACTCCATGGAAGAGGCGCACAGACTAACCCTGAAATGCGAAACGCCGCCTGCGCAGCGGGGGCATATGAGCGATCAGGCCTCGGTGGGCAAAGCCGGGGGATCGTAGAGCCGAGCCCATGCTCGGCTGCACCTGGCCACACCGCGCGCAGAGCAGCCGAGCGCGGGCTCGGCTCTACAGGAAGCGGCGCGTTGCGGCGGCTATTTCAGGTTGCCCAGCATCCAGTCCACGGTGGCGTGGATCTGCTCCTCGGTCAGGGCCGGGTTGCCGCCCTTGGGCGGCATGATGCCGCCGTCGGGGCCGGTATAGCCCTCGATGGCATGCTTGTAGAGCGTGTCCTTGCCCTGCGCGATGCGCTTGTCCCAGTGCGAATGGTCCAGCGTCGGTGCCATGCCCACGCCGGTGGTGTGGCAGGCGGTGCACAGGTTGTCGAAGATCACCTTGCCATCCTTGGTGCCGCCGTAGGCCACCTGCGACGCGGCCTTGGCCAGCGCGGCGGCCTTGGCGGCAGCCTGCGCGGCGGCGCCGGTGCTGCCGGCATAGACTGCACCGGTGGGCGAGATGCGCTGTTCGGTGCGTTTGGCCGCGGTCGGCGACACCTCGGGCGGAATCCGGGTGTGGATGTAGGCGGCAAGGAGAATGAGGCCGAGGGTGATGGTCGCCAGCAGCGCGATCACCATGGAGAAGCGTTTCAGGAACTCCAGATCGTAATTCCGCACTCTTCGTTACCCCTGGCTGATAGTCGTTGGACCACGGCTGAGCGACTGCGTGATGGGCCGAGTATAGAACGCACTTTGCGTGCGACAACAGGCGTCACTGCTGATGCGGCGCAGCATGCCCACCCGGTAGTGCCGGCCGCTGGCCGGCATCACCCTCCTGCCAGATGGATCGTGCAGAAGCCGGCCAGCGGCCGGCGCTACCGGATTGCCGGGGCGCCGATCGCGCGCAGGCAGAAGCTGCAGATCGCATCCACCAGCGCCTCTTCGTCGCGGTGCGCTTCGCGGCTGGGTGCGGTCGGGCCGACCATCGCTTCGGTGAAGGCACCCACCAGGCAGGCGGCGGCCACATGCGCGTCCTGCGCAGGCAGCTCACCGGCCGCCACGCCCTCCTCCACCAGCCGCAGGAACACGTCGCCGAAGGCGCGACGACCGCGCATGCGCTCGGCTTCCACATCCGGGTCGACCGGTTCGACGATGAAGGCGTGCGCGAGCCCCGGCCCGGCCAGGGCACGGCGGACGAAGGCGGTGATCGCCAGCCGCAGCCGCTCGCTGGCCGCCTCCGGGCCACTGGCGATCCGCTCCATGATCGCGACCTCGTGGGCCACGGCGGCATTGAGGACTTCCACGAACAGCTCCGCCTTGGACGGGAAATGCCGGTAGATCAGGCCGGTGGACACCCCCGCCTGGGTTGCCACGGCCGTCACCGGGGCATTGCGCCAGCCGCCAGTGGCGACCAGCTCGCGGGTGGCCAGCAGGATCCGTTCACGGGCGCCCGCCAGGCGTTCTTCCATCAATGCAGAGCGTTTATAGGCCATGTTCTGATTCTATTTTCAATTTTTGAATTCGTATTCACTTCTTACCCGAACCCCGCTACGCTGGGGCCATCGCCCGTGTAGGTGACGGTCCTGCAGACCGCCGCCCACTCCCCCGCCGGGTGCGTCCATTCCTGCCATCCCGCCGTGGAGCCACCACAATGCACGTGCCATCCCTGAACTTCGATCTTGGCGAAGACATCGACCTGCTGCGCCAGAGCGTGGCCCATTTTGCCGCCGCCGAGGTCGCGCCGCTGGCCGCCGAGGCCGATGCCAGCAACCAGTTCCCGCTGGCCCTGTGGCCGAAGCTGGGCGAACAGGGGCTGCTGGGCCTCACCGTGGAAGAAGCATACGGTGGCACCGGCATGGGCTACCTGGCCCATGTGGTGGCGATGGAAGAGATCTCGCGCGCTTCCGGCGGCATCGGCCTGTCCTATGGCGCGCACTCCAACCTGTGCGTGAACCAGCTGCGCAAGAACGGCAACGAGGAACAGAAGCAGCGCTTCCTGCCCGACCTGTGCAGCGGCGCCAGGGTGGGCGCGCTGGCGATGAGCGAACCGGGCGCCGGTTCGGACGTGGTGTCGATGAAGCTGCGCGCGGACAAGCGCGGCGACCGCTACGTGCTCAACGGCAACAAGATGTGGATCACCAACGGCCCGGATGCCGACGTGCTGGTGGTCTACGCCAAGACCGACATGGAGGCCGGCGCCAAGGGCATCACCGCGTTCCTGGTCGAGAAGGGCATGAAGGGCTTTTCCACCGCGCAGAAGCTGGACAAGCTGGGCATGCGTTCTTCGCCCACCTGCGAGCTGGTGTTCCAGGATTGCGAGATTCCTGAAGAGAACGTGCTGGGCCAGGTTGGCGGTGGCGTGCGCGTGCTGATGTCCGGCCTGGACTACGAGCGCGTGGTGCTGTCCGGTGGCCCGCTGGGCCTGATGGCCGCGGCCATGGACGTGGTGATGCCGTATGTGCACGAGCGCCACCAGTTCGGCGAGCCGATCGGCAGCTTCCAGCTGATCCAGGCCAAGATCGCCGACATGTACGTGGGCCTGGGTGCCTGCCGCGCGTATGTCTATGCCGTGGCACGCGCCTGCGACCAGGGCCGCACCACCCGCCAGGACGCCGCCGGTGCCATCCTGTACGCCGCCGAGAAGGCCACCTGGCTGACTGGCCAGGCGATCCAGATCCTGGGCGGCAACGGCTACATCAACGAATACCCGACCGGCCGCTTGTGGCGCGATGCCAAGCTGTATGAGATCGGCGCCGGCACGTCCGAGATCCGCCGCATGCTGATCGGCCGCGAACTGTTCCAGCGCACCCTGTAAGGCCACTGCGATGACCGTATTGAGCACCCAGCTGCAACCAGGCAGCGAAACGTTTGAAAGCAACCGCGCGGCCATGCAGGCCGTGGTCGACGACCTGCATGCCACCCTCGCCCGCACCGCACTGGGTGGCAGCGAAGCCGCACGCGCCAAGCACACCGCGCGCGGCAAGCTGCTGGTGCGCGACCGCATCGACGCCCTGCTCGACCCGGGCAGCGCGTTCCTGGAAATCGCGCCGCTGGCCGCGCACGGCATGTACGAAGACACCGTGCCGGCCGCTGGCGTAGTGGCCGGCATCGGCCGCGTCAGTGGCGTGGAATGCGTGATCGTGGCCAACGATGCCACGGTCAAGGGCGGCACCTACTACCCGATGACGGTGAAGAAGCACCTGCGCGCGCAGGAGATCGCCGAGCAGAACCACCTGCCGTGCATCTACCTGGTCGATTCCGGTGGTGCGTTCCTGCCGCTGCAGGACGAAGTCTTTCCCGACCGCGACCATTTCGGCCGCATCTTCTACAACCAGGCCAACCTGTCGGCGCAGGGCATTCCGCAGATCGCCTGCGTGATGGGCAGCTGCACCGCTGGTGGTGCCTATGTGCCAGCGATGAGCGACGAGACGGTGATCGTGCGCGAGCAGGGCACGATCTTCCTCGGCGGCCCGCCGCTGGTGAAGGCGGCCACCGGCGAAGTGGTGACGGCCGAGGAACTGGGCGGCGCCGATGTGCACACGCGCATCTCCGGCGTGGCTGACCACATGGCCGACAACGACCTGCAGGCACTGGCACGGGTGCGCGCGATCATCGCCCAGCTCAACTGGCGCAAGCCGGAACCGGCGATGGCGGTGCAGGCGCCCGAGGAACCGCTGCTGCCGGCACACGAACTGTACGGGGTGATCCCGGCCGATACGCGCAAGCCCTACGACGTACGCGAAGTGATCGCGCGGCTGGTCGATGGCTCACGCTTCGATGAATTCAAGCCGCGCTACGGCGCAACGCTGGTCACCGGCTTCGCCCATCTGAACGGCTACCCGATCGGCATCATCGCCAACAACGGCATCCTGTTCTCCGAGTCGGCACTGAAGGGCGCGCACTTCATCGAGCTGTGCACCCAGCGCAACATCCCGCTGGTGTTCCTGCAGAACATCACCGGCTTCATGGTCGGTCGAAAGTACGAACAGGGTGGTATCGCCAAGGACGGGGCCAAGCTGGTGATGGCGGTGGCCTGCGCCAGGGTACCCAAGTTCACCGTGGTGATCGGTGGCTCGTTCGGTGCCGGCAACTACGGCATGTGCGGCCGTGCATACTCGCCGAACTTCCTGTGGATGTGGCCGAACGCGCGCATCGGCGTGATGGGTGGCGAACAGGCCGCCAGCGTGCTAGCCACGGTCAAGCGCGATGGCATCGAGGCCAAGGGCGGCCAGTGGCCGGCAGCGGAGGAAGACGCGTTCAAGGCACCGATCCGCGATCAGTTCGAGCAGCAGGGCCACCCGTACTACGCCAGCGCACGCCTGTGGGACGACGGCGTGATCGATCCGGCCGACACCCGCCGGGTGCTGGCGCTGGCGCTGTCGGCCAGCCTCAACGCCGCCCCGCAGCAGACGCGCTTCGGCGTGTTCCGCATGTAACCCGTGCCATGACCGAGCCTGTTGCCATGTTCACCAAAGTCCTGATCGCCAACCGCGGCGAAATCGCCTGCCGCGTCATCGCCACCTGCCGCCGCCTCGGCATCGCCACCGTGGCGGTGTATTCCGATGCCGACCGCAACGCACGCCACGTACGCCTGGCCGACGAGGCCATCCACATCGGCCCGGCCGCCGCGCGTGAGAGCTACCTGCGCGGCGACGCCCTGCTCGACGCCGCACGCCTGACCGGCGCGCAGGCGATCCACCCCGGTTACGGCTTCCTGTCCGAGAATGCCGACTTCGCCGATGCCTGCGCCGCCGCCGGCGTCACCTTCATCGGGCCGCCGGCCAGCGCGATCCGCGCGATGGGTGACAAGAGCGCGGCCAAGGCGTTGATGGCCAAGGCCGGTGTGCCACTGACGCCGGGCTACCACGGCGACCAGCAGGAGCCGACGTTCCTGCGCGCGCAGGCCGATGCCATCGGCTACCCGGTACTGATCAAGGCCAGCGCCGGTGGCGGTGGCAAGGGCATGCGCAAGGTCGAACGCAGCGAGGACTTCGTCGATGCACTGGCCAGCTGCCAGCGCGAGGCCGCCTCGGCATTCGGCAACGACCATGTGCTGGTCGAGAAGTACGTCGAGCGCCCGCGCCATATCGAGATCCAGGTGTTCGGCGACAGCCACGGTGATGCGGTCTACCTGTTCGAGCGCGATTGCTCGGTGCAGCGCCGCCACCAGAAGGTGCTGGAAGAAGCGCCCGCCCCGGGCATGAGCCCCGAACGTCGTGCGGCGATGGGCAAGGCCGCGGTCGATGCCGCGCGCGCGGTGGGCTACGTCGGCGCCGGAACGGTGGAGTTCATCGCCGGCCCGGACGGCGATTTCTACTTCATGGAGATGAACACCCGCCTGCAGGTCGAGCACCCGGTGACCGAGTACATCACCGGCACCGACCTGGTGGAGTGGCAGCTGCGCGTAGCCTCGGGCCAGCCACTGCCGCTGCGCCAGGAGCAGCTGGCGATCCACGGCCACGCCATCGAGGCGCGGCTGTATGCCGAAGACGCCGACCGTGGTTTCCTGCCGTCCACCGGCCTCCTGCGCCGCCTGCGCCTGCCGGCGCCGTCGACTCATGTGCGCGTGGATACCGGTGTCGAGGAAGGCGACAGCATCACGCCGTACTACGATCCCATGATTGCCAAGCTGATCGTCTGGGACGTGGGCCGCGACGCCGCACTGCGCCGCATGAGCCAGGCCCTGGCCGACTGCCAGGTGGTGGGCGTGACCACCAATGCCGGTTTCCTGCGCCGCCTGGTGAACACCGATTCGTTTACCCACGCCAAGCTGGATACCGCGCTGATCGAGCGCGAGCAGGCCGCATTGGGCCAGGTGGGTGACAGCGATGATGCGCTGTGGCTGCTGGCGGCGGTGGCCGCCGTGGCCACTACTGCAGGTGCAGCCAGCGACGCGCGCGACCCGCATTCGCCGTGGCAGGCGCAGGACGGCTGGCGCCTTGGCGCGCCCGCGCCGCGCGTGCTGCCGCTGCAGCAGGGCGAATGCCGGCACACGCTGAAGGTGTGGGCGCAGGCCGATGGCTGGCGCGTGCAGTGCGATGACGCAGCACCCGTGCAGGTGATCGGCACCGCCGATGTGCGGGGGCTGGCGGTGCAGCTGGGCGGGCGCCGCTGGACACTGCAGCTGCTGCGCGACGGTGACCAGCTGTACCTGTTCGGCACCGACGGCCAGCACCGTTTCACCCTGCATGATCCGGTGAGCGAATCGGACCACGCCGTGGCCGATGCCGGCAGCCTGCTGGCACCGATGCCCGGGAAGATCGTGGCCACGCTGGTCGCCGCCGGTACCGAGGTCAAGCGCGGCACGCCGCTGGTGGTGTTGGAAGCGATGAAGATGGAGCACACCCTGCAGGCGCCGGCCGACGGCACGGTGAAGGGCTACCGCGCCAAGGCCGGTGACCAGGTCAACGACGGCGCGGTGCTGGTGGACTTCGAAGCGGCGTGAACGCCGGGGCGACGGTCGCTCAGCGGTCGTCGCCCGCCGTCACCCGACCAGCGGGATCGAATTCGGCCGTGTCCAGTGTGGCACTGCGCCAGCCCAGGCCGCAGATGGCCATCGCGCTCTGGCCGATGCCATCGAAGCCGAAGGCACGATCGACATCGGCATCGTTGATGGCTGCGGTGACGAAGGCGGCCAGGCCGCGCTCGGTCGCGCACAGGTACAGCAGCTGCGAGATGTGACCGACATCCAGCGTCACCGCACGGTGCGCCTTGGCGTGGTTGCGGTACTTCCAGAAGCAGCGGTCATAGCGCGGCGCCAGCACCAGCAGCGCCGGCGCATCGGCGAACCACGCCTGCCCGGACAGCATCCGCCGCGCCAGCGCCGGCAGTGCCTGCGGCGGTGGCGAGGGCAGCGGCAGCACGGCGTGCTGCACCGGGTGGTAGTGGTACAGGCCCGGTGCCAGTCCTTCCACGTTCTGCACCAGCAGGAAGCCTTCGGTGGGATGCAGGCCGCCACCGGAAGGCACGTTCTTCTTCAGGAACTCGGTATCGCGCTCGACCTTCTGCACCGCGTGCGCCATCAGCGTGCGCTGCAGCACCTGGGCCAGCAACGGCAGCGGCAACGCGCGCTGCGGGTCGAAATTGCGGCAGGTGGTGCGGCGCGCCAGCAGTGCGTCGAACGCGGCCTCTTCGCTGCGCGGCAGCGGCTGGTAGTCGCCCTGCATGGGCTGCACCACCGGCGGTGGCGGCCCGAGGCGCTGGCGCAGGCCGGCAGCGGTGTCCAACCCCTGCCGGCGCATGTCCTCCACGCTGTCCACGGCCTGCCAGCGTGCATGGCGATGGGCCAGTGCAGCCAGCGGCCACCACTGGCTGCGCCGCAGCGCCTCGTCGCGCAGCTGGTGCCCCACCTCGCTCGGCGGGTCGGTCAGCAGCAGGCCCTGCTCGACCAGGCGGGCCAGCATCGCCGGGGAGGCATCGGCGGGCGGTTCGCTCCAGCGGTGCGCGCTGAGCTCGCCCAGCAGCTGGCGCTCCTCGGCGTCCACCGGCAGCGGCTGGTCCAGATGCGCGGCCAGCGCCACCCAGCTGATCTGGCTGTCCATCTCGGCGTGGCCGGCCAGCATCGCGCGCAGGTCCAGGGTGACCGCCTCGCGGGGCTCGAACATCAGGCTGGCGCAGCGGCGCAGGCGCATCGGTTTCCTTCCTTCTGCCGCACAACCGGCATAGCAGCAACGACCGCGGCGCGGCCAACTTTAGCGATGTGCACAGCGCGGCCCTCAATGGCAGGCTGTCGCGGCCGATACGAGAAACTCCACTTACGGACGATCCCCATGAGCACCCATCCCCGCCTTTCCGCCGCAGACGCCAGCCTCCTGCTGGACCACCTGATCGGCAGCGACGACTTCCGCAGCCACTTCACCGCGTCGCCGGCCAAGGCCCTGGCCTCGATCGGGCTGGACGGTGCCGTTGGCGAGAACGACTGCATGAAGATCGGCACCCTGGCCTCGGTCGAAGAGCTGAGCCAGGTGCGTGACGGGCTGCAGGCCCACCTGTCCGGGTCGGTGGCGGCCATGACCGTGGTGTTCTGCTTCGAAGCCGGCAAGGTCGGCGAGCGCATCGACGGTTGACCCGCCATCAGGGCGCGCCGGCCGTGGCCGGCGATGCCCACATGGACACGTCATGCACGTTCAGTGGTTGCCAGACCTGCATGGCGGTGACCTCGGCAATGGCCTGGCCGCGATGCTGGGACAGCCAGGCCTGCTCGCGGCGTACCGCGGCTTCATTGCCCTGTGCGCGCAGCGCGAGCAGCAGCACGACGTGTGCCTGCACCGGCTCGCTGCCATCGAGCATCGGCTCGATCAGCGCGCGGGCTGCATCGGGCCGCTGCATCTGCAGTTCGTCCATGGCGCTGACGATGCGCAGCCAGCGGTCCGCGACCGGACTGCGCAGGCTGCGCAGCAGGGGCCGCTGCTCGTCCAGCCAGCGCCTGGCCAGTTCGAACTGGCCCTGCCGCTGCGCCAGGTGGACCAGTGCCAGCCATTGCAGGCCACGGGCATGCAGCATGGGATCATCACGCTCCTGCAGCATCGGCTGCAGCAGCGCCGCAATGGCCTGCAGCCCGGCACGGTCAGCGCTCGGGCACAGCGCCGCCACGCTGGCGTGCTGCAGGCGCTGCTGCACCTGCAGGTCGATCAGCGTCGGCGCCGCTGCATCTTCGCGTATCGCCTGCTGCATGGCCGCGCAATCGCGCTGCGCGGCCGCCAGCAACAACTGCGCACGCAGCTTCATCCGCTGCTGCAGGGCATCGCTGCCATGGATCTGCGGTAACAGCTTCGCTGCCTTGGCGTACTGCCCCTGGGCCACCAGCACATCCACACCGGTCTCATCGGCGTCATCACGGCCGCGCAGGACCTGCGCCTGGGCCAGCGTTTCGGCAGCGAGCTGCGGTTGGTTGGCAGCGATCTGTATCCGCACCAGGTGGACCAACGGATACAGCCGCAGCGGATCCTGCGGTACTGCGGCCGCACGCGCATAGGGTTCCGCCTCGCTGAACTGGTTGGCCTGCAGCAGGTACCAGGAGGTGTTGGACAGCCCCGCGAACGAATCCGGATAGACCTTGGCCAGCGTGCGCCATTGCTCCAGCGCCCAGCCACCCGGCTCCAGCTCGGCCATCCAGGCCTTCAGGTACAGCCGCTCGCGTGGCGGCAGCCGATCCTGCAGGTCCAGCGCATGCTGCATGGCTTCGCGTGCACGCCGCCCTTCCTCGACGCGCGCATGCAGTTTGGCCACGCCCATGTAGGCCAGGGCGAAACCAGGATCGATATCGATCGCCGCCTGGTACAGGTTGCGCGCCTCCTCGAAGCGACGCTGGCCCAGTGCACTTTCCGCCAGCGCGAACGCACGCAGTGCGCGAAGGTCCTGGGTCGATGCCCGCGGCAGCGGCAACGACTGTTCCAGGCTCGCCACCGATTCGCCCAGTCCGCGACGCAGGCGCCCGACCACGTCGTCCACCGCGAACACCATCTGGTCGGATCGATCCACGGTGGCGGTGAACGTCTGGATCACCTGGCCGCTGCCGGGTGCGGCGACATCGATGGCCAGCTCGTAGCCACCGATCTTCTGCCGCACCGTCGGCAGCAGCACGGCGCGCGCGCCTTCCCGCACCGCCACGTTGGCCGCGGTATCGCGGCTGAGCCGGGTATCGCCCGAGAGCCGCGCCATTTCCAGGCTTTCGCGGATCTTGCCCTCCGACAGCACGTTCACGTAGCGCGATTGCTCCAGCGCGATCCGGATCGCGTGCCGCATCGAGTCGTCGAAGATCGGGTCGCCGGTGAGGTTGTCGACATCACCGAGCACCACCCAGTCGCGCTCGGCGAACGCGATCGCCGGTTCCGGCCGCAGCAGCAGCCAGCCGCCCAGCACCGCCACCGCCAGCACCAGGCCTTCGGCGGCCAGCACCAGCGGCTGCCGCCACAACGGCAGGTCGCGGCGGGCCTTGGCATTGGCACGCGGCATGCGCAGCGGTGCGGAGCCGATCTCGCCCACTTCGATCACTTCCTGTACCACCGGCACGCCCTTGAAGCGCCAGCGCCCGTGCGACTTCCACAACAGGCGCGTGCCGCGCTCGCCCAACGCATCGGTGGCACGGCGGGTCAGCGATTCGGCTACCGCCGACAACAGGATCTGGCCGGGCCGGGCCAGCATCATCAGGCGCGCCGCCATCGGCTTGGCCAGGCCTTCCACTTCCATCGACTTGGCGCCGGCGCGGACTGCCTCGGCACTGTTTTCCCAGGTCAGCACGTCGCCCACATGCAGGCCAGCACGCGCGCGCAGTTCAATCGCACGCTGCTGGCCCAGCGCATGCAGTTCACGCTGGTAGTCCAGGGCGAAGCCCAGGGCATCGATGGCGCGCTCGAACAGCATGAACAGGCCGTCCGAACGATCGATCAGCTGGCCATTCCAGCGGTGCTGCAGCACCAGCACCAGGCGGTCGTGTTCCTGGAACAGGCTCGCCGCCGCCACGTCGCCGATCCGCTCGACCAGCTGCAGCGAATCACACAGATCAGTGAACAGCAGGGCGCGTAGCTGTGGGCTATGCGGGGCTGACGTTCCGTTGTCGCCATTCATCGCCTGCATCTCCCTATTGGCCGTCCGGATCATCCACCCAGCGCAGGCAGTTGCCGCCATCACGCTTGGCCCGGTACAGCGCCCGATCGGCGCTGGCATACCACTCACTCCAGCCCGCGTCGGCATCCAGCAGGCTGGCTCCGATGCTGACCAGGCTTACATGCGGCGTGCCGTGACTGCGCTCGAGCAGGCCGTGCACCGCGCTGAGGATGAACTCGGCAGCGTGCTGCACGATCTCGCGGTTGCCACGGCGCAGCATCAGGCAGAACTCATCGCCGCCAAGCCGGCAGGCCAGATCCTGCTCGCCAGCCATCGAGCGCAGGATGTTGCCCATGCTCTGCAGCACGCGGTCGCCGGCCTGGTGGCCGTGGCGGTCGTTGATCTGCTTGAAGCGGTCGCAGTCGATCAGCAGCAGCGCCTGTGGCGGCCCCTCGGCACGCTCGCGGCACTCCTGCAGGTACAGGGTGAGGCCACGGCGGTTGTGCAGGCCGGTCAGTTCATCGGTACGCACCAGCTCGCGGGTGTGGGTCAGCTGGTGGGTGGTGATGTAGAGGTTGTCCAGCGCGGTTTCCAGATCGTGGTTGCGCCGGCGCAGCTGGCTGATCAGGGCCTGTTCGTTGGCCAGCACGCGCATGATCGTGCGGCGCAGGAAATAGGCCACCAGGCCCGGATTGGATTCGACCAGCCGGTGGAAATCAGCCGGCCCCAGTTCCAGCACATCGCAGTCGACCAGCGCGCGCGCGCTCGCGCTGCGCAGGTGGTCGCCGACCAGCAGGCCCAGTTCTCCGAAGAACTCGTGCTGCCCGAGTGTCTTGATCACCAGGTCCTCGCCGAAGTCCAGTTCGATCTGGCCTTCGAGGATCACATACATGCGCTCGCCGCGGTGACCACGCTGGAACAGCCACTGTCCGGCACGGAGCTTGCATGCGCGGGCGAATCTGGCAAACAATGCCACCTCGGCATCTGACAACAGCGCGTGCACGATCTCGGCCATCGCCACCCGGGCGATACCTGTCGTCACATCACTGTTCTCGGCCGCACCCCTGCCGGTCATTCCCTGCACCCGCCGCCAGCGTCCCCTGGTGAGCCGCGGAGCATAGCACCGCTTTAAAGTGTGCGCCCTATCTCATTTTGACCGCTCTGCCGATCTTGATTGATGTGAAGATCGGTGGTGGCCCGTTCTGGTCACGGGCGCCCGGGCAAAACCCCTGCTGGATCAATTCGATGCCGGGTTTCACAGGGTTTCGGCCAAGTTGCCGGAACCCGGGGTGCGCCTGATTGACGCTGCCCGCTGGCTGCCCCTTGCATCGATACAACAACGCCGGCAGGTCCCCCGACCGGCCGGCGTTGCCTGGCCCTTCCCTGGCCACCCTGATCGGATTTCCAGGGCCCGGTAGAGCCGGCCGCTGGCCGGCTGCCACGCAGCGCCCGGAGCATCCCGTGATTGCCGGCCAGCGGCCGGCACTACCGGATCACGCCGCGCACCGGATCACGCCGCGCGTTCGCTGCGCCCGCCGTGGAACTGCTCTTCCTCGGTCGAGCCGGTCAGCGCGGTGGTCGACGACTGGCCCTGCTGGATCGCCTGGGTCACCGCATCGAAATAGCCGGTACCGACCTCACGCTGGTGCTTGACCGCAGTGAAACCGCGCTCGGCCGCTTCGAACTCGGCTTCCTGCAGTTCCACGAACGCACTCATCTGGCGGCGTGCGTAGCCGTGGGCCAGATTGAACATGCCGTAGTTCAACGCATGGAACCCTGCCAGGGTGATGAACTGGAACTTGTAGCCGTAGCTGCCCAGTTCGCGCTGGAACTTGGCAATGGTGGCGTCGTCCAGGTTCTTCTTCCAGTTGAAGCTGGGCGAGCAGTTGTAGGCCAGCAGCTTGCCGGGGAACTTCGCATGGATCGCCTCGGCGAATTTCCGTGCAAATTCCAGGTCCGGCTTGCCGGTCTCGCACCACACCAGGTCGGCGTAGGGCGCATAGGCCAGGCCGCGGCTGATCGCCTGGTCCAGGCCGTTGCGGGTCTTGTAGAAGCCTTCGACGGTACGCTCACCGGTGGTGAACGGCTTGTCGTTGCCGTCGATGTCACTGGTCAGCAGATCCGCAGCTTCGGCATCGGTGCGCGCGACCAGCAGGGTCGGCACGCCCATCACGTCGGCGGCCAGGCGTGCGGCGTTGAGCTTCTCGATCGCCTCGCGGGTCGGCACCAGCACCTTGCCGCCCATGTGCCCGCACTTCTTCACCGAGGCCAGCTGGTCCTCGAAGTGCACGCCGGCGGCGCCGGCCTCGATCATCGCCTTCATCAGTTCAAAGGCGTTGAGTACGCCGCCGAAGCCGGCCTCGGCATCGGCCACGATCGGCTGCAGGAAGTCGATGTCATCCTTGCCTTCGGCGTGATGCAGCTGGTCGGCGCGCAGCAGCGTGTTGTTGATGCGCTTGACCACCGCCGGCACCGAATCAGCCGGGTACAGCGACTGGTCCGGATACATCTGCCCGGCCAGGTTGGCGTCGGCCGCCACCTGCCAACCGGACAGGTAGATCGCCTTCAGGCCGGCCTTGACCTGCTGCATGGCCTGATTGCCGGTCAGTGCACCCAGCGCGTTGACGAACTCGCGCTCGTGCAGTGACGCCCACAGCTTCTCGGCGCCCAGGCGGGCCAGCGAATGCTCGATGTGGACGGTGCCGCGCAGGCGCACCACGTCGGCAGCGCTGTAGTTGCGCTGGATGCCTTCCCAACGCGGGTGGGTATCCCAGTCGTGCTGGATCTGTTCGGCAGTGGGCAGCTTGCTCATGTCTTTCTCCAGTTCGGTTCGTGCGTGCGGCGGGGAGGGAAACGGCGGCAGACGCGGGCGGCAGTCAGTCGATGCGCGCGTAGGCCGGCAGGGTCAGGAAATCGGTCAGTTCGTCGCTGCGGCTCAATTCGCCGAGCAGGGCGATGGCCTCGCTGATGCGTGCGCCACCAGGCAGCGCGGCGGTATCGCCCAGCCGTGCCGGCAGCTGCGCCAAGGTGGAATCCAGCAGGGCCTGGTCGATCGCGGTGCCATCGTCCAGCTGCTGGCCGGGCGTATGCAGCCACTGCCACAACTGGCTGCGGCTGATCTCGGCGGTGGCCGCGTCCTCCATCAGGTGATGGATCGGCACACAGCCGTTGCCATCCAGCCACGCCGCCAGGTAACGCACGCAGACTTCCACGTTGCCTTCGAAGCCGGCACGGGTGATGGTGCCCGGCGGCCGCGCGATCAGTTCATCGCGGCCGACGCGCACGTCCTGGCGCAGCACGCTGTGCTGGTTCGCACCGGGCATGTGTTCGTCGAAGATCGCCATCGCCACCGGAATCAGCGCCGGATGCGCGACCCAGGTGCCGTCGTGGCCGGCGCTGACTTCACGCAGCTTGTCGGCGCGCACGCGGGCCATGGCCTGTTCGTTGGCGGCGGCATCGTTGTTGATCGGAATCTGCGCGGCCATGCCGCCCATCGCATGCGCACCGCGGCGGTGGCAGGTCTGGATCAGCAGTTCCGAATAGGCCTTCAGGAACGGCTGGGTCATGGTCACCTGGCCACGTTCGGGCAGCACGCGGTCGGCGTGGCGGCGGAAGGTCTTCAGGTACGAGAAGATGTAGTCCCAGCGCCCGCAGTTCAGGCCGACGATGCGATCACGCAGCGCGTGCAGGATCTCGTCCATCTCGAACACCGCCGGCAGCGTTTCGATCAGCACGGTCACCTTGATCTGGCCGTGCGGCAGGCCGAGCATGCCCTCGATATGGGAGAGCGCGGTCTCCCACAGCGCCGCCTCTTCCATGCTCTGCAGCTTGGGCAGGTAGAAGTACGGGCCACGATCCTTCGCCTGCAGGGTGCGGGCGTTGTGGAAGGCGAACACCGCTGCGTCGAACAGGCCACCGGCGAGGAACTGGCCGTCGATGCGCACGTGCTTCTCGTCCAGGTGCCAGCCACGCGGGCGAACGATCAGCACCGCCTGTTCGTCGTACGGGCGCAGCGTGTAGTGCTTGCCATTGGCGGCGGTGTATTCCAGATCGCCGCGCACCGCCGCAGCCAGCGACTGCTGCCCGGCCAGCAGATTGCGCCAGGTCGGCGAGGTCGAATCCTCGAAGTCGGCCATGAACACCTTGGCGCCCGAGTTCAGCGCGTTGATGACCATCTTCGGGTCGGTCGGGCCGGTGATCTCGACGCGGCGGTCCTGCAGCGCGGCCGGCAGCGGCGCAACGCGCCAGTCGCCGCTGCGGATCGCGGTGGTGTCTTCACGGAAGTCCGGCAGGCCGCCCTGGTCGAAGAACGCCTGGCGCTCGCGGCGGGCCTGCAGCCGTGCCTGCCGGCCCGGTTCCACCGCGCGGTGCAGCGACACCAGCAGGGCCAGCAGCGGCGCCGGCAGCACGGTGTCCTGGCCGGCCACGCGGGTCGCCAGGGCGATGCCGGGGGTGGCCTTGGTGGCGGGGGTGGGAACGGCGGAAGCGACGGCGGACATGGGGCGACTCCAGCGGTGGGGGAACGTCTCCACGGTGCCGCCGGGCCTCAGTATTTGGCAAAACAGTTTTTGCAATGTTTTACATAAGTTGTGCTAATACTCGTTACACGATGAGCACACGCACCGCGCCAAGTCCGCGTTTTTCCTACAAATCCGACCGGCTGAAGCCGCTGCGCGCGTTCTGCCAGACCGTGCGCCTGGGCTCGGTCTCACGGGCGGCTGAGGCACTTTTCGTCAGCCAGCCGGCCATCAGCCTGCAGTTGCAGGCGTTGGAACGGGAGCTGGGGGTGCCATTGTTCGAGCGCAGCGGGCGGCGCCTGGTGCCCAGCCGCGAGGGCCAGCTGCTGTACGAGATGGCACAGCCGCTGGTGGAGAACCTGGACGGGCTGGAGGCGCGCTTCCGCGACAAGGTGCGCGGCCTGGACGCGGGCGAGCTCAACATCGCCGCCAACAGTTCGACCATCCTGTACCTGCTGCCGAAGATCGTCGAACGCTTCCGCCTGCACCATCCGGACGTGCGCCTGACCCTGCACAACGCGATCAGCGCCGACGGCACCGACCTGCTGCGCGAGGATGCCGCCGACCTGGCGATCGGTTCGATGACCGATGTGCCGGCCGACCTGACCTACGCCCCGGCCTACCGCTTCGAGCAGGTGCTGATCGCACCGCACAATCATCCGCTGGCCAAGGGCGGCGAGCTGGAGCTGGCCGATATTGCGCGCTATCCGCTGGTGCTGCCGCCGAAGCGGCAGATCACCTACCGGCTGGTGGACCAAGTGTTCCAGCGCCACCGCATCGCCTACACCGTGGCGCTGGAGGTGGGGGGCTGGGAAGTGATCAAGCAGTACGTGGCGATGGGCATGGGCATTTCCATCGTGCCGGCGCTGTGCCTGAACGAGGCCGACCACGAGCGGCTGGCGGCGCGATCGATGAAGCGCTGGTTCCCCGAGCGCAGCTACGGGGTGATCGTGCGCCGGGGCAAGGCGTTGTCGGCGCAGGCGCGGGCGTTCATCGAGCTGATCCAGCCGGAGTTGTTCAGTCCGCGCGATTACGACCAGAGCGGGCATTCGGAGCGGTGAGGGGTGTTCGGCAGGGCTGCGCCCTGCACCTGCAGAGGCCGAAGCAACAGCAACGGCGACAGCGGGCTTTCCGTGGGATGGCGGGGTGGGTCCGGTTACGGGGAACGCCGTAAATCCGTCCATGGAGGCTCGGTCGCGCCATCCATGGCGCTCACGCCCCCGCAACCGGACCCACCCCGCCTTCGACCGTTTTCTGCGAACTGTGGGAAATGCTCCCCATGGTGGGTGCCGACCGTTGGTCGGCACGGGGTCGGATCCCGTTGCTGCGCAACGGGCTCTGACCCCATTTCCGGCTGACGATGAATAAACTGCACCCATGTCCATCGAACTCCGTCACCTGCGCTACTTCCTCGCTGTTGCCGATACGCTGCACTTCGGCCAGGCGGCGGAGCGGCTGGGCATGTCACAGCCGCCGCTCAGCCAACAGATCCGCCAGCTGGAAGAACTGATTGACGCGCGCCTGTTCGTGCGCAGCCATCGCCGCGTGCAGCTGACGCCTGCGGGCGAACTGCTGCAGGAACGTGCACGCGCCATCGTACAGCAGGTGGAAACGGCCGTGGACGAGGTGCAGCGTGCACAACGTGGTGAGCAGGGTGAACTGCACATCGGTCTGACTCGCGCCACGCCGCTGTCGCCGCAGATTCCGCGTTCGATCCTGCGCTACCGTCAGCAGTACCCGCAGGTGCGGCTGCAGCTGAGCGAGATGAACACGCTGCAGCAGATCGATGCGCTGCTCGACGGTTCACTGGACGTGGGCATCATCCGCAAGCGCGCGCTGCCGCCGGAACTGGTGGCGCACAGCCTGTTCGTCGACCCGCTTGCGCTGATCGTGCACGCCGACCACCCTGCCCTGCGCAGGCTGTCGAAGCAGGGCACGCTGTCGCTGCGCGACTTCGCGCAGGAGCCGTTCGTAGCGTTCCGCCGCAGCGCCGGCGCGGGCATCCACGACCACATGATCGCGTTGTGCGCGGCGGCGGGCTTCACGCCGCGCATCGTGCAGGAAGCCGGTGAAGCATCGACCTTGATCAGCCTGGCCGCTGCGGGCCTGGGTGCGGCGATCCTGCCGTCGTCATGCGATCACATACGCGTGGAAGGATCGCGCTTCGTGGCACTGGCCGATGCTGGCGCGCATTCGGAAGTGCAGCTGGCCTGGCACCGCGAACGGGTAACGCCGCTGATCCGCAATTTCGCCACGCTGCTGCGTGAGGCGTTCGCCGAAGGGTGAAGCGCAACCCACCCGGGTAGTGCCGGCCGCTGGCCGGCAACCCCACAGGGGCCGGCATGCCGGCCAGCGGCCGGCACTACTGTACAGTTTGGTTCACGCCGTCACCGGCTGCGGCGCGCGCTGCTGCAGTGCCCAGACGATACCGCCGCCGACCAGCGTCAGCACGGCCGCGAACGCGCACACGCCAAGCCAGTCCCAGGCCGCATAGGCCAGGCCACCGACCCCGCCCAGCACGCTGGATCCCAGGTAGTAGGCGAACAGGTACATCGCCGAGGCTTCGGCGCGCATCGTACCGGCGCGGCTGCCAACCCAGCTGCTGGCCACCGAGTGGCCGCCGAAGAAGCCGAACGTGACCAGCGCGATACCCAGTGCCATCGCACTCAGCCACGGCATTGCCAGCAGTGCGATGCCGGCGCCGATCAACGCGAACGAGATCGACAGGATGCGGCCGCGCCCGTAGCGCGTTGCCTGCTGGCCCATCCACGCCGAACTGAAGGTGCCCACCAGATAGACGCTGAAGATCAGGCCGACCACGGTCTGGCTGAGGTGGTACGGTGGCGCCAGCAGGTGGTAGCCCAGGTAGTTGTAGAGGGTGACGAACACGCCCATCAGCACGAACGAGGTGGCGAACAGCCACGGCAGGCCCGGGTCGGCGAACAGCAGGCGCCAGCGCGACGGCAACCGGCGCAGGCCGTCACGACGGGGATGGAAGTGGCGCGACGGCGGCAGCTGCAGCCACAACAGCACGGTACTGGCGATGGCGATGATCGAGACCACGCCGATACCCCAGCGCCAGCCCCAGTGGTCGGCGATGATGCCGGCCAGCAGGCGTCCGCTCATGCCACCGATGGCATTGCCGCCGATGTACAGGCCCATCGCCAGGCCCAGCGCGCGGCTGTCCATTTCCTCGACCAGGTAGGTCATCGCCACCGCCGGCACGCCGCTCAGCGCCAGGCCGAGCAGCGTGCGCAATACCAGCAGCGTGGTCCAGTCATCCACCAGCGCCGAGCTCAGCGACAGCATGGCCGAGGCCAGCAACGCGACGATCATCAACGGGCGGCGGCCGACCGCGTCGGACAGCAACCCGGCCAGCAGCATCGCTACGGCCAGGGTACCGGTGGTCAGCGACAACGACATCGCGCTGCCGGCGGCGGACACGCCGAAGTGACGGCTGAACTCAGGCAGCAGCGGCTGCACCGTGTACAGCAGGCCGAAGGTGGAAAAGCCGGCCAGGAACAGCGCCAGCGCGGTGCGACGAAAGGCCGGTGTGCCCTGCTGGATGCGGGTCTCGGCGCTGGAGTCGACAGTGGGGGGGCGGCGTTCGACGGCCGCCGCGGTTTCGCCAGTCATGGGATCGATGGGCCGGTGGGGGCGGCCAAGCGTGGGAGGGAACGGGCCTCAGACTAGGCCCGTCTATCCAGTCGATCCATAACCTGATAGGTCATGATTGATATACGAGAAGTATCAATTCAGCTTACAGGCGCTGCCACTCGAAGCCGTCGCCCCGGCGGTAGTACACCGCCACCGCGCGGCCGTAGAGCTTGTCGGCGTCGACGAAGCCGAAGAAGCGGCCATCGAAGCTGTTGCCGCGGTGGTCACCCAGCACCAGCACCTTGCCAGCCGGCACCACCAGGTCGGCGATGTCCGGACCGCCGCCCATGTCCAGATCAAGGCGGGCACGTCGCTCGCCGAAGGCTTCCACGTCCTGCAGGTCGGCCATCTGCAGCGGCTGCCCGTTGATGCTCAGATGGCCTTCGCGCATCTGCACATGGTCACCGGCCACCGCCGCCACGCGCTTGATCAGGCGGGTGCCGTCGGCCGGTGAGTCGAAGACCGCCACCTCGCCACGCTGCGGGGTGCCGGTCGCCATCAGTTCCGTGTTGGTGAATGGCAGGCGCAGACCGTAGGCGCGCATGTCCACCACCACCCGGTCGCCGGGCTGCAGGGTCGGCTGCATCGAACCACTCGGCACCACGTAATGGTTGGCCAGGGTATCGCGGGCGGCGGCGAGCAGGCCGAGCATCACCAGCAGCGGCAATGCTTCCTTCTTCAGCCAGGCCACGGCGCGTTGGGAAAAGGGGGGACGGGCAACAGCATCCATGACAGGCTCCGGTTGGGTGGTGGCTGCATCAGACCACATCCGGGCGCAAGAGGTTCCCGCGCCGCGCTCCTGTAGAGCCGAGCCCATGCTCGGCTTGTTCTTTGTAGCGTCGAGGTTGCCCGACTGGGGCGCAGAGCAGCCGAGCGTAGGCTCGGCTCTACATGAAGGGTTACGCAGGTTTTACGCCCCGGTCCGGCCGCGGGCATCGCACCTTTACGGGCAGCACGCGCATCGTGTGCCCACCGCGCCACACGGCGCATTCCGCAAGGTGTTGTATGACCCTCCTGGTGATCCGCCACGCCTCTTCGTCGGCACCGCGTCCCCAACTGCCGGCACAGCTGGCCGGCCATCGCGTGCTGTGCAGTGATTGCGCCAGCCTGTCCGAGGTACGCCAGTGCCTGTGCCAGCCGCAGGCGCGCTCGGCCGACTGGGTACTGCTGGATGTCGGTGCCGCCGACGAGGCGCAATGGCAGGCCGAAGGTGGCGCGCTGCAGGCGGCGCTGGAACGGCTGCCGGCGCAGTACATCGAGTTGCAGGCGCCCAGCGAACCTGGTCTGGATGCACGCCTGCGCCTGCAGCACGGCCCCGCCGCCGTGGTGGTCGACCAGCGCAGCCAGCAGGCCGGTTACCCGTTGTCGCTGGCCATTGTCGGCCGCCGCCTGGCGCAGGAGAGCTGAGTCATGTCGATCTTCATCATCCGCGGCCCGGAAGCGGCCGGCGCCCTGATCCGCACCGCGATGCCGCTGCCGGCACCGGTCCTGAAGTCGCTGGTGCATCGCGCGATCGACGCCGGCACCAGCGTGGCGATCCGCGCCTGCGGTTCGGAACAGGAACTACTCGATGCGCTGCGCGTGGCCGACCACAGCCGTGGCGAGGTGACGCTGCTCGATCCGGGTGCGTGTGCCAACAGTCTGCGCCTGCAGCGGCTGCTGCCCTATCTGCACAACGCGTACGTAGAGGTGCATGACGACGGCGCAGTAGCCGAACCGTGCCTGCCGGCCGGTGTCGGCCAGCGCCTGGGCATTGCTGCTGGGTATGGCGCGCAGAGTTATGTGCTGGCGCTGGATATCGCGCTCGACCACCTGGGCCTGGCCGAGCAGGCCAACCGCGTGCACGTGGGGACGTGATCCGCTTGTGTAGAGCCGAGCCCATGCTCGGCTGCGTCTCCAGAAAAAGCCAGCCGAGCATGGGCTCGGCTCTACACAAAGAAAAACGGCGGGGTTGCCCCCGCCGTTTTCGCTTTCTTATTTCAGCCCGCGGAACTTCAGCAGCGGTTCCACCGACGGGTCCTTGCCGCGGAAATCGCGGTACAGGGTCGACAGCTCCACGCTGTTGCCGCGCGAGAGGATCTTGTCGCGGAACTCCTGGCCGTTGGCCGCCGTCAGCCCACCGTGTTCGGTGAACCACTGGTAGGCGTCATGGTCCAGCACTTCGGCCCAGAAGTAGGCGTAGTAACCGGCCGAGTAACCACCACCCCAGATATGGTCGAAGTAGGTGGTGCGGTAGCGCGGCGGTACCTGCGGCAGGTCGACCTTGAACTTCTTCAGCGCGCTGGCTTCAAAGGCGCCGACATCCTGCAGCGGTGCATCGGCCTTCTGCGTGTGCCAGGCCAGGTCGAGCAGCGCGGCCGACAGGTATTCGGTGGTCGCATAGCCCTGGTTGAAGCTGCGCGCCTTGAGAATCTTGTCGACCAGTTCCTGCGGCATCGCCTCGCCGGTCTTGTAGTGCTTGGCGTAGTTGGCGAACACCTTCGGGTCCAGTGCCCAGTGCTCGTTGAACTGCGACGGGAACTCGACGAAGTCACGCGAGGTGGCGGTGCCGGCGATCGACGGGTACTTCACGTTCGAGAACATGCCGTGCAGCGCATGGCCGAACTCATGGAACATGGTGGTGACGTCGTCGAAGCTGATCAGCGCCGGCTGGCCGGCGGCCGGCTTGGTGAAGTTGCAGACGTTGTAGACCACCGGCTTGGCACCGGTCAGGCCGTCCTGCTCGACGAACACGTCCATCCAGGCGCCGCCGGACTTGCTGTCACGCTTGAAGTAGTCGGTGTAGAACAGGGCCAGCGAGGTGCCGTCCTTGTCGAACACTTCGTACACCTTCATGTCCGGGTTGTAGGTCGGAATGTCGGTGCGCGGCTTGAAGGTGATGCCGTACAGCTGGGTGGCGGCGTAGAAGACGCCGTTCTGCAGCACGTTGTCCAGTTCGAAGTACGGCTTGATCTGCGACTCGTCCAGATCGTACTTGGCCTTGCGCACCTGCTCGGCATAGAAGTCCCAGTCCGAAGCGGCGACCTGGAATCCGCCCTTCTGCGCGTCGATGACCTTCTGGATCTCACCGGCCTCGGCGCGCGCCTTGGCGGTGGCGGCCGGCACGGTGTCGGTCAGCAGCTTGAGCGCGGCCGCCGGAGTCTTGGCCATCTGGTCGCCCAGCTGGTAGTCGGCGAAGGTGTCAAAGCCGAGCAGCTTGGCCTTCTGCGCACGCAGCTGGGCCAGGCGCTGCACGGTCTGCCGGGTGTCGTTGGCATCACCGCGCTCGGCGCGGGTTTCAGAGGCCTTCAGCACGGCGGCACGCTGGTCGCGATCGCTCAGCGAGCCGAGCACCGGCTGCTGGGTGGTGTTCTGCAGCGGCAGCAGGAATTTGCCATCCAGCTTGCGGTCCTTGGCGGCGGCCGCAGCGTTGTTGATTGCGCCCTCGTCCAGGCCGGCCAGCTTGGCCTTGTCGTCAACGACAACAGCCGCAGCGGCGGTCGCGGCCACCAGGCGGGTGTGGAACTGGGTGGAGAGCGTGGTCTCTTCCACGTTGAGCTTGCGCAGGGTCGCCTTGTCAGCGTCGGACAGCTGCGCACCGGCGCGCACCAGGCCATCGTAATAGTGCTCGACCAGGCGCTTCTGCACCGGATCCAGCTCCAGCGTGTCACGCTGGTCGTACAGCGACTTCACGCGCGCGAACAGCTTCGGATCGAGGTTGATCTCATCCTGGTGCGCGGCCAGCTTCGGCGCCACTTCTTCCTGGATCTTCTGGCGCGCATCGTTGGTGTCGGCCTGGACCAGGCCGAAGAAGATGCGCGACACGCGGGTCAGGGTCTCGCCGCTGCGCTCCATCGCCACGATGGTGTTGTCGAAGGTGGCCGGCTCGCTGCTGTCGGCGATCTTGCGCACGTCGGCCAGGTGCTGGCGCATGCCTTCTTCGAACGCCGGCAGGTAGTCGCTGTCCTTGATCTTGTCGAACGGCGGGGCCTGGAACGGCAGCGTGCTGGCACTCAGCAGCGGATTGGTGGAGGCTTCGGCCGGCTGCTGGGCCGGGGTCTTCTGGGCATCGGACACGGGGGTGGACTCCTTGCCGGAACAGGCCGCCAGCGCCAGGCTGATGGCGGCGGCCAGGACTACGGTACGCGACATGTAAAAACGCTCCTTGGGCAGACGGTATGGATACCAGCCCTCCACCCTACTCCTGTCGCGCTCGCCCGGCATGTGCCGGACGTGGCGTCTATGCGGCGGCCTGCGGCCGGCTCAGACCGTGCCGCGGGTCTTGCCGATCCAGGGCCGGTAGAACTCGCGGATGGCAGCCATGTCGGCCACATCGTCGCCGCTCGGGGTGAACAACGGACCGATGCCGATGGTCTTTTCCGGATAGTGGAAATACGCAGTCAGGATCGGCACGTCGGCCATCCGGGCGATCTTCAGGAAGCCGGCCTTCCAGTCCTTCACCGCCTTGCGGGTGCCCTCGGGGGTGATGGCGAACCACATCTTCTCGTTGTTGCGCAGCAGGTCCACCGCCTGGCCCACCGTGCCCTGTGGCGAGCTGCGATCGAGCGGAATCACGCCCAGCCGGTGCAGCAACGGGCCCAGCGGCCACCAGAACAGCGACGCCTTGCCCAGCACCTTCACCTTCATGCCGAGCGCGATCTTCGCCGCCATGCCCCACAGCCCGTCCCAGTTGGACGAATGCGGGGCGATGATGAAGACCAGCCTGGGGATGTCAGGCAGGGTGCCGGTCACCTTCCAGCCCCCCATGCGCAGGGTGCAGCGCGCCAGCCAGCGCAGGAAGGCGTTGGGTTTGACCTGCGGCATCTGCGGCGGGACGGCCGGCAGCAACGAAGTCGGGTTGTTCAAGCAATCACTCCCAGTCACGTGATGAGCGCCCGCGCTTGATCTGCGCGCGCCCGCGTTTGGCGTCCAGACGACGCAGTTTCGACCCGAGGGTCGGCTTGGTGGCCTTGCGCGGTTTGGGCACGCTCAGCCCGGCCTGGATGAAGGCCGCCAGCCGCTCGCGCGCATCCTCGCGATTGCGATCCTGGGTGCGGAAACGTTGCGCGTCGATGACCAGCACGCCTTCGCCGGTCATGCGCCGGTCACGCCGCGCCAACAGCCGCGCGCGCAACGGTTCGGGCAACGAGGGCGAGTTGGCCACGTCGAAACGCAGTTCCACCGCAGTGGACACCTTGTTGACGTTCTGGCCGCCGGCGCCACTGGCGCGCACGAACCGCTCGACGATCTCGCCGTCGGGGATTTCAAGCTGCGCGCTGATGGTGACCGGTCCACTGCCCATCCGCGCATTGTAGCGGCAGCCACGTGGTGGAGTGCGCCATCGCGCCCCGTATGCCGCCGATCAGGCGCCGAACACGCCGCCTTCGCCTGGGCTGCAGGTATGCTGGCGGTCCCATGTACCGCAGGAAGCCCGCATGACCCGCTTCGCACCCGCCCTGCCGTCCCTGCTGCGCCGCGCCGCCCTGCTGCTGGCACTGGCCACGGCCAGCGTCCCGGCACTGGCCGCCCCGCCGACCGACGGCGACATCAACCGCCTGCTGTCGGCCTCGCGCGCGCAGAGCATGATCGACACCATGGTGCCGCAGATCGAAGCCATGCAGCAGCAGCAGTTCCAGCAGGTGGCCGCGCAGCGCCAACTCACCGCCCAGCAGCAGGAACAGCTGAAGCGGATCCAGGCGCGGACCAGCCAGACCCTGCGCCAGGCCATGTCGTGGCAGCAGCTGCGGCCGATGTACGTGGACCTGTACAAGAAGACGTTCAGCAAGGAAGACGTGCTGGCGATGGCCGAGTTCTACGAGAGCGCGGCAGGCCAGAGCCTGCTGGACAAGACCCCGGCACTGATGCAGAACGTGATGGTGGCCATCCAGGCGCGCATGCAGCCGCTGTTTGCGGACCTGCAGAAAGACCTGGAAGCGATCGTCAACGAGCCGGAAAAGAAACGAGAATGAGGTAGTGCCGGCCGCTGGCCGGCTCCCCAGTACACCTGGAATCACGCAGCTGCCGGCCAGCGGCCGGCACTACCGTCAAACTGCGTCCACCTGCCAGCCGAACAGGTCCAGTGCCTTCTGGAACTGGCGGTCCAGCGGCGCACTGACATCCACGTTGCCGCCCTCCGGATGCGGAAAACGCAGGCGCTCGGCGTGCAGCAGCATGCGGTGCACGCCCTGCATGCGGAAGATGCGGTTATGGCGCCCATCGCCGTGGCTGGTATCGCCGATCATGTGATGCGAGAGGTGCTTGAGGTGACGGCGGATCTGCCGGAAGCGCCCGGTCTGCGGCTGGCAGCGCAGCAGCGCGTAGCGCGAGCTGCTGAATTCGCCCACCGGCACCGACAGCTCGCCAGTGGCCAGGCGCTGGAAATCGGTGATCGCCGGCTTCTTCACCGGCTTGCCCGGCCCGCCATCCAAATCATGGTCCACCCGCCAGGACAGCTCGGCCGGCCAGCCTCGGCAGACCGTCAGGTAGTCCTTGGCCACTTCGCCACCCATCAGTGCCTTGCCCAGCGAACTGGCGGTTTCGCGGTCGAAGGCCAGCAGCAGGCAGCCACTGGTGGCCCGGTCCAGGCGGTGCACGAGGAAGATCGGCCGCCCCAGCTGCTCACGCAGGCGGTCGGCCAGGAAATCATCTTCGCCACGGGCCAGCTTGCTGTCGTGGACCATCAGCCCGGCAGGCTTGTTGACCACGGCCAGGCGCTCATCCAGGTGCAGCAGCTGCAGGGGCGCGGTTTCAGTCTCGACCGCGGCGAGGGTGTCAGGTTCGGTACTCACCGCGGGATTATCGTGGCTGGGCACTGAATGGGGTAGAGCCGGCCGCTGGCCGGCTGCCTCCGGGGCAGTTGGATTGCGGCGGCTGCCGGCCAGCAGCCGGCACTACCGGATCACGCGCGGGCAGCGTGGCAATCAGGCGTTGCGCACGGCCAGCAGTTCGCCGTTGCCCACCGGCACCAGGCTGGTGCTGAAGTCCGGATCGGCATCCAGCAGCAGGCACAAGGGTTTCATCTCTTCCGCGTGCGACGTGGCGTTGTCCACCACCAGCAGGCCCCCTGGCCGCAGCACGCGGCGCACCTGCGGCCACCAGCCGGCGTACTGCCCGCGGTCCGAATCGAGGAACAGCAGGTCGATGCAGCCTTCGCCGGCCTCTGCCAACCACTGCCCGGCATCGCCATGCACCAGCGTGATGTGCGCGGCCAAGCCGCTGCGCGCGAACGTGGATCGCGCCATCGCCACCTTGTCCTCGGCGACTTCCAGCGTGGTCACGTGGCCGTCGATGGCGGCGGCGGCTTCGGCCAGCCACAGCGTGGAGTAGCCATTGGAGGTGCCGATTTCCAGTACACGGCGTGCGGTGCCGAAACGCACCAGCACCGACAGGAATTCACCGGTATCCGGCGTGATGTTGAGCATGCGCCGAGCGCGCTCGGTTTCATGCGCGTCGTTTTCAGCACCGAAGTGCATCAGTTCGTTCTTCAGCGTCTGCAGCACCGGGTCTATCTCCACCACGCGCGCGCCAGCGCCAGCGCGCCGACGGCACCGGACACCCAGCTCCACATCGGCAGGTCGCCCCAGTACCAGCCCGGCGGCTGCAGCACGTACATCAGCGCGGCGATGGCCAGCAGGCCGACGCCGGTGATCGCGCCGACCGCGCGCTTCTGCAGGCGCTGCACGCTGGCATCCAGCGCAACCAGATCGCGCGAGCGCATCGCCAGCTCGTGGCGCCCCTCCACCTGCTGGGTCAGCCAGGCGTGTACGAGGCGCGGCATGTCCGGTGCGTGGGTCATGATTTCCGGCAACCGCTTGCCGATCTCGCGCACGACCCGGCGTGGGCTGTAGCGCTCGCGCAGGATCTTCGCCAGCACCGGCTTGGCCACCGCCCAGATATCGATCTGCGGATCCAGCTGGCGGCCGACACCTTCGATGTTCAGCAGGGTCTTCTGCAGCAGGATCAGCTGCGGCTGCAGGGTCAGCTGGTAGCGCTGCGCCACGCGGAACAGCTTCATCAGCACTTCGGCCAGCGAGATCTGCGACAGCGGACGGGTGAAGTACGGCTCGCACACCGAACGCACGGCCGCTTCCAGATCATCGATGCGCACGTTGTCCGGCATCCAGCGCGCCTGCACATGCAGTTCGGCGATGCGGCGGTAGTCGCGGTTGAAGATGGCCATGAAGTTCTCGGCCAGGTAGTACTGATCCTCCTGCGACAGCTGGCCCATGATGCCGAAGTCCAGAGCGATGAATCGCGGGTTGGCGCGGCGGGCCGGATCGGTGTCGACCCAGATGTTGCCGGCGTGCGCATCGGCATGGAAGAAGTTGTCGCGGAACACCTGGGTGTAGAAGACCCGCACGCCCTTGGCGGCCAGTGCCTTGCGGTCGATGCCCGCCTTGTCGAGCGCAGCGATGTCGTCGGACGGGATGCCCCACACGCGCTCCAGGGTCAGCGCGCGCTCGGCGGTATGGCTCCAGATCACTTCCGGCACGTACAGGTCGTCGCTGTTCTCCCAGAAGCGGCGCAGCACGCTGGCATTGGCGCCTTCGCGCTGCAGGTCCAGCTCGGCGGCCAGGGTGTTCTCGACTTCGGCCACCACTTCGCGCGGTCGGATCTTGTCGGCACGCGGATGGGTACGCTCGACCAGCGCGGCCAGCGAGTTGAGCAGGGCGATGTCGGCATCGATCTGCTTCTCGATGCCCGGGCGCAGCACCTTGACCACCACCTGGCGGCCATCGGCCAGCGTAGCCGCATGCACCTGCGCGATCGAAGCCGAGGCCAGTGGTTCGGTATCGAAGCTGGCGAACGCCTCGCTGACCGGCAAGCCAAGCGCTTCCTCGACAATGCGACGCGCGGTGTCACCGTCGAACGGCTTGACCCGGTCCTGCAGCAGGGTCAGTTCGTTGGCCACGTCCGGCGGCACCAGGTCGCGGCGGGTGGACAGGATCTGGCCGAACTTGACGAAGATCGGGCCGAGGTCCTGCAGCGCCAGGCGCAGGCGCGCACCGCGCGACTGTGCGGCGATGTCGGCCGAGGCACGCGGCACGAACGGCTTGGCCAGGCGCAGCCAACGCTCGGCCGGCGTGCCCTGCAGCAGGTCGTCAAGGCGGTAACGCAGGATCACCCGGCCGATGCGGCTCGCCCGCAGCACGGCCTTCATGCGGCACCCCGCAGGCGCTGCACCCGCGCGCCAAGACGCTCGACGTCATCGCGCAGCACGTCCACATCATCGTGGAAGGCATCCAGTTCGGCGCGCGGCACCACGTCGCGCGATTCCTCGGTGATGAATTCGGCGGCGCTGTGGGCCAGGTCGATCGCACCCTGGCGCGCGTGCTGCAGGGCGCTGCGCAGGGTGTTGGCGACCTGCACGCCCAGTACCTCGCCAAACACGCTGACGAACGGCTGCTGCCAGTCCGGGTCGAAGCCCTTGGCCAGCTGCTGCAGGCGCCGCGCCAGTTCGGCGTCACCGGCCACGCGTACACGGCCCTTGTTGTTGGACTCGCCGCGCCGTGCGTTGGCCAGCAGCGGCAGCTGCGCCAGCACGCCGGCCAGGCTGCTGCGCACGGCCAGGTCGGCTTCCTGCGCATCCACCGGGCCGACCCGCAGCTGGTCGCCGTCGACGCTGATGCGCATCGCCAGCGACGGCGCTTCCAGGGTCAGGTCGATGTGCCGGCCATCGAGGCTGGCCAGGGCATGGCGGGTATCCGGATCCAGCGCCAGCGCGCGGTTCAGGGCGATCTGCAGGGCGCGGCCAGCGACCGGCTTGAGGGACTTGAGCAGGGAAAGAGCCATGGGCGCATTCTACCTGCGTGGGTGGGGGGCTTGGGCCGGGCTGCCGCCCGGCACCCGCAGATGCAACAGCCAGGGCAACATCAAAGCTGGCTATCCGTGGGATGGCGGGGTGGGTCCGGTTGCGGGGGACGCTGCAAGTACGTCCATGTAAGCTCGGTCGCGCCATCCATGGCGCTCACGCCCCCGCAACCGGACCCACCCCGCCTTCGACAGCTTGCTGCGATCTGTCGGGACGGCGTTCTGTGTTGCTGTTGGTGGGTGTCGACCTTGGTCGACACGGCAGATCCACGCCATGCGTGGATGGATATCCGGTTCATCTGTGCCTCACGCGGAGGGCTGATGAAGGTTCATGCTATGAGGCCACGCAACGCACAGGACATCGCATTCCCCATGGCACGGACCCGGGTCGGCATCATCTTCGGGGGCAAGTCTTCCGAGCACGAAGTTTCACTGCAGTCGGCGAAGAACATCCTCGATGCGCTCGATCGCGAGCGCTTCGAGCCGGTGCTGGTCGGCATCGACAAGCAGGGGCAGTGGCACCTGAGCCAGCCGGAGACGTTCCTGATCAATGCCGAAGATCCCTCGCGCATCGCGCTGCATCGCTCCGGCACGTCGCTGGTGGTGCGCCCGGGCGCCGAGCAGGGGCAGCTGCAGCCGTGCGATGCGGCCTACGCGCTCGGCCAGGTCGATGTGGTGCTGCCGATCGTGCACGGGCCGCTGGGCGAGGACGGCGCGCTGCAGGGCCTGCTGCGCATGGCCAACCTGCCCTTCGTCGGTTCGCCGGTACTGGGCTCGGCAGCGGCGATGGACAAGGACGTGACCAAGCGCCTGCTGCGCGACGCCGGGCTGCAGGTGGCGCCGTGGCTGTGCATCCGCCGCCACCAGGTGGCGGAAGTGGATGTCGATGCGGTGATCGCCCGGCTTGGCCTGCCGCTGTTCGTGAAGCCGGCCAACCAAGGCTCATCGGTAGGCGTGAGCAAGGTCAAGGATGCGGCGGGCTTTGCCGGAGCGCTGGCATTGGCGCTGCGCTACGACCACAAAGTGCTGGTGGAATCGGCGGTGATCGGCCGCGAGATCGAGTGCGCGGTGCTGGGCAACGAACATCCGCAGGCCAGCCTGTGCGGCGAGGTGGTGGTGCACGACGAGTTCTATGCTTACGACACCAAGTACATCAACGCCGATGGTGCCGAGGTGGTGGTACCCGCGGATATCGATGCTGCAACCCAGGCGCGGATCCAGCAGACCGCTCTGCGGGCCTACCAGGCGCTGGAGTGTGCCGGCATGGCGCGCGTGGATGTGTTCCTCACCGCGGGCGGCGACATCATCATCAACGAGGTCAACACGCTGCCCGGCTTCACCCGCATCAGCATGTACCCGAAGCTGTGGGGTGCCAGCGGCGTGGACTACACCACGCTGATCACCCGCCTGATCGAGCTGGCGCTGGAGCGCCATGAAGCCGATCGCGAACTGCAGAGCGCTGTATAGCGTTGTTATCGCCCGCAGAGTCGAGCATGGCTCGACTCTGCGGAAAGCGATACCGGCCAGCGGCCGGCACTACCAGCTAGCCTCGCTTGCGGAACATCGAGATCACCGCAAGGATCAGGAACACCACGAACAGGATCCAGGCGATGTTCGTTGCGGCGCCGGCAATTCCGGAGAAACCCAGAACGGCGGCGATGATGGCGATGACAAAGAAGATGATGGCGTAGTGCAGCATGGCGCTCCTCGCGGGTGGTCGAGCCTTGGATGGCGTGGGTCCATCCTCCCGATCCTGCGGTGTGCAACCAGTGATGGCGATCTATGCAGCAGATGAAGCCTTCAGCCTGCGCAGCCCTTCTTCGATGCTGACCTGCGGCACGTAGCCGAAGTCACGGCGCGCCGGTTCCATGCTGTACCAGTGCGGCGTGCACAGCTGCTCGGCCAGGAAGCGGGTCAGCGGCGGCTCGCCGCGCAGGCGCAGCAGCGGCCACAGCCGCTCGCAGACGGCGCCGATGCGGTAGGCGGTCTTGAAGCTGATCGCCTTGTCCACGGATGGCGCACCCACCGCAGCCAACAGCTTGTTCACCAGCTCGCGCATCGGCAACGGCTCGCCGTTGGAGATGAAGTAGGCCTTGCCCGCACACGCAGCGCCCGGTGCCAGGGCGTCAAAGGCGAGGAAGTGCGCCAGCGCGGCGTTGTCGATGTAGGTGGTATCGACCTTGTTGTTGCCATCGCCGACCAGGCGCAGGCGTCCCTGCCGCGCACGCTCGGCGAGCCTGGGCACCAGCTGCTGGTCACCGGGGCCCCAGATCAGCCGCGGGCGCAGTGCCACCGTCGCCAGCGACGCATCGTTGGCGGCCAGCACGCGCTGTTCGGCGATTGCCTTGGTGGCCGCATACGGCGCCTGGAAATCTTCGCCGTACGGCACCTCGTCAGCCCCGAGGCCTTCCACCGGGTGCGTGGCACGATGGGTCACGCTGGGCGTGGAGGTGTAGACCAGCCGGTTGATGCCATGCACGCGGCAGGCCGCGAGGACGTTGTCGGTGCCGACCACGTTGGCCTGGTGGTAGCTGTCATAGCTGCCCCATGCGCCGGCCTTGGCGCCGTTGTGGAACACCGCATCGACGCCGGCCACCGCATGCAGCACCGCCTGCGCATCGGCCAGATCACCGCGGATCTGGCCCACGCCCATCGCCTGCAGTTCCGAGTAATGACTGCGGTTGAACGCCAGCACCTGGTGGCCACGCTCGACCAGCCCGCGGCACAGCGCCCGCCCAAGGAAACCACCGCCACCGGTGACCAGGATCTTCATGCGCGCTTCTCCAGTTCGGCGCTGGCCCAGACGGCGAGCTTTTCGCGGCCGATCTTGGCGTTGTGACGGATATCGACGGGGAACGCCGGATGCACCAGGAAGTGCTGCAGGCCGGCCTCTGGCAGGCGGGCGGCCGCGTGCGCACGCAGCGCTTCCTGCAGCGCCGGGCTGTCGGACCGGCCGCGCTGCAGTTCCACGCACAGCACCGGCACCTGCGCGCCGGCGGCGCCGACGCCGACCAGTGCCGTGCGCGCCACGCCGGCCACGGTGTTGAACACCGGCTCGACCTGCTCGGTGTACAGCGGCCCGCGCGCGGTTTCCACGCGCTGGGTCTTGCGCCCGCAGAACCACAGGCGGCCCTGCACATCGAAATAACCGACGTCGCCCATGCGATGCACCACGCGGGTGCTGCCATCGACCAGCGTCTCGCGGATCTTCGCCGCCGCGGTGGCCTGCGGGCGGTTGAAGTAGCTGTCGGTGGCGGTCGGCCCGGCCACGGTGATTTCCCCCACTTCCCCCACCGCCAGCACGCGCGCCTGCGACCAGTCCGGCAGCGGTGCGTCGTCGATGGCGATGATGCGCACCTCGTTGGGGGCCACCACGTTGCCCACGCAGGTGCCGGCACCGGCCTCGGTCGCCGCGCGGGTGCGCTCCAGTTCGCGGCCTTCGACCACCGCCACCGGCAGGCACTCGGTGGCGCCATAGGGAGTCCAGAACTGCGCATCGGCCGGCAGCAGGCTGCGGATGGTGGCGACCACGTCCGGCGGCACCGGTGCCCCGGCCGAGGTCACCCGGGTCACCGTCGGCAGTGGCCGCCCGTGCCGGGCCAGCACCCGCATCAGCGCTGGCGAGCCGAACAGCTGGGTCACGCCGAAGCGCTGGATGGCATCGTGCAGGCGTCCCGGGTCGGCCTGCGCCGGCCGCGTCGGGTCCATGTCCGGGATCACCGAGGTCAGCCCCAGCGCCGGGTCGAACAGCGCGAACGGTGGGAAGGTCGGCAGGTCCACCCCACCCGCTTCCATGCCGAAGGCACTGCCCAGCAACTGGATCTGGCCGACGAAGTGGCGGTGGCGGTAGACGACGCCCTTGGGCACGCCGGTGGAGCCGCTGGTGAACAGGATCGCCGCCATGTCCTCGCCATCGGTGTCGGCCAGCATCGGCCCAGCGCTGGCGCCAGCGCGCTCCAGCGCGGCCAGCGTGGTGCCGCCCCAGCCGAGGCGGCGGCCGACCGTCACCAGCCGGGTGGCCGACGGCGCCCAGCGCAGCACCAGCCGCGCCACATGCGCCAGCGGAATGCCGATGAAGGCCTGCGGCTGCGCCTCGTCCAGGCACTGCTTCAGCGCGCGCCGGTCGATGCCCGGATCGACCAGCACCGGCACTGCGCCCAGCTTGAACAGCGCGAACATCAGCAGGAAGAACTCCGGAGAAGGCCGCACCATCACCACCGTGCGCACGCCACGGCCGATCCCGTAGCCGGCCAGGCCGGCGGCCATGGCATCACTGCGGGCGTCCAGCTGACGGTAATCGAGGGTGACATCGTAGGCGGCCATGCCGTTGCCGGCGCCGCGGCGGCCGGGGCAGCGGATGGCGATCTGGTCGGGGCGTTCACGCGCCAGTTCAGGCAGCCGTGCCGCGATATTGCAGGGTCGGTTCATCCGTTCATTGTCGCCGCTTACGGAATTTCTTGCGCGGCGGCCCACTTCGTGGAAAATCCGCTCCCTCGTTCCTGATTCCGACTGCCGCCCGAGGCGGCTTGCCCATGCAACATCCCTGCATGACCTGCGGCGCCTGCTGCACCCAGTACCGCGTGGCCTTCCACTGGATGGAATCGGACGAGGTCACCCCCGGCGGCGTGCCGCATCAGCTCACCGAGGTGCTGGATCCGCACCGCCTGTGCATGCGCGGCACCCATTCCAAGCCGGTGCGCTGCGTCGCGCTGGATGCGCAGATCGGCGTGTATTCACGCTGCACCATCCACCCCAATCGGCCCAGCGTGTGCCGTGAGGTGGATGCATCGTGGGAATACGGCAAGGCCAGCCCGCAGTGCGACAAGGCGCGCATTGCCTATGGCCTGGATCCGCTGACGCCGGCCGACTGGCGCTGGCGCGATGACGCCGACAATGACGACGATCACCCGGACGACAACGGCAACAGCCCGTCCTCACCGCCGCAGGCACCGGTCGCCGCGTAATCCGGTGTGCCGACCAACGGTCGGCACACCGATCAGATCGGGTTGGCGTCCAGGAACGCGCGGATCTCCGGTACCAGCACTTCGTGCTTGTCTTCCAGCACATAGTGGCCGGCGTCCTCGAAGGCATGCACCTGGGCCTGCGGCAGTGCGGCCTGGAAACCCTTCAGGAAATGATGGTCGAACACGAAGTCACGCAGGCCCCAGCCGAGGAAGGCCGGGCGGTCGGCGAACGAGGGCAGTGCCTTGCCGGCACGCTCCAGCAGCGACCAGGCCTTGTCGGCCGGCGACAGCGGGATGTCCTGCATGAAGCGGATGGTGCTGATGCGGTTGGCCCAGCTGTTATACGGCGACACGTAGGCGCGGCGCACATCGGCCGGCATCTTCCGCTCCACGCCCAGCCACGAGGCACCGGACGAGAACGCGTTGAAGCTGCGGATGATCCACTCGCCGATCTTCCAGTGGCGGCCCAGCGCGATCTGCCACGGCATCTTCTTCGCCGCCGGCATCGGGAAGGCAGCGGTGTTGAGCACGACCAGGCGCTTCACCTGGTCGTGGTGCGACAGCGCCCAGCCGAACCCGATCATGCCGCCCCAGTCGTGCACGGCCAGGGTCACCGGGCCGGTGATGCCCAGGTGCTTCAGCAGCGCATCAAGATCGTCCACGCGCGACTGCAGCGTGTACTCATAGCGGCTGTCGTCCGGCTTGTCCGACAGGCCCATGCCGATGTGGTCCGGCACGATGCAGCGGTAGGTGTCCGACAGGCCGGCCACCAGCGTGCGCCAGTAATAGCTCCACGACGGGTTGCCGTGCACCATCACCACCACCTCGCCATCGCGCGGGCCCTCGTCGAGATAGTTCATCGACAGGCCGGGGCGGACCTCGAAGCGCTGCGGGTGGGCGGGGTAACCGGGAAGATCGCGCATGCGGAGCACCTAAGGAGAGTCGCGGCGCAATGTAGAGCCGAGCCGTTGCTCGGCTGCTCTCCGGTCCGCTGCGGAAGAGCCGCGCTGCGCGCGTGAGCCGAGCATGGCTCGGCTCTACAGGAGGTCGGGCAACGGGCTGCTTACCAGACCACTTCAGCCATCGAGCAGTTCAGGCCCGAGCCAATACCCAGAAGCGCGATGCGATCGCCCTTCTTCAGCTTGCCCAGCTGCTTGAGCTTGCTCAGCACGATCGGCACCGAGGCCGGGCCGATGTTGCCGTGCTCGCCGAAGATGGTCATGACCTTCTTCGGGTCGATGCCGAAGTTCTTGATGAACGCGGCGGTGTGCGGCTGGCTGACCTGGTGGATCACGAACTGGTCCAGCTCCTCCACGGCCCAGCCGAGTGCGATCTTGGCGGCGCTGAAGGTCTTCTGCGCCAGCTTGATGCCTTCGATCAGCAACAGGCGGGTGTCGGTGACCATGCGGTCCAGGTTGCCCAGGCACAGCTGGTTCCACTCGGTGGCCGAGCGGGTCACGCCGCCCTTGTAGCGCGGCGCGTCCGGCACCAGCTCCGCGCGCGCCATCACCATCGCGGCGGCGCCCGACCCGGTGGTCAGCGCGGCCAGCTCGTTGCGGAAGTCGTCGGCGGTGACGTCCGGGGCGGTCATGCGCTCCAGGGTCTTCTCGTACACCAGGTTGGCGGTCTCGCCGTCCACCACCAGCGCGTAGTCGATATCACCGCGCTCGATCATGCGCGCCGCGATGTCCATGCCGTTGATGAAGGCCAGGCAGGCATTGGCGACGTCGAAGGTCATGCATTCGTCGCTGACACCGAGGTTGCCCGACACGATCGAGGCCGTGGACGGCTCCAGGTAGTCGCGGCTGACCGAGGTGTTGACCAGCAGGCCGACCTGGGTCGCGGTGATGCCCGCGTCTTCCAGTGCCTTGCGGCCGGCCATGGTGGCGGCGTCCGACGCCAGCACGCCGTTGTCCCACAGGCGGCGGGCGTGGATGCCGGCGATGTCGCCGAGCACATCGGTGCGGATACCCAGGCGATCCAACGTCGGCTGCAGGCGTTCGTTGATTTCCTTGGTCGTCAGCGTATGCGGTGCGTCGACGTGTGCCAGGCCGGCGATCGAGACATTCTTGAAGAGCATCGAGGTTAGCGCCAAGGCTCAGGCAAAAGGGGGCGCTATTCTATAACCCCCGGGCTTTCACCGCATCTTTACGAATTCAGCCTCGGCCGTATGGTGAAGCGTTCAGCGCGGCGGGCACTGGAACGCGGCGAAGCGCTGGCTGCCATCGGCGGGGGCCGCAGCGGCCTGGACGGCATTGGCACCGGCGCTCGGGGCCTCGTTGCGGGCCAGGGTTTCCAGCTCTTCCTGCACCCGCAGCGGGTTGCGGTTGTAGAAGCCGACCTTGCTCTTCACGGTGACCACCACCTCGCCCTTGGCGATGCAGCCGGCCGGAACCGGCCCTGCCGGCAGCACGCGGGTTGCCTTGCCGGCCGGTTCGATCGGCACCCAGGTACAGGCGGTGACGGTGAGCAGCAGGGAGGAAAGCAGCAGAACGCGCATGGGCAGATCCTGGAAGGGTATGGGGGGATTCTGCCTGAACAGCCTGAATCGGGGGTAGCCGGGGCTCTGACCCCGGATGCATGACGGGGTTGCCGGCCAGCGGCCGGCACTACCTGGGGAGGCCTGCCCGCCAGGGCGGGCAGGCACATCCCTTATTTCTTGACCGGGTTGCCTTCGGCGTCGATCACCGTCACCTCGCCCAGGTTCAGCGCGCGCACGGCCGCTTCGGTCTGCTTGAGGTCACCCACCACCACCCAGGTCAGGGCCTGCGGCTTGATCTCGGCGGCGGCCTGCTGCACCTGCGCCGGGGTCATCGCCTCGATCTCGGCCTTGCGCCGCAGCACATAGTCGTCCGGGCGCTTGAACTGCACGATCGAACCGATGGTCGACGCCACCGCACTGGCGGTCTCGTAGGCACCGGGCAGGCTCAGGGTCTGGATGTTGCGGATGCGGTTGACCTCGGCAGCGGTGGCCGGCTTGCTGCCATCGGCGAACGCGGCGATTTCCTTGCGCATTTCCGCCAGTGCCGGGCCGGTCTTGTCGATCTGCACCGGCGCGCTGGCCATCCACGGGCGCTGGCCCACCGAATTGACCGCGCTGCTGCGCGCACCGTACGACCAGTGCTTGTCCTCGCGCAGGTTCATGTTCAGGCGCGAGGTGAAGTCGCCGCCGATCACGCCGTTGGCGATGTCGAAGCGGGTCGAGCTGGTGGCGCTGGAAGGTGCCACCACCTGGCCGGCAAACAGGTTGGCCTGTACCGCGCCCGGCTGGTCGATCAGGAACACGCGCGGGCCCTTCGGCAGCGCAACGTCGGTGGCCGCCTTCACCTGCGGGGCCTCGCCACTGGCCTTCCAGTCGCCCAGCTGCTTGTCCAGCAGCGGCACGATCTCGGCCAGGGTGGTGTCGCCGACCACGATCAGGGTGCCGTTCTGCGGGCGCAGCCAGTCGTGGTGGAAGTCGACCAGGTCCTCGCGGGTCAGGCCGTTGATCGCCGCCTCGTCACCGCTACCGGTGAACGGAATGGCATACGGGTGGCCCTTGCCGTACAGCAGCGGGGGCAGCACGCGCATCGCCACCGCACCCGGGTTGACCTTCTCCTGCTGGATGCCCGCGATCCAGCTCGCCTTGACCCGGTCGATCTCGCCCTGCTCGAAGCGCGGCTCGCGCAGCAGGTCGCGGTACAGCGCCAGCGACGGCACCAGGTTTTCCTTCAGCGCCGACAGGTCCACGCTCATCGAGTCCAGGCCGGCCGAGGCATCCAGGCTGGCGCCCAGCGCATCCGCGGCGTCGGCGAAGGCCAGCGAGCCCAGCTTGCCGGCGCCTTCGGTCATCAGGCTCATGGTGAAGTTGGCGGTGCCCGGCTTGCGGCCCTGGTCGGCACTGAAGCCGCCCGGGAACTGGTAGCTGAACTGCACCACCGGAATCTCGTGGCGCTCGGCCAGGATCACCTGGGTACCGTTCTTCAGCGTCGCGCGCTGCAGCGCCGGGAACTTCAGCTGCGGGAACTCGCGGGTCTGCGGCACGCCGGCCTTGCGGTCGACCTGCTCGGGCAGGGTGCTGTACTTCGGGTCCACCGCCGGCACGGTGAACGGCTTCGGCGCCTGGCTCGGGTCTTCCTTCAGCGCCACGCGCTCACCCGGTGCGATCACCAGGGTGTGGCTGCCCTTGTCCAGCCACTGCGCGCCGAGCCGGCTCAGATCAGCAGCACTGGCCTTCTCGATGTTGGCCAGCGAGGTACGGAAGCAGCCCGGGTCGCCGGTGAACACCGCACATTCTGCAAGGGCGTCGGCCTTGCCGCCGAAGCCACCGATGCGCTCGATGCCGCGGATGAAGCCGGCGCGGGCACCGGTCTTGGCACGCTCCAGTTCGGCCGCGGTCGGGCCCTGCTTGATCAGCCGGTCCAGTTCCTCGTCGATGATCTTCTCGACCTTGGCCGGGTCCTGGCCCTGCTTGACCGTCGCCATGATCACGAAGTTCGAGCCCAACTGCGAGGTCGACAGGCCCGACGCGATGCTGTCCACCAGCTTGTCCTGGTGCTGCAGGCGCTGGCTCAGGCGCGAAGACTTCGCACCGCCCAGCACCTGCGCGAACAACTGCAGCTGATCGACCTCGATGGTGCCGACCTGCGGCACGTTCCAGGCGCGGTAGATGCGCGCCTGCGGCACCTTGTCGGTCATCGTCTCGCGCGTGTCGGCACTACGCTTGGCCACGTTCACCGCCGGCTGCGCCATGGTCGGGCCGGCCGGGATGCTGCCGAAGTACCTGGCGACCTTTTCCTTGGCGGTGGCCAGGTCGATGTCGCCAGCCAGCACCAGCACCGCGTTGTTCGGGCCGTACCAGGTACGGAACCAGGTCTTCACGTCATCCAGCGACGCCGCGTTCAGATCGTTCATCGACCCGATCACGCCGTGGTGGTACGGGTGGCCCACCGGGTACAGCGCCTTGTTGAGCTGGTCCCAGGCCTGGCCGTAGGGCTGGTTCTCGCCCTGGCGCTTCTCGTTCTGCACCACGCCACGCTGCTCGTCCAGCGCGGCCTGGTCGATCGCACCGACCAGATGGCCCATGCGGTCCGATTCCATCCACAGCGCCATGTCCAGCGCGGTGGTCGGCACGTTTTCGAAATAGTTGGTGCGATCGGTGTTGGTGGTGCCGTTCTGGTTGGTGGCACCCACCTGCTTGAACGGTTCGAAGAATTCGCCGTCGTGGTTTTCGCTGCCCTGGAACATCAGGTGTTCGAACAGGTGCGCGAAGCCGGTACGGCCAGCCGGCTCGTCCTTGCTGCCCACGTGGTACCAGACGTTGACCGCAACGATCGGCGCCTTGCGATCGGTATGCACGATCACGCGCACGCCGTTGGGCAGGGTGAACTGCTCGTACGGGATATCGACCTTGGCCGGTGCGGCCGGCTTGGCCGCCAGCGCATGGGAAGGCACAAGCGTGCCCAGGGCGGTGCTGAGGGCGACAGCCAGCAGTGCAGCGCGCGGGCGAAGGGCGAGAGACATATCCGGATCCTTGGTCACGAAGGTGAACCCCGATCCTAGCCTGCGCGCGCGGCGGCCGGAATCGGTCGCCAGTCACTGGGGGTGTTTGCCCAGATGACCATCCAGCCCGACGCCCAGGGGCGCTCTTGAAACGTCACAGACGCCGGCTGAAGGCGTCCGGACAGTGTCCGCGGCTTATCGAATGGACAGGTGTCCGCCCACCGGACACTTTCGGGACCACATAAAAGCCTTGCAAATCAACAACTAAAAGTTGGCACGCGGATTGCTTGGTACTTCCTGCGCCAGGAAGGGCTTCAGACAAAAGCTGACTGAAGACTGAACAAATGCAGGAAATAGAAAATTTCTCTTGCATGCCCAGAATTGGTGTACTACCTTACTACCACACCACTGCTCACCAACACTAAACAGGCCCCGTCATGAACGCCAAGACCATTGCCATCGCCATCGCCCTGATCGCCGGCACCGCGGTTGTTTCGTCGGTGCAGGCCTCCGAATCCATCAAGACCCTGTCCACCGTGCAGGTTCGCCCGGCCGCCGACCAGCTGGCCCAGCAGGCCTGGGAACAGGCCAGCGGCATCCCGACCCTGGCCACCGTGGAAGTGCGCCCGAGCGCAGACCAGCTGGCCGAGCGCAACGGCTACGTCGCCGCCCCGGTCGCCGCCGCGATGCCGATCACCACGCTGGCCTCGGTGGAAGTGCGCCCGAGCCTGGAACAGCGCGTCGCCCTGGCCGCCGAACTGGAAGCCCAGCGCTACGCCGCGACCCTGGCTGCCGCCGCCACCAACGTCGCCAACTCGGTCATCGTCAACCTGCCGGCCCTGCAGGTGCGTCCGAGCGCCGCCGACCTGCAGGCCCTGGCCACCGAAACCGCCCAGGTCCTGCTGCGCCCGTAACCGGTGCCGCCCTGCCCCGCGCAGGGCGTGCGCCGTAAAGGCGGCGGTCGTCGCAGGTACACTGCGCCGATGAATGCCGCGCCCCAGTTCCACGTGATCCTGTTCCAACCGGAAATCCCGCCCAACACGGGCAATGTGATCCGGCTCTGTGCCAACACCGGCGCGCAGCTGCACCTGGTCGAGCCGCTTGGCTTCGCACTGGAAGACAAGCAGCTCAAGCGCGCCGGGCTGGACTACCACGAGTACTCGCGCCTGCAGGTGCACCCCGACCTGGACACCGCGCTGGCGCGGATCGCACCGAATCGGTTGTTCGCACTCAGTACCCGCGCCAGCGTGCGCTACGACAGCGTGGCCTTTGAAGAGGGCGATGCGTTTCTGTTCGGCCCGGAAAGCCGTGGCCTGCCGCAGGACGTGCTCGATGCACTGCCGGATGGCCGCCGCCTGCGCCTGCCGATGCGGCCGGACAACCGCAGCCTCAATCTTTCCAACACCGTTGCGGTGGTGATGTACGAGGCGTGGCGGCAGCATGGGTTTGCCGGTGGCGCGTAGCGCCACGCGTCTCTCTTCTGCCTGATTGTTGCTGTGGCGGGCGCATGCGTTCATGGGCGTTACTTTTCTTTCCGCGCGGAAAGAAAAGTAACCAAAAGAAACGCGCCGCCGTCTGCGAGCTGGTGCTGCGCACCGGTACCCTGCGCTCCTCGGCCCGCCGGGGGACGGCGCGGAACTCGCTGCGCTCAGACACCCGCGCCTCTTCGCCCCCGCCGGACCTGCGGTGCTCGGCTCGCTTCAAGGCGGACCCGACAGCCGCGCAGTAGATCCATGCCATGCGTGGATGCGTTCCGCCTGGATCAATCAGGGGCGCGCGCCATCGCGTTGTCCGGAACGCGTGCGATTGCCCACAGAAGAAAACTCCAGGCCATCAATATCGGCATGCGCACCGCACATGCCCAAGCCCGTTGCCGTCGGGTCGATCCCGCCGGATGAGACTCTCAGTACACCTGCATGTTTCTCGATAGCCACTGTGCCTGGTTCGGACTGATGAATCAGTTTTCCGCCTTCTGGCTTCATATGCAGCACGAAGGAGCAGACGTGCTGCATCGCCTGGGTACTGTGCAGCTCAACCGTATAGCCCAGTGATTCTTCGACAATCGACAGGCTGTCCCTGAACCCATCGCGGCAACTACGTCCGCTGCCCGGTTCGGTACACAGATCGCTCGCCTGCGAATAACTGCCTGCCCATGCCCCATCCCTGTTGCCTGCCCATGCCATCTGCAGCACGGAGGCTTGGAAGAGCAGCGGGAGGCACAACAGCTGCCTCACAGCGGAATTGTTCTTCATTCAGCTTGCATCTCCGGATAGGCGTCCCTTGCCGCCCACCCTACCCGCAATGCCGGCCAGCGGCCGGCACTACCGGTGCACTCAGAACGCGTTGATGCCGGTCAGTTCGCGGCCGATCACCAGCTGGTGCACGGTCTCGGTGCCCTCGTAGGTGATCACCGATTCCAGGTTCAGCGCGTGGCGGATCGCCACGTGCTCGGTGGTGATCCCGGCCCCACCGAGCAGATCGCGACACTCGCGGGCGATGTCAATCGCCATGCGGCAGTTGTTCCACTTGGCCAGGCTGACCTGCTGCGGCTGCAGCTGGCCGGCTTCCTTCAGCCGGCCCAGCTGCAAGGCCAGCAGCTGCGCGGTGGTGATGCGGCGGGCCATCTCGGCCAGCTTGATCTGCGCGCTCTGCGTGGCCGCCAGCGGACGACCAAACAGCACGCGCTCCTTGGCATAGCCCAGCGCTTCATCCAGGCAGGCAATCGCCGCACCGATCGGCCCCCAGCTGATGCCGTAACGGGCCTGGGTCAGGCAGCCCAGCGGCCCCTTCAGGCCCTTCACGTTCGGCAGGCGATGGCTGTCGGGCACGCGCACGTCATCGAAGAACAGCGCGCCGGTCAGCGACGCGCGCAGGCTCATCTTGTGCTTGATCTCCTGCGTCGTGAAGCCGGCCATGCCCTTTTCCAGCACGAAGCCCTGGATGCCGTCCTCGGTCTGTGCCCAGACGATGGCCAGGTCGGCCACCGGGCCGCTGGTGATCCACATCTTGCTGCCGCTGATGCGCCAGTCGCTGCCGTCGCGCACCGCGCGGGTCTTCATGCTGGCCGGGTCGGACCCACCGTGCGCCTCGGTCAGGCCGAAGCAGCCGATCAGTTCGCCGCGTGCCATCGCCGGCAGCCACTGCTGGCGCTGTTCCTCGCTGCCGTACGCGTAGATGGGATACATGCACAGCGAGCTCTGCACCGAAACGAAGCTGCGCAGGCCCGAATCGCCGCGCTCCAGCTCCTGGCAGATCAGGCCATAGCTGACCGCGCCGAGACCACCGCCGCCGTACTCGGTCGGCAGGGTCGCGCCCAGCAGGCCCAACGAGGCGATCTCCGGCACCAGTTCGTCGGGGAAGCGGGCCTGGTCGAAAGCATCGCCGATGATCGGCAGCACGCGCTCGTTGGTGAAGCGGGCGACGCTCTCCTGCACTGCGCGCTCTTCCTCGTTGAGCAGGGAACGGACATCGAACAGATCGTACGGATGCAAAGCCATGGCACTCACGCGCAGTCAGGACCCGGCCATTGTCGGTCATCCGGGCAGAGCGTGCCGACCAAGGTCGGCACCCACCAGAGCTGCAGCACTACGCTGCAATGCAGCAATCGTGGTGTGAACATCGCTGATCTAGCTCGATCACGCGCGTACCGGTACCCTGACACATTCAAACAACCGTTTCGCCCGTGGCCGCACGCGCGATTCCCAGGCACCGCCGGTGGCCCCGATGCCGGCCCTACCCACGAGTCATGCAATCGATGAGCGCTGAAGCCAACGCCCTGCCCCCGCGTGAAGTAATGGAATTCGACGTGGTGATCGTCGGTGCCGGCCCCGCCGGCCTGGCCACCGCGATCCGGCTGCGCCAGCGCGCGATCGAAGCCGGCCGCGAGCTGTCGGTATGCGTGCTGGAGAAGGGTTCCGAGCCGGGCGCGCACGTGCTGTCCGGCGCGGTGATGGATCCGCGCGCGCTGACCGAGCTGTTCCCGGACTGGGCCGAGCGCGGCGCTCCGCTGAAGCAGAAGGTCACCCGCGACGAATTCCTGTTCCTCAGCGAGACCGGCGCGCGCAGCACCCCCAACGCGCTGCTGCCGGAGTGCTTCCACAACGAAGGCAACTACATCATCAGCCTGGGCGAAGTGACCCGCTGGCTGGCGCAGCAGGCCGAGGCGCTGGAGGTTGCGATCTTCCCGGGCTTCGCCGCTGCAGAAGTGCTGTACGGCGACAACGGCGAGGTGATCGGCGTGGCCACCGGCGACATGGGCATCGAGAAGGACGGCAGCATCGGTCCGGCCTTCGAGCGTGGGATGGCGCTGCACGCCAAGTACACGATCTTCGCCGAAGGTGCGCGCGGCCACCTCGGTCGCCAGCTGATCGCCCGCTACAAACTGGACGAAGGCAAGGACCCGCAGGCCTACGGCATCGGCATCAAGGAGCTGTGGCAGATCGACCCGGCCAGGCATGAGCCGGGCCTGGTGGTGCATGCGGCTGGCTGGCCGCTGGACAGCGACACCTACGGCGGCGCGTTCCTGTACCACGCCGACGGCGGCAAGGTCGCCATTGGTTACGTGGTCGGCCTGGACTACAGGAACCCGTGGCTGAGCCCGTTCGAGGAGTTCCAGCGTTTCAAGACCCATCCCTCCATCCGCAAGCACCTGGAGGGCGGCACCCGCATCGGTTACGGCGCCCGTGCGATCACCGCCGGCGGCCTGCTGTCGCTGCCGAAGACGGTGTTCCCCGGGGGGGCGCTGGTCGGCTGCGAGGCCGGCTACCTCAACGCCAGCCGCATCAAGGGCAGCCATGCCGCGATCAAGACCGGCATGCTGTGCGCCGACGCCGCGTTCGACGCGCTGGCCGCCGATCGCCAGCACGATGAACTGAGCGCCTACCCGAAGGCGTTCGAAGCCAGCTGGCTGTTCACCGAACTGCAGCAGGCCAAGAACTTCAAGCAGTGGTTCAAGAAGGGCCAGACCGTTGCCACGCTGATGACCGGCGTGGAGCAGTGGCTGCTGCCGAAGCTGGGCGTGCGCAACCCGCCGTGGACCCTGCACCGCACCCAGCCGGACCACGCCTGCCTGGAGCCGGCGTCGCAGCACACCCGCATCGCCTACCCCAAGCCCGATGGCGTGCTGACCTTCGATCGTCTCAGCTCGGTGTTCCTGAGCAGCACCAACCACGACGAGAACCAGCCCAGCCACCTGACGCTGAAGGATCCGAGCATTCCGGTGAAGGTGAATCTGGCCGAGTACGCCGGTCCCGAAGCCCGTTACTGCCCGGCCGGCGTGTACGAGTTCGTCGGCGACGCCGACAACGCGCGCCTGCAGATCAACGCGCAGAACTGCGTGCACTGCAAGACCTGCGACATCAAGGACCCGACCCAGAACATCGTCTGGGTGACCCCGCAGGGCGGCGGCGGCCCGAACTACTCGGGCATGTGATCGCCCCGGGCTGCGACCACGTGTCGCAGCCCGGCCGCTCCACCGCACCGCTATCCTGCCCGCCCATGCGTGCCTCCCGCCTGCTCACCACCGTTGCCGTGGCCCTGCTTGCCACGGCCTGCCAGCGCCCGCCTGCGGCGCCGGCCACGCCTGAACAGGCCCGGCAGCAGGCCATGCAGCGCGCGTTCGAACTGTGCGCAGGCTGCCACACCGTGCAGCCTGGCGGCATCCACCGCTTCGGCCCCAACCTGCACGGCGTGATCGGCCGTCGCGCCGGCAGCCTGCCCGATTACGGCTATTCCGACGGCATGCGTCGCGCCGACATCACCTGGAGCGCGCAGACCCTGGACGCGTTCCTGCAGTCGCCCACCCACGTGGTGCCCGGCACGCGCATGTACAACGCCTTTCCCAGCGCCGAACGCCGCGCGCTGGTGATCGCCTACCTGCAACAGCAGTCGGCTCAGTGACCCAATCGCTGCAGCTGGTGCTGCAGGCGCTCCACGAACGCCGTTACAGCGGCGAACACCGGTGCCGGATCGGCCTCGGTCGCATCCTGCAGGCGCTCGACCAGCGCGTTGGCCTGCCCGGCCAGTGCGCTTGCCCCGATCGCCCCCAGACCGCCCGCCTGGCGATGCAGGTGGAGCGCCGCAGTCTCGCGGTCACCGGCCCGCACGGCGCGCTGCACCGCCGCCAGATCACTTTCACTGGCCTGCAGCAGGCTGTCGCGCAGCTGCTCGGCCACGGCGCGCGAGCCATAGCGCTGCTGCAGGGTGGCCAGATCAGGCAGCACTTCAGCGTCGTCGGCGACAGTCTCCTGCACGGGCGCATCGAACGACTGACCCTGTGCCTGCGGCAGCCAGCGCAGCAGCGCGGTGCGCAGCGTGGCCAGCGACAGCGGCTTGGCCAGCACCTCGTCCATGCCGGCCTCGCGGCAGCGGCGCGCATCGTCGTCCAGCACGCTGGCGGTCAGCGCCAGCACCGTCAGCCGCGGCTGGCCGGTACGGCCCTCGCGCTCGCGCAGCAGGCGGGTGAAACCGAAGCCGTCGAGTACCGGCATGCGGCAGTCGGTAATGACCAGATCGAAGGCCTCCGATGACAAGCGGTCCAGTGCCTGCTGGCCATCGCCCAGCAGCACATGGGGTACGCCCAGCTGCTGCAGCCGCCACGCCATCATCGCCTGGTTGGTCGGGTGATCCTCGATCACCAGCACGCGTGCCTCGCGCAGCGCCGGCGGCAGCAGCGCCGCCTGCTCCTGCTCCGCAACCAGCGCTTCAACGTCACCCCTGCCTGCCTCCACCAGCGCCAGCCGCACCTCGGCGCGGGTGCCCTCGCCCAGCGTGCTGTGCAACTCCAGCTCGCCGCCCATCATCTGCACCAGGCGCTGGCAGATGCTCAGGCCGAGGCCGGTACCACCATGGTCGCGCTGGATGTAGGCACCGGCCTGGGTGAACGGCGCAAACAGGTGCCGCAGCTGTTCCGGTGCGATCCCGGTGCCGGTGTCGGTGACGCTCAGGCACAGCGGCTGGCTGCCGTCTTCGGCGGTCGGGCCCAGTACCTCCAGCTGCAGCCGCACTTCGCCGCGTGCAGTGAACTTGATGGCATTGCTGAGCAGGTTGAACACGATCTGGCGCAGGCGCACGCCATCCACTTCGTGCGCTGCCGCCAGCTGAGGGTCGATCTGCACGTGCAGCTCCAGCCCGCGTGCACTGGCCTGCGCCGACATCAACCGGCACACGCTTTCCAGCAGGGGCCGCAGCGGTTGCGGCACCGGCTCCAGGCGCAGTGCACCCGCTTCCAGCCGCGAGTAATCGAGGATGTCGTCGAGGATCTGCCGCAGCATCTGCGCCGAATCCTCGATCACGCCGAGGATGCGCTGCTGCTCGCTGTCCAGCGGTGAGTGCGCCAGCACCTCCAGCATGCCCAGCACGCCGCTCATCGGCGTACGGATCTCGTGGCTCATCGTGGCCAGGAAACGCGATTTGGCCTCAGCGGCCTGCTCGGCGTCCGCCTTCGCCGCCGCCAGTGCATCGGCCTGCATCCGGGCTTCGCTTACATCCACCCAGTACCCGCTCCAGATCACCGCGCCTTCTTCGGCGGCGTAGGGATGGGCCTGGCTGCGCACCCAGCGCACGCCTTCCCCGTCGCTGCGCAGGCGGAACTCCAGGATCAACGGCGCGAACTGGTGCGCGGCCTGCTCGATGGAATGCAGGATGCGCGCGCGGTCCTCCTGCTCGACGCGTTCCAGCAACACCCTCGCATCCTGTTCGGCCTGCTGCCGGGTGATGCCGAACAACGCAGGCAGGTCGCCGGCGATGAACGGGAAGCTCAGCGTGCCATCGGCATCGCGGCGGGCCTGGTAGACCACCGCCGGCAGGTTGTCGGTCACCTCGGCCAGGCGCTGCTCCAGCTGGCGGCGTCCTGCCACCTCACGGCGCAGCCGCCAATGGCCCACGCCATGCACCAGCAGTGCGGTCAGCAGCACCATCAGCACGGGCACGCCCCACCGCAGCAGATTGCTCCAGTCGACCCCATTGCGGTACTCCACCGCCAGCCAGGCGCTGCGCAGCGCCTCGCGCTTGCGTGGGGTCATCTGCAGCAGCAGGCGATCGAAGGTCGTGGCCAGGGCCGCATGGCGGCGATCCACTGCCAGCGCCAGCTGGTCGTTGAAACCGGCCGGAGCCGCGACCTGCATCCGCCCCGGGAAACGGCTGCGCAGCAGGTGATCGACCACGGCAAGGTTGCCGACATAGGCATCGGCTTCACCCTCAAGCAGGCGCTGCAGCGCCTGCTCGGCACTCCGCGCAGCAATGATCCGGGCCTGCGGCGCCTGTTGCTGCACATAGCCACGCACGCGCTCCGGGTCGGACAGCAGCACGCGCTTGCCCTGCAAGTCGGCCAGGCCCAGCAGCGACTCGCCATCGCTCCTGACCACAATCACGTTCGGCACGCTGATGAAGGGCTGGCTGAACACCCAGTCCGGGCCCAGGTAGCGCGAATCAACGGGTATGCCCATCACCGCCTGCAGTTCACCGCGGCGGGCCTTCTCACGCACCTCGTACCAGTCGTGGCTGTTCTCGACCTTCAGGTTGGCACCGGCCTGCATCAGGCGCTGCAGGTACTCGCTGGCCAGGCCACTGGGCCGGCCATCCTCGCCGGTGAACGACAGGGGCGCGGCATTCGGCGCGAAACCGATCATCAGCGGCTGCTCCAGCACACGCTTCTCGGCCTGGCTCAGCGCCAGCTGCGCCGATGCCGACCAGTGCGGCGGTGACAACCAGCGTTGTGCGAGGGCATCGCGCTGGGCCTGGCTGGTCGCGGCCAGCGCCAGGTCCAGGGCTTCGGCCAGGGGTTGCTTGCTGTTGGGAATGCCGAAGTGCAACCGTTCAGGGGGCAGGTCGCTTGGCCGCAACAGCGCCACGCCCTGCAGGCGCCGGCTGGCAATCAGCTCGGTGGCGACGAAGGCATTGCCGATGTAGACGTCCGCTTTGTCGTCTCTGACCATCTGCAATGCGCTCAACGTGTCGTTTGCGACAAGCTGGCGGGCACGCGGGAATCGGGCGCGCACCTGCGGACCGGTCAGGAAGTCCTGTTCGATCACCACCCTCAGCCCATCCAGATCCGGCATGTCGGAGGCACGCAGGTCATCGGGCCGGCCCACCAGTGCGAGCGGCGCCTCACTGTAGGCGGCGGTATAGACCATGCAGCGGGTGCGGTCAGCACTGAGGCCGACATTCATCACCACGTCGATCTCGCCACGACATGCCGCATCCAGCACGGATGTCCAGTCCGGATAGCGGCGCGCCTCGACCTTCACACCGAGCTGGCGAGCAAGATGCGACAGGTAGTCCGGTCCCAGCCCGACCTGCTCGCCATCACGGAGGGACTCGAAGGGCGGCCAGCCGCTGTCATACTGCCCGACAACGATGGTCGGATGCGCCACCAGGTATTCGCGCTGCAACGGGCTGAGCGGCAGCAGGCCAGGGGCCGGCTGTGCCTGGGCCACGGGCAGCGCCAGCACCGCCAGCAGCAGGAGCAGCCCGCGAACAGCCCACCTACGCATCTGCGTCGATCTCCTAGAATCCTGCCAGGGACCGCGATGGTCGCGGTCCGGCGTGCCCGATGGCCATACTAGAGCATGAGCTTGCGCATCATCATCGCAGACGATCACCCCGTGGTCCGTATCGGTACCCGCGCCGTCATCGAGTCGAGCGGCGTCGGCCGCGTGGTCGGCGAGGCCGACAGCGCGCAGGCGCTGATGACCCTGCTCGCCAGCCAGCCCTGTGACCTGCTGGTCACCGACTACTCCATGCCGGGCAGCCCGCAGGCCGACGGCTTCGCCATGATCGGCATGATCCGCCGCCGCCATCCCGACCTGCCCGTGCTGATGCTCAGCGTCTCCAGCAACCTGGCGATCCTGCGCATGGTGCTCGACAGCGGCGTGCTCGGCCTGGTCGACAAGAGTTCGTCGATGGACGAACTGCCACAGGCCATCCAGTCGGTCTACCGCGGCCAGCCCTACATCAGCCGCAGCCTGCGCGAACGGGTGGAGGCGGCCGGCAGCTGGCGCATGCGCGAGGGCGACGGCAAGCCGCTGTCCCCGCGCGAGGTGGAGGTGCTGCGCTTGCTCGGCACGGGCATGACGGTCAAGGAGATTTCGCTGCTGCTGCACAAGAGCGTCAGCACCATCAGCCGGCAGAAGGGCGATGCGATGCTCAAGCTGGGGCTGAAGGGCGATGCCGAATTGTTCGACTATCTGCGTGACGGGAAAATATGAGACGCGATTCACATAATCGCACCGGCAACAATGCGAGGTCGAAGGAATCGACCGGCGCATGTCCGGCCGCCAGCCGCGTCACCGTGGAGGCGCGGGCCGCCAGCGGGCAGAGCCTGGCGCTTCGCAGCGGTGCGGTACAGAGCGCGCCTGACGTGCTGCAGCCGCAGCAGGAGACCCCGCAGGAGCAGGCGCGGCAGGCCCAGAAAGCGATGGGCGTCGGACATGCCAACGCCTTGGCAGAGAAGGGAGGGGCCACCTCCGCGGCCCTTTTCCTTTCCGCCAGCTGAGCGGCCGCAGCCGCTTTCAGCCTTGCTTCATGCCGCCTGCCGCTAGATGAATGCGCAAGCCGCTCGGTGCACCAGGCAATGTTCCGGCAATGTTGGAACGCCAGCGTGGACATCACGGCAGCCGGGGCGCCCCGCGCCCTCCCTGCCCAGCGTGGCATGCACCTCACAGGAGAACGAACATGCTCAGTACTTCCACACTCAGCTTCCGTGGTCTGGCGATGGCCCTGGCACTGGTTGCCGGTGTCGCCGTGGCCAGCGATGCCAGCGCGATGTCGAGGAAGGACAAGCGCACCCTGGTCGGCGCCGTGGTCGGTGGCGTGGCCGGCAACCTGCTCTCCAACGGCGACCCTGCGGCCACCGTCGGCGGTGCCGTGGCCGGTGGCGCAATCGGCAATCTGACCACCTCCGACCGCCGCGACCGTCGCTATTACGACAATCGCTACTACGACAACCGCTACGACCGCCGATACGATCGTGGCTACTACCGCAGCGGCTACTACAACCGTGGCGACGACCGCCGCTGGCAGCGCGAGCGTTACTACGACAACCGCTACTACCACGACCGCGGTCGCCATCGCGGCTGGTAAGCGGCACGGTGGCGTTACCCTGCCGATGGCAGGGACGGGCGGGTCGATGACCCGCCCGTTTGCGTTGGCCGCGCGCATGGCGTTGAATGCGCAGCCTTGGATGTGACTTTCCCCTCTCGGGCTGCGGCATGACGTCTTCCTCCCACCGCGTGCAGGGCCTCAACAACGACGAGGTCGCTGCCGACTGGCCACCGATCAGCGCGGCGGACATCGCGTGGTTGCGGCAGTGCTATCCGCAGCTGCACAGCGGCAGCCAACCGCGCTGGCACAGCCCGCGGCCGTTGTCGGCTGCCGCCATCGTCGATGGCACGCGCGGCGCGGTGTTCATCAAGCGCCATCACCACAGCGTGCGCAACGCGGCCTGCCTGGAAGAAGAACACCGCTTCATCGCCCATCTCGACGCTGCTGGCGTGCCGGTGGCACAGGTGCTGGCAGCGACCGATGGTCACACCGCGGTCGAACACGGCGAATGGACGTTTGAACTGCACGACGTCGGCGTAGGCGACGACCTGTACCGCGACGCGGTGTCGTGGTCGCTGCTGACCGACGTCGCGCAGGCCCGTGAAGCCGGACGCATGCTGGCCCAGCTGCACCGTGCTGCCGACGGCTACCGCGCGCCCCAGCGCAGCACCCATCTGCTGGTCGCGCGCGATGATCTGATCCGCGCCGACGATCCGGTGGCGGCAATCAAGGCAGGGCTGCACGAGCGCCCCGGCCTGGCCCGCTATCTCGAGCGCATTCCGTGGGAAGCGCAGCTGCAGCACGACGTGCTGCCGTGGCACACGGGCCTGGCCGAGCGCCTGCGCGACGAACCACGGCTGTGGGCGCACAACGACTGGCATGTCTCCAACCTGCTGTGGCGCGACGGGCAGGTCAGCACCGTGCTGGATTTCGGCCTGGCCTCGCCCACCAGCGCACTGTTCGACCTGGCCACCGCCATCGAGCGCAACGCCGTGGCATGGCTGGAGCTGGCGCGCGGCATGGAGGCCGTGCGCGTCGATATCGCGCTGGCGTTGCTCGATGGCTACCGCGAGGTGCTGCCGTTGTCGGCGGCACGCGTGCACCTGCTGGCCGACCTGCTGCCGATGGTGCATTTCGACTTCGCACTGTCCGAAGTGGAGTATTTCGAGGGCGTCACCGGCTCGACCGCCAATGCCGACGTGGCGTGGCAGCCCTTCATGCTTGGCCATCCGGCGTGGTTCCATGCCGCCCCGGGGCAGGCACTGCTGCAGGCCCTGCACGCCGCCGCGTGATCCGGTTGACGCAGCGTTGGAGTCAGATCCCTTTCCGCAGGAAAGGGATCTGACCCTGGGTGGCGCTCGCAAATCCGTACCATTTGTAGTGAAATGGTCACCTGAAGCGGGGGTGCCTGGATCTGCCAGGCTGAGAGAGTCCCTTGGAACCTGATCCGGTTTGCACCGGCGTAGGGAGCTTTGAGCCGCAGCCACACCCCCGTCATGGGTCAGTGCACCTGCGCGCCGTCGCTTCGTCTCCCTTGTTGTCCGAAGACGAACCGAATGAACCGCTGCCTGCGCCCCACCCTGCTCTCCCTCGCCCTCTGCGCTGCGCTGCCGCTGCACGCCAGCGAGGCCGAGGCATCCCCTGATGCGGCTGCCACCGGCGCCGAGCGCTCGCCGACCGAACTGGCGGCGGTGCGCGTGCAGGCCGGCAAGCCGAAGGCCGATACCTCGCGCGTGAACGCCTTCGGTGGCGGTTCTTGGAAGGACACGCCGGCTTCGGTGAACGTGCTCGAGCGCGACTATCTCGACCGCCGCCAGCTACGTTCGCTGTCCGAGCTGGCCAGCAATGATGCCTCGCTGGGTGATGCCTACGCGCCGGTGGGCTACTACCAGAACATCGCCATCCGCGGCTTCGCCCTGGACGCCGCCACCGGCTACCGCTTCAACGGCCTGTCCATCGCCGGCGAACAGCGCCTGGCGCTGGAGAACGTGCAGTCGGTGGAGATCCTCAAGGGTGAAGCCGGCCTGGCGGCAGGGGTGATGGCGCCGGGCGGCATCATCAACTACATCGGCAAGCGCCCGGCCGAAGTGCGCACCGCCACGCTCGGCACCGATTCGGAAGGCTCGCGCTACGTCGCCATCGATGTCGGCCACTGGATCACCCCGCGCTTCGGCCTGCGCCTGAATGCCGCATGGGATTCCAGCAATTCCTACGTCGAGCATGCCGATGGCCGCCGCAACTTCTACTCGCTGGCCGCCGACTGGCTGATCGGCGAGCGCGGCAAGCTGGAAGTGGATGCCAACTACCAGACCAGCGCGCAGCGCTCGGTGTCCGGCTACCAGCTGCTGGGCGCGCGTGACCTGCCGCGCGGTGTCGACCGCGAGCATCTGCTCGGCTACCAGCCGTGGCAGCGCCCGGTGGATATCGCCAGCACCAACATCACCGCGCTGCACACCTACGACTTCAATGAGGCCTGGCAGTCGCGCGTCTCGGTCGGCCACAGCCGCTCGGTGATCGACGACAACGTCGCCTTCGCCTACGGCTGCTACTACGCCGCGCAATGTGCCGATGGCAGCGTGCCGGGCAACTACTTCGCGCCCAACGGCGACTATGACATCTACGACTACCGCAGCCCGGACGACACCCGCCAGAACCAGCAGGCCCGTGCCGAACTGCGTGGCCGCTTCGAGACCGGCAGCATCGGCCACCAGCTGACCGTCGGTGCCGACTACTTCCGCCGCACCGTGGACAGGCGCCCGAGCGTCAACGAGTACGTCGGCACCAGCAACATCCACGAGGCACCGGTGCCGGTGTTCGCGCCGTCGCCGAAGATGCCGGGCCCCTCCGCACGGCGCCTGGACAGTCGCCAGACCGCGTTCTTCGCGCTGGACCGGATCAGCTTCGGTGACGACTGGCAGTGGCTGGCCGGTGGCCGCTTCGTCCGCCTGGACGAGCGCGCCTACGACAAGCGCGGCATCCCGCAGCGGCACAGCCGCCTGTCGCGCTTCCTGCCACAGACTGCGGTGGTGTGGAAAGCCACCGACCAGCTCAACGCCTACGCCAGTTACGTGCGCGGCATTTCGCTGGGCCAGGAAGCGCCGTTCTGGACCAGCAACGCCGACACCTTCCTGCCGTCGGTACAGTCGCGCCAGCTGGAAGTGGGCGTGAAGTACGTGCCGGTCGAAGCGCTGACCCTGGGTGCGGCGGTGTTCCGCATTTCGCAGCCGTACCAGTACGCCAAGCCCGACAACAGCGATGTGGGTTACACCTTCGTCGAGGAAGGCACGCAGACCCACACCGGCCTGGAGCTGACCGCCAACGGCCAGCTGACCGATGCACTGCAGATCGTGGCCAGCGCCAGCGTGCTGCAGGCGCGCGCGCGCGATACCGGCACGCCCACCTATGAAGGCCATCAGCTGGTGAACGTGCCGAAGGTGCGTGCCAGCGTGCACGTGGCCTATGCACTGCCGTTCGTGCAGGGCCTGGATGTCACTGGCGGCTGGCGCTATGCGGGTGCCAACGTGGCGCGCGCCGACGGCGCCGTGCGCGCGCCGGACTACTCGGTGTTCGATGCCGGCCTGCGTTTCCAGCACCGGCTGCACGAGCGTGCGGTGACCTGGAACCTGTCGGTGGACAACGTGTTCAACCGCTTCTACTGGCGTGACACCGGCAGCAGCGGCGGTGACTACTACCTGTTCCCCGGCGCACCGCGACAGGCGCGCCTGTCGGTGACGTTCGCGCTGTGAACGGCGTCGTGCTCGAGTGGACCGCCGCGCTGTGCAGCGTGCTCGGCGTCTGGCTGATGGCACGGCGCCGGTTGTCTGCATGGCCGGTGGGCCTGCTGTCGGTCACGCTTTATGGCCTGGTGTTCGCCGAGGCCAAGCTGTACTCGGACACGCTGCTGCAGGTCGCCTTCGGTGGCTTCCTGGTCTACGGCTGGCTCAACTGGCGCCAGCACGCCGCCGATGAGGGCAGCATCCGCATCGTGCCACTGGCGCGAGGCAAGCTGCTGCGCGACCTGGCCTTCGGCCTGTGCGGTGGCGTGGCGCTGGGTGCGGCCATGCACACCTTCACCGATGCCGCGCTGCCGTGGCTGGACGCGATGCTGACCGCACTGAGCCTGGTCGGCCAGTGGTGGCAGGCACGCCGCCATGTGGCCTGCTGGTGGGTGTGGATCGCGGTGGACGTGGTCTATGTGGGTGCGTACCTGTTCAAGTCGCTGCATGTGACTGCCGCGCTGTACGTGTTCTTCCTCGGCCTGGCCGTGTTCGGCCTGCGCGCATGGAGCGCGGCCGCGCGCGAACCGCAGGTGGCGCCGGTTCGTTGATGCGGATGGCCGGGCTGTGCGCTGGCCATCCACAGTAGAGCCACGCCATGCGTGGCTGAAGGGTCACCGGTAGGCCCATCCACGCATGGCGTGGATCTACCGGTCAAGCACCAGACCCAATCGCAGCGGTTGGCGCATGTCGGCCGGCGGAGCCGCCTGCAACGGCGCGGCCTGCAACGTCACGCGCAGGTCCGCATCCACCTCGCGGTCACCCAGGCTGTCGAACTCCAGCTTCGAGATGCGGCCGTCCGCCGCAATCCACAGGCTCACCGGCAGCGGCGTGGGTGTATCCGGGTGTGCACGCAGCCACTCCACCACGCGCTGCGCCTGCGGGTCCTGTTCCTGCTGCAGGCGCTGCTGCAGCTGGCCACCCACGGCGGCGGCGTAGGCCATCCAGTGCGCAGGGGCTTCGTGTGCGGACGCCGCGGCACTCCCCAGTGCCAGTGTGCCGAACACCGCAGCCAGACGCCGCCACCAGCGGCGGATGCCGGTCCTGTTCCCTGCCATGGCCATCGCCTGCCTCCTGCGCTCCCATCCAGCGCGCCATGGTCGGCGCCATAGATGACAGGCAGATGGCGGGCCGTGATGGCCCGGCGCGATCACTCGCCCAGGTCGGCCAGCACCTTGCGCGAGGGCGCGAAGAAGGTCACGCCGGTGGTGGCGGTGGAGAAGTCGAGGATGCGGTCGTGCAGCGGCGCAGGATTGCCGATGAACATGCGCTCGAGCATCTTCTCGATCACCCACAGGCGGCGCGTGTAGCCGATGAAGTAGGTGCCGTACTCGCCGCGCCCCGGGTTGGCGAACGGCATGTTGTCGCGCAGGATTTCGTGCTCGCCGTCGGCGTCTTCGATGGTGCACAGCGTCTTGTGCGATTTCTGCGCATCGGCCGGCGCATCATCCAGCTCGATGTTGTCGTGCTTGGTGCGGCCGATGATCGCCTCCTGCGCCTCGGTCTTCTGCGCGCGCCAGGCATCGAGGTTGTGCAGGTACTTCTGCACCACCACGTAGCTGCCGCCGGCATGCTCCGGGTCTTCATCGCCAACAATGGTGGCTTCCGGCAGCGACAGTCCTTCCGGGTTGGCGGTGCCGTCGACGAAGTCCAGCAGATCGCGGCCATCGAAGTAGCGGAAGCCGGCCACGTCATCGACCGCTTCCACCGCATCACCGAAGGCCATCAGCAGGTTGCGCTCGAACGCCACGATCAGGTCCATGGTACGTGCGCGGATGTGGTACAGCAGGTCACCGGGCGTGGCCACAGCGGTGTGGGTCGCGCCCTTGATCTCGCGGAACGGCTTCAGCTCGCGTGGCGGCGTGGAGCCCACCAGCGGCTGCCACACGCGATGGCCGATGGCCACGTTGCAGGTGAAGGTGCGCTCGATCTCGCGGATGGCGGTGTTCTTGATCAGGTCATCGGTGCTGGCCAGCACCTCGCGTGCCTTGGCGATCGACGCCTCGTCATCCTTCACCTTCAGCACCAGAAACGCCGCCGAATGGGTAAGCGGTGCGGTGATCTGCTGCGGCTCGTTGTCGAGCGTGTGGTTGAGGGCGGTGATCGGTGCGGGCTGGGAATTCACGGCAGTTCCTGCTGGCTTGAGGCGGGTGCATCGTCAATGGCGACGTGCCGGGATCATAGCGGAACCGCCTGACCGGCGACGGAGCGTTTCTCGTTCCGTCCTGCGAGCAGCACCGTGCATTCCCGCGCTACATGGAACTGCTGCGGCCCTGCACTCTCCGGACGCACACAAAAGAAGAAGCCCGGCGCGAGGCCGGGCTTCGGTTGGCGTGTGGGAGAGAGAGAGTCACACGCCAGCACAACACGCTCCAACGACGGGCGCTTGTTACCAGGTGAAGCGCGGGCCCACGAACCACTCGCGGTCGCCGGCCTTGGCCAGCTTCACTTCGCCACTCAGGCCCCAGTTCTGGTTGAACTTGGCGGTGGCGCCGACGCGGCCGTAGAACTCGCCGTCCGGGTTGATGCCGTGCTTCTTGGTGTAGTCCTCGTAGCCGGCCATCACGTAGCCTTCCACGTACGGGTTGAACGCGGTGCGCACGCCGACTTCGGTGGAGTAGCCGTTGAAGTCCAGGCCGTGCTTCATGTCGAACTTCTGGTACGCGACACGGGCCACCAGGTCGGTGTTCGGTGCGATGCCGTAGTTGTAGCCGGCACCGATGCGCCACTGGTCGACGTCATTCTTGAACGTGTCGGTCTCCTGCGCGCTGTAGTCGCCGAAGATGTGGAAGTTCGGGTGCACCGCCACGGAACCCTTCACCTTCCAGCCATCGGCGTCGCCGCCCTTGGCATCGGTGTTCACGTAGCCGCCTTCAACGTAGTTGTACGACAGGCCATCGGTTGCCGATGCAGCGAACGGCAGGGCAGCCAGAAGGCCCAGGGCGAGCAGCGAATTCTTGTTCATCGGGACACACCTTTAATTATTTTGGTTTCGTCGGCCGCCTCCCGGGAGGGGGAGAGAGAGGAGGCGGTCGACAGGTGTGAATTATCCGTTAGGGGGTCTAATCGACCCTGAATATTGAACTGACTGGTGTATAAATAAGGCTGGCGTTCAGGGAACTCCTCATGCCGCACGCATCAGTCGCGTCACTGCTGTTTCCGCTTCATGCCCGGCGCACAGTGCGGGCTTTGCTGCTCTTCGCCCTGCCGATGATGCTGCAGGTAGCCAACGCAGCCGACCGTACCCGCCCTTCCGGGCGCATCGTGATTCAGACCGACGATGTCACGCGCTTCTTCAGCGTGCTGGATGCAAGCGGAGGGAAGCCGAATGCCGACGATCTGCAGCGCGGCTATCTGCATGCGGGTACGGATGCACTACGCAGCTTCACTGACAGCCGTATCGGCTCGATGGATCGTCTTGCAGATGCGATCCAGCGCAGACCTGCGCTGTTTGCCAAAGCCCGTACCTGTGCGACGGCACTGCCGGAGATCCGCGAGCGGGTTGCCAAGGCACTCGATCGGTTGGGCACGCTGTTTCCCTCCGCACGTTTTCCGCCGGTCACCGTGCTGGTGGGTCGGGGAAACAGCGGCGGTGTCACCACGCCCGACGGCGTGGTGATCGGACTGGAGGCACTGTGCCACGCCGACTGGATGCAGCCCGACATCGGCGATCGATTCGTGCACCTGATCGCCCATGAGTACGTGCACGTGCAGCAGCCCGGTGCGAGCGTCGATGTCGCGCAGCCCACCCTGCTCTATCAGACGTTGCTTGAAGGCGGCGCCGAGTACGTGGGCGAACTGATCTCGGGGCAACCGGCCAACGCGCATCTGCGTCGTTGGACGCAGGGCCGCGAATGCGCCCTGGAACGCCAGTTCGCCCGGGACAGCGCTGGTACTGATCTGTCGCAATGGCTCTACAACGGAGCGGGCGACGAAACGCGCCGCGGCGATCTTGGCTACTGGATCGGCTACCGCATTGCCGCTGACTACGTTGCCCGCGCCGATGACAAAGCTGGTGCCGTCGCCACGCTGCTTACGGTGCGTCCGGAAAGTGCGCCGGCGTTGTTCGCCGCAAGTGAATGGCGCCCGGCGTGTGGGCCAGTGGAAAACGGGTAGGAATGAAGCCGTCTTCAGGCTGATGAATTGGGCGATTCGAGCAACCGCAAGGCCATCGCCTCTGTGCACATCAGCTCGCCTGATCTCACTCGTTAAGCTTTGCTGATGAACATATTTCACAACCCTTCCACGTCTTCCAACTTCAGCTGAAAGCGCTTGTCAGCGTGGGGAACAAACGCCGCTATATTCCAGCTTCCCCAGACGAAGGAGGGAGTGCAATGAACCTGAACCCGCAACACATGAAGACGGCCCGCGCACTTGCTGTAGCGCTCATCGCCACCGTGAGCCTTGGCGCTTGTGCCACCTACAAGGACGAGTTCGCAACCATCAACTCGCGCCTCGATCAGCTCGATGTAAAGGTGCAGGGCGCTGCACAGAGTGCCGAGTCCGCCAACCAGTCGGCACAGCAGGCCAACCAGCGCCTGGACCAGATCGAAGGCCGCGTGCAGCAGCTTGAAAGGGCACCCGTCGGACGCAAGCCGCGCGGCTGATCGCTCCCTCACCGTTTGAATTGATCCACCTCTGTATCGGGAACCAGTGGCCCTCGCCGGCCACTGGCCTCCTTCCACCAGGATTGCATTGCCAGGAGCCTTCCCATTCGTACCTCCTCCTCCCCTGCACGCCGCGCCTTCCATGCCGCTCTGGCCATGGCACTGGCCGTTGCATGCAGCGGCGTAGCCAACGCCAGGGACAAGGACGCACCCGCAGCACCGGCGGCCGCCGTTGATGAACTTCCGCCCGACCAGAGCGTCTCCGAAACAGTGATCGAGCTGGCCGGCTGGGTGGTCGCCAGCAAGGACAATCAGGGTTATCCGTTCGCGATCATGGACAAGGCCGCCGCGCAGGTCCTGGTCTTCGGCGGCGACGGCAAGCTGCGCGGCGCCGCGCCGGCGCTGTTCGGTTCGGCCATCGGCGATCATTCCGCACCCGGCGTCGCCAAGCTTGCCCTGAGCGCGATTCCCGGCCACGACCGCACCACGCCTGCGGGCCGCTTCATCGGCGCCTATGGCCCCTCCGACGATGCCGGGCGCGTGCTGTGGGTGGACTATGATTCCGCCGTGTCGATGCATCCGCTGCCGCCGGGCACCCCGAAGGAAAAGCGCGCCGAACGACTGGCGACGCCGACGCCGGACGACAACCGCGTCACCCACGGGTGCATCAACGTCTCGCCGGCGTTCTACGAGCAGATCGTGCACTCCACGTTCGAGAAGGGCGGCGTGTTCTACATCCTGCCGGACAAGGATTCGATCGCGAAGACCTTCCCGGCGTTCGCGCAGAGCCGTGGCGATGCAAAGGACGAGAACAGCAAGGGCGCGCAGCGCGCGAGCAGGTAGCGCGCGTGCTGGAACTCAGGAAGCCGTAGCCCCTGCAGCCCGCGCCAATGCCGCGGCGTGCGCGTCGCCCTTCCGCTCGCTGTAGCGGTCCACCAGGTAGTCCGACCGGCCCCGCGTCAGCAGCGTGAACTTCACCAGTTCCTCCATCACGTCCACCACCCGATCGTAGTACGGCGAGGGTTTCATCCGGCCGTCGTCATCGAATTCCTGCCAGGCCTTGGCCACCGACGACTGGTTGGGGATGGTCAGCATGCGCATCCAGCGGCCGAGCACGCGCAACGTGTTGACGGTATTGAACGACTGCGAGCCGCCGCTCACCTGCATCACCGCCAGCGTCCTGCCCTGCGTGGGCCGCACGCTGCCATCTTCCAGCGGCAACCAGTCGATCTGGTTCTTGAACACGCCGGTGACCGTGCCATGCCGCTCGGGGCTGACCCAGACCTGCCCTTCCGACCACTGTGACCATTCGCGCAGTCGCTGCACTTCGGGGTGATTCCTGTCCACGCTGTCCAGCATCGGCAGCGCATGCGGATCGAACACCCGGGTTTCGCACCCCAGGTGGCGCAGCAGCCGCTCGGCTTCCAGCGCAAGCTTGCGGCTGAACGACTGGGGCCGCAGCGAGCCGTAGAGCAGGAGAATGCGTGGCGGCCCCAGATCTGCCGCGGCGAGCTGGTGATGATTGGGCTGGGGCAATGACGATTCCGCCAGGTTGGGCAGGTCCAGGCTTGTGATTGGCTCATTCATTCGACTATTCTAGAAATATGGAAACATCGAATGCAATCACCGCCCTGACCGCCCTCGGCCATGCCACCCGCCTGGCTGCCTTCCGACTGCTGGTGGAGGCGGGCCCGGCAGGGCGCATGGCGGGCGACATCGCCACGGCCCTGCAGGTGCCTCCCGCCACGCTCAGCTTCCACCTGAAGGAGCTGGTGCAGGCCGGGCTGGTGGAGAGCGAAAGCCAAGGCCGCCACGTCTGCTACCGCGCCAACTTCGATGCGATGAACGGCTTGGTCCAGTACCTGACGCACAACTGCTGCGCGGGCTCCCCGGATGAGCGGTGCGCGGTGAGCGAACCGGCATGCAGGTGCTGAGATGAAACCCGACCCGGTGATTCGTGCAGGCACGCGCGACGACCTGTGCTCCATCCGCGACCTTCTGCAGCGGGCGCAGTTGCCCGTGGCCGATCTGGAAAGCAGCGAGGTGGCGTTTCTCCTCGCAGACCTCGAAGGTGTTCCCGTGGGTGCCGTTGGATTGCAGATCTTCGGCGCGTCGGCCCTGCTTCGCTCCCTGGTGGTGTCCGACGACCGACGCAGTACCGGCCTTGGGCGCGCGTTGCTGTCAGCGGCCGAGGACATGGCCCGCCGCATGCAGGTCAGGGAACTGGTGCTGCTGACAACGTCGGCAGGCCCGTGGTTCGCGCGGCACGGCTATGCCGGATGCGATCGCGCGCAGATAGCGGAGGCGATCCGCAGCTCTGCCGAGTTCACTCGTCTCTGCCCGGCCAGCGCGCTGTGCATGTCCAAGCCACTCACTGACCACGGAAGCCACATGACCCGCAATGTCTTGTTCCTCTGCACCGGCAACAGCGCGCGCAGCGTGCTGGCTGAAGCCACCCTGCGCGCCTGGGGCGGCGATCGCTTCAGGGCTTTCAGTGCGGGCAGCCAGCCCACTGGCCAGATCAATCCCTTCGCGCTCGCCCAGCTGCAGGCCGAAGGAATGCCCGTTGAAGGGCTGCGCAGCAAGTCGTGGGATGAGTTCGTGGATGCAGCCCCGATGGATCTGGTGATCACCGTGTGTGACGCGGCCGCTGCCGAAGCCTGCCCTGTGGTGTTCGGTGACTTCATCCGCAGCCACTGGGGCCTGCCTGATCCGGCCGCCGTGGCAGGCAGCGATGCCGACAAGGCCGCAGCCTTCGCACTGGCCCATGCCATCGTGAAAACGCGCCTGCGTGCGCTGCTCGCACTGCCCGAATCGGTGTGGTCCGAACGCGAAGCGCTGCAGCACGCGCTGGACCGGATCGGCCAGCTGCTGCCGACCGACGGCGCACAATGACGGTGCCACTGCCATGAGCCTGTTCGAGCGACACCTGACGCTGTGGGTTGTGCTGTGCATTGCGATGGGCACGCTGCTGGGCCACGTCCTGCCCGATGCCTTCGCGGTGCTGGCCTCCGCCGAAGTGGCCAAAGTCAACCTGCCGGTTGCGGTGCTGATCTGGCTGATGATCATCCCGATGCTGCTGAAGGTCGACTTCACTGCGATGCGCCAGTTGCAGCAGCACTGGAAGGGCATCGGCGTGACACTGTTCATCAACTGGGCCGTGAAGCCGTTCTCGATGGCGCTGCTGGGCTGGCTGTTCCTGCGCCATGCCTTCGCGGACTGGCTGCCCGCAGCACAGATCGACAGCTACATCGCCGGTTTGATCCTGCTGGCGGCCGCGCCCTGCACCGCCATGGTGTTCGTGTGGAGCAACCTGTGCCGCGGTGATGCCAACTTCACCCTGAGCCAGGTGGCGTTGAACGACGCGATCATGGTGGTCGCGTATGCGCCGGTGGTTGCGCTGCTGCTGGGCCTGTCGGCGATCACTGTGCCCTGGGACACGCTGCTGTTGTCGGTTGGCCTCTACATCGTGGTGCCCGTGCTGGTGGCCGCGTTGCTGCGGCGCTGGATGCTTTCGCGCAGCGGCGAGGCGGGCCTGCAGCGCGCACTTCGACGGCTGGGCCCGCTGTCCCTGTCCGCGCTGCTGCTGACGCTGGTGCTGCTGTTCGGGTTCCAGGGCCAGCAGATCGTGAAGCAACCGCTGGTGATCGCGCTGATTGCGGTGCCGATCCTGATCCAGGTCTATTTCACTTCGGGCCTGGCCTACCTTCTGAACCGCCGTCTGGGCGTGGCGCATTGCGTGGCCGGCCCGTCAGCGCTGATTGGTGCGAGCAACTTCTTCGAACTGGCTGTGGCCACAGCGGTGGGACTGTTCGGCGTGCACTCGGGAGCGGCGCTGGCCACCGTGGTGGGTGTGCTGATCGAGGTACCGGTCATGCTGTCCGTGGTGCGGATCGTGAACCGTACACAAGCCTGGTACGAGAGATGCGAAGAGCACTGACAGATCAAAGTGTGTGGGAGTCGAATTGCGTTCTTCGCCCCGCACTGTCGTCATCGACTTGGTGGGGTGCCCGTACGCCACGTCATCAACTTCGACCCATGTCGCATATTCCCCATGCCGCTACGGCCGTTGCGGCGCCTGCGTCTGCGACAGCTTAACAGCGTGCAAAAATGCCAAAAGCGTCTTTGATCAAGCGTTGAATGCAACCGTTCTGATTGGCACCGCGCAGCAGCACGCGTACAGATGACGTGCCATCGAAAAAGGATGGCCGGGCTTCGAAAACCCGTGCGCTTGTTTAACAACGCTTGCCCGTCGGCGTCACCCCTCGTGGCGCCGGCGGGCAATCCGTCTGCCGGCTATGGCGGGCGGAGCGTGGAGGCCCTGTGCCTGCCGGTTTCAACAAGCGCCCGGTTTTCGAGCCACGTCTCCGCCCGCCACCTTTGTGTGGCGGCTGCCGTCTGTCCTGCACGGAGCATTGCCATGAGCACACCCGAATCCTCCCGACTACGCACGCAATACGTGCCCGCCAACGCGGACGCGCCTTCGGAAGCACCGCACCAGCAGGATCCTCTCGGTTTCATCGCCACCCTCGACCGCATCGGCAAGGGCGCCGCCGCCGACGGCCAACCCTGGCCCGAACGTCATCAGATGCCCGGCCGCCGCATGGCGCTGGCCGACGCGGATTGCGCATTGACCGGCCTGCGCGTGGCGCTGGAAATGCTGCTGGCTGCCGGGCGCGTGCGCCAGAACGGTCCCGACGAGGAGTACGTGGGCGACCGCGTGATGGAGGGCCTGATGATGGCCAGTCTGTCGCTGACCGCACAGGTCAGCGCACGCATGCGCCCGGAAGGGTGACACGGGGAACAACGCTCACTGCAACGCCGGGCACGGCCCGGCGCTGCGGCGCGCGCCACATCACCCGCAAAGCGCGCTGTCTTCCTTCAGCGCGGCATCCTGCAGTGGCTGGCGCTGTTCGATCTGCACACGCTGTTCCGCCGTCGGCTCGCCCAGCCACCACACACGGCAGCGCGCAGTAATACGGCCGACCATCTTCGCCTGCGTGGGTGAGTACAGCATCGCCAACGCGGTGCCGGGGCAGTCGTGGGCCTGGCAGGCGGTGTAGAACCACCACGGCTCGCCCTGCAGCACTACCAGTTCGCCAGGACCGCTGGGCCCGCTCAACAGGCGTTCGCGCAGCGAGGGAATCTCCTTGTCGGCGGATTCGGCTGCGGCCGTGTTCTTCATCAGGGCGTTGAACGCGGCCAGCACCTTCGGATCCTTGCGGCCACAGTCGTCCACGGTGTTGCCGCCCACCAGGGTGAAGAAGTGGGTCGCCAGCGGGTTGTCCGCGCAGGTCAGTTCGCCGCCGGCGCCCGGGTCTTCCGGTTCGCCTTCGTTGTCCCACACCGAGGGGGCCACGCCGTCTTCGGCGGACGGTTCCTCCTCGACCACCGTCGCCGCGGCGGCCGGTGCTTCGGTGGTCGGCGCTGGCGCCGCAGCAGGTGCAGTCCCGCCAGTCTTCTCCGGTGCCTGTCCGCAGGCTGCCAGCAGCGCGGCCATCATCGCCATCCCTGTGATTCGCATCTTCATTCCGTGTCCTTGTCTGATCTGCGCTGCGTCCGCCAAATCGGCGGCCGCGTGATTCTAACCAGCACCGCGCCAGGATGCGTTCGCAGCTTCCCGTCATCGCCTGGAGCCGGACGCATGCGCCGTACACCACTCGCCATGATCTTCTGCAGTGCCCTGCTGATGGCATCGCCGGCAAATGCCCACGATGCAGAAGGCGCGGAGCCCGCACAGCCGCTTCCCGATATCGCGCTGCCCGCACCGCTGGACCGTGTACTGCGCGACTACGAGCAGGCGTGACGCACGGGTGATGCCAAGGCACTGGCTGCGCTGTTCGCCGAGGATGGCTTTGTGCTGCAGAGCAACCAGCCGCCGGTGCGCGGTCGCAGTGCGATCGAGGCCGCGTATGCCGGCCAGGGCGGCAGCCCGTTGCGGCTGCGTGCGCTGGCGTATTCGATGGAGGGCAACACGGGCTACATCGTCGGTGCGTACAGCTACGGCAACAACGTGGGCGATACCGGCAAGTTCACGCTCACGTTGAAGCGCGTGGACGATGGGCCGTGGTTGATCTTTTCGGACATGGACAACACCAGCGCGCCGCCGCGGGCGCGGTGATTGCTGCCGCCGGGCGCCAACCAAGGTTGGCAGCTACCAGAAGCGGGTTCGGCAGTAGATCCACGCCATGCGTGGATAGGGCACGCACATAAAAAAACCCCGGCGCGTGGCCGGGGTTTTTCGATTCACTTGAACAGCGTGTCCGGATACTCCGGTTTCTGTTCCCGCGCCAGCAGTGCGCGCAGGCCTTCTTCCGGGGTCTGCTCGCCATGCAGCACGGCACGCACACCGTCGGAGATCGGCAGGTCGATGCCATGACGGCGCGCCTGTCGCATCACTTCGTCAGCGGTCTGCACCGACTCGACCACCTGGCCGATCTCGCGCACTGCATCCTGCAGCGTCTGGCCGCGGCCCAGGGCCAGGCCCAGGCGGCGGTTGCGCGACAGGTCGCCGGTGCAGGTCAGCACCAGATCGCCCAGGCCGGCCAGGCCCATCAGCGTTTCCGGCTTGGCGCCGATCGCAGCGGCCAGGCGCAGCATCTCGTTCAGACCACGGGTGATCAGGCCGGCACGGGCGTTGAGGCCCAGCTGCATGCCATCGGCCACGCCGGTGGCCACGGCCAGCACGTTCTTCATCGCGCCGCCCAGCTCGGCACCGACCATGTCGTCGCCGGTGTAGGCGCGGAACGCCGGGCCATGCATCGCCTCGGCCACCGTCTGCGCGAACTCGGGCACGTCGCCGTGCACGGTGATCGCGGTCGGCAAGCCCTGGGTGACTTCCTTGGCGAACGACGGCCCGGTGACGACGGCCAGCGGCACATCCTCACCCAGCACTTCGCGCGCCACTTCATGCAGGAAACGGCCCGAACCGGGTTCGAAGCCCTTGGTGGCCCAGGCCACGCCGGCACCGGCCGGTCGCAGCGGCGCCAGCGCACGCACGGTCTCGCCGAACGCGTGCGACGGCGTCACCACCAGGATCCAGGCCGCGCCCTGCACCGCCGACGCCAGATCGGTGGTGGCACGCAGGCTGTCCGGCAGCGGGATGCCCGGCAGGTAGCGCGGGTTCTCGTGGCGCTGGTCGATGGCGTCGACCACGGCCGCGTCGCGCCCCCACAGCACGGTCGGGTGACCGTGCCGTGCGAGCAGGCTGGCCAGGGCGGTTCCCCAGGAACCGGCGCCCAGCACGGCGATCTTGTCAGCGGGAGTGCTCATCCGTGACGTCGCGGCAGGAATCAGGCGTTGCCGGCCGGCTCGGAGTCAGCCAGCGACGGTGCGTCGCCCTGCTCCTGGCGCTGGCGCAGGGTTTCTGCGTACAGGCCTTCGAAGTTGATCGGCTGCAGGAAGAACGGCGGGAAGCCGCCGGCCTGGATCAGGTCGCTGATCAGCTGGCGCACGTACGGGAACAGGATGTTCGGGCACTGGGTGCCGAGCAGCACGTCGATCGACTGCGGGTCCAGGCCGACCAGGCCGAACACGCCGGCCTGCTTCACTTCGGCCACGTAGGCGGTGCGCTCACCGGCCTGGCAGGTCAGGGTCACGGCCAGCACGACTTCGAAGGCGTTCTCACCCAGGCGCTGCACCTGCTGGTTCAGGTTCAGCTGCAGCTCCGGCTGCACCTGGTCATTGAAGATGGTCGGCGCGTTCGGCGACTCGAAGGAGACGTCCTTGACGTAGATCTTCTCGACGGTGAAAGCGGGGCCGGTAGCGGCATCGACCGGCGCAGCGGCGCCGTTGGTGATCTCTTCGGACATTTCCAGTAACTCCAGGTGAATGCAATGAAAACGATGGTCTAACTACTGCGATGGGGGCGGGACCCGGCCCAGACAAGGCCGGATCCGCCACCTGCGACAATCAGTTGCGGCCCTTGACCAGCGGCAGTTCGGCCTGCTGCCAGGCGGGAATGCCGCCGTCGAGCACGTAGACCTTCTCGAAACCGGCCTTCTTCAGCGCCTTGGCGCCGGTTTCCGAAGCGTTGCCGCTGCGGCACACCAGCACCACCGGCGACTGCTTGGCGTTGGCCACCAGCTTGTTTTCCGGGCCGAAGGCACTGGCCTGGGCGTTGCGGCTGCCGGCAATGTGGCCCTTCTCGAAGTCACCGCTGGCCGACAGGTCGACCACCACCGTGCCGCCCGCGTTGATCAGCTGGGTCAGTTCGGCGGGCTTGATGCCCTTGAAGCCCCGGAACAGGCGGCGGATCTCGGTGACGATGATGGCCACGGTCAGGCCGACCAGGGCCGCGGACAGCATCGGGTTTCGGCCTGCAAAGGCCAGCAACTCTTCGTAATTCACTCAGGTCACGGGTCGATTAAGCGGGCGCCGATTGTCGCACAAGCCGGACGCGGCCCGTCACTGCCCCTTCCACAGGTCCGGCAGGCCGGCGGTCTGCCACCAGCGCTTGGCCTCCGGGTCCCAGCGCCAGCGCTCGACCACGACCACGGTGCGCTCGGCCTGGGTGTTCTGGTTGATCACCCCGATTTCGACCCGGCGCTCGACCAGGCCACCGTCCAGCGAGGCGCTGCTGCGCTCGCGATAGGACGACACGCGCAGCTGCGCGTAACGGTTGAGCTCGAACTCGGTCGGCGGCTTTTCCTTGCGCAGCTTGGGGTCGAGGTAGCCGATGGCATCGTCCATGCTGCCCCAGCGGATGGTCGCCCCGTAGGCGATCTGGGTCTCTTCCAGCAGCTTGCGCTGCTTGCGGCTGAGGTCGTCGGCCGAGGCCACGGCACTGGCCAGCAGCAGGGAATACATCAGGAACTGGATGAGGCGGCGCATCGGTGGTTTCCCCAGAACGTCAGCCTGCCATCCTACCCTTTGGCGAAGGCAACAAAGCGACCGCTGAATTCGGCGGCGGGCTTGCCATCGGCACCGGGCTGGGTGGCGATGATGCTGATGCGGGCCTTGCGGCGCTGCCGGAAGGTATTCAGGAAGGCGTCCCAGCCGGTGGCTTCGGCCGCTTCGGCGTGGGCGTGCAGGTCCTCATAGACCGGCGCCAGATAGCGCAGGTTGCTGTCGGCCACATAGACCTCGGCATCGTGGCCGGCCAGGCGCAGGCGCAGGCTGACCAGCGCCCAGCCGGACAGGGTCAGCACCGAGGCCAGGCTGCCGCCGAAGGCGTTGCCCTTGTCATTGACGTTGGCCGCCAGCGGCGCGGTGATGCGCAGCACGCCATCGGCATAGCCGTCGAGCTGGATCTGCATGGCGCGCACCGCCGGCATGCAGTCCAGCACGTCCTGCAGGGCGGCCAACGAGGAAGTCAGGGCATCAACGGACATCGGAGCAGCGACCACGACAACGAAGGGCCCGCATAATGCAGGCAATGGTCGACCATACGATACCCACTGGCGCCAGCCGTTCCGGCCCACGCTGGACCCTGATCTCGCTGCGCCCGCGGGGCCAGAACGTGGCGCTGCGCCGCGCCGTTGCCGGGCTGGGCGGGAATGTCCTGGCCCTGGCGCCCTGGCGCCTGCAGCGCCTGCATGGCACGGCTGTGGTGCGCCAGCTGCAACGCGCGCTGAACTGCGACCGGGTGGTGTTCACCAGCCCGGCCGCCGTTGCCGCAGCCGCGTCCCTGCTGCCGCTGGCCGGCGTGCAGCGCAGCCCGTGGCTGACCGTGGGCGAAGGCACTGCGCGCGCATTGCAGGCACATGGCATCACCGAGGTGCACGCGCCGCAGCGGATGGACAGTGAAGGCCTGCTGGCGCTGCCGGTGCTGGCCGACGTACAGGGCCTGCGCGTCGGACTGGTGACCGCGCCCGGCGGGCGTGGCCTGATTGCCGCGCAGCTGCAGGCGGCGGGCGCCACGATCGAACGTGCCGACGTCTACAAGCGTCGCCTGCTGCGACTGCCCCCGCGAACGCTGGCGCGGTTGGCGCATTCAGCACAGCCGTGGGTACTGGCCGTGAGCAGTGGCGAAGCGTTGCAGCATTTCTGGCAACAGCTTCCGCCGGCCGGGCAGCAGCGCCTGCGGGCGTCTGCCCGCGTGGTGGTTGCCAGTGACCGCCTCGGCGAACAGGCGCAGGCGCTCGGCCTGCAGCGCATCACACGCAGCGCCGGCCCCACCGCTGCGCAGCTGGTGGCCGCTGCACACGCCACGCTCACCGTCCCGGCAGCGACCTGAACAGGGACGTGGATCACGCTTGCCGCTGCCGTCGGCAACGGTGATGCTGTGCACAACGCAGCCTGCCGGCACCCCGACCGGCGACGTTGCCGACAAGGAAGCCTGATGAACGATACTCCGCCCGCACCCCCACCCCATCGACCCGTGCGCTGGCTGCTGCCGCTGGCCGCCGTGGTCGTGCTCGGCGCGGGCGGTTATGCCGGCTGGTACGTCTGGCAGCAGCAACAGCGCGAACAGGAAGCGCAGGCACAGGCCAAGGCCGTACAGCTGAAGGGCCTGGAGGCCACGCTGGATGCGCTGCGCCGTGACCAGCGCGCGACCAGCCAGCGCCTGCAGGATGCGGCGACCACCAACCGCGTGCTGCGCGACGAGATGCTGGGACTCTCACAGCGCAGCGCGCTGCTGGAAGAGAACGTGGCCAAGCTGGCCGACAGTGCCAACCAGGGCCGCCAGGCGGTGCAGCGCGATGAGGCCGAGCTGCTGCTGACCCAGGCTGCGCAGCGCCTGAACTACGCCGACGACGTGGACGGCGCGCGCCGCCTGTATGCACAGGCCGCCATCGCGCTGGCCGATCTGCCCGACGCCGACGGCCTGAACCTGCGCCAGGCGCTGGTGCAGGAGCGCGAGGCACTGGATGCGCTGGGCAGCGGCCCGCGCGTGCAGTCGCTGCAGCGCCTGGATGCTGTGGCCCGGGCGCTGCAGGGCCTGCCCTCGCAGATCACCGGCACGACCGGCAGCAGCACCGCCAAGCCCTGGTGGCAGGCCACGCTGGCACCGTTCGTGGACATCACCCCGAGCCGCCAGAACGGCCCGCTGACGGCCGCCGAAAAGCGCAACGCCGACGATGCACTGCAGCTGGAATTGACGTTGGCGCGCGCCGCGATCGAGCGCGGCGACCGCGCGGGCCGCAACACCGCTCTGGACCGCGTGGAGCAGTGGGCACAGCGGCGCTGGCCGGATTCACCGGCCCTGCGCGCGCAACGTGCTGAACTGAAGGCCTTGCGCGAACTGCCGCTGCAGGCCAACGACGCTGTCCTTGGCAGCACCCTGCAACAACTGCGCACCCAGACCGACCGGAGGTAAGCCCGCATGAAACCCCTGCAATCCCTGGTCGTGCTGTTGCTGGCCGTGGCCATCGGCGTGGTCGCCGCGCAATGGCTCGGCGCCGATGACCTGAACCGCTTCGGCGAAGTGACCCTGCGCTACGGCGGCTACGACTATCACAGCAACCTGCCGAAGGTAGCGCTGCTGGCGGTGATCACGGTGCTGGTGCTGTGGCTGCTGTGGAGCCTGATCGCTGCACCGTTCCGTGCCTGGGGCCGCTACCGCCGCAAGCAGGGCCGGGTGCGCCTGATCGACGGCCTGCAGGCCTACGAGCATGGCCAGTGGCAGCGTGCGGAGAAGCTGCTGGACGGCGCCGCCAAGGACCCGGAAGTGAGCGCGGTGGCACTGGCCACCGCCGTGCGCAGCGCGCAGGCACGGGCCGACGGCCCCGCCGGAGAGGCGCTGCTGCAGCGCCTGGGTGAAAGCGACGCCACCCTGCAGGCGCTGCTGCGCGCCGAACAGCTGCTGGCGCGCGATCTGCCGGTCGATGCGATCAATGCGCTGGACGTAGCGGCGATCCAGCCGCTGCCGCCGCGCGGCCTGTGGCTGCGTACCGAAGCGCTGGCACAGGCCGGCCGCGCGCACGAAGCGTATGGCCAGCTGGGTGCGCTGCGCCAGAGCAAGGTGCTGCCGGCCGACGCGAACAGCGAACTGGAGGCACGCCTGGCCGCACAGGCGCTACTGGAAGCGGCCGACGTCAACGCGCTGGCCGCACAGTGGGAGGCCACCCCGAAGGCGCTGCGCCCCACCCCGGACGTGGTGGGCGCCTATGCCAGCCGTGCGGTGGCGCTGGACTGGGATGAGCCGGCGCTGCTGGCGCTGGAACAGGCACTGGACCAGCGTTGGAATGACGATCTGGTGGCGCTGTATGGCCGCCTGCCCGCCGAGCGCCTGGCCACCCGCCAGGCCAATCTGGCGCGCTGGCGCAACGTGCACGATGACTCGGCCGCCCTGCGCCTGGCACAGGGCCGCGTGGCCCTGGGCCAGCAGCAATGGGATGCCGCCGATGCGTTCCTGCACGAGGCCATCGCCGCGGGCGCCGGTGCACCGGCGTGGGAAGCGCTGGGTGAAGTGTTCGCCCAGCGTGGCGAACACGCGCTGGCCGCGCAGTGCCTGGCCAATGCGCTGCGCCTGCAGCGCGGCGAGGACAGCGTGGAACTGGTGCGTGGCACCGAGACGCCGCTGCGCGCCACGGTGGAGGAGCAGCCCATCGTTGCACAGCCGCCGGTGTATGACGCCAACGAAGAGCGCGACGAGTTCGGCAACCCGCGGTTACCCTGATTGGTAGTGCCGGCCGCTGGCCGGCATCCACCGGTGAATTTGGCACCCACCAGAGCAACAATCCGAACAAAAAAAACGCCGCCCGATGGGCGGCGTTTTCAGTTCCAGGAGTGCCGGCCGGATCGTGCCGACCAACGGTCGGCACCCACCGATGGATGCGATCAGCGTTCGACGATCGCCACCACGCCCATGCCGCCGGCGGTGCAGATCGACACCAGTGCGCGGCCACCGCCGCGTTCGGCCAGTTGCTTGGCTGCCGTGGCGATCACGCGTGCGCCGGTAGCGGCGAACGGGTGGCCGGTGGCCAGCGACGAGCCCAGCAGGTTGATCTTGTCCGGGTCGATGCGGCCCAGCGGCGCGTCCAGGCCCAGACGGTTGCGGCAGTAATCCTCGCTCTCCCACGCACGCAGGGTGCACAACACCTGCGCGGCAAAGGCTTCGTGGATCTCGTAGATGTCGAAGTCCTGCAGGGTCAGGCCGTTGCGCTTGAGCATCTCCGGCACCGCGATGGTCGGTGCCATCAGCAGGCCTTCGCCATGCACGAAGTCCACTGCCGCCACGTGTGCGTCACGCAGGTAGGCCTGCGGCTCATGGCCATGCGCGCGCGCCCACTCTTCGCTGGCCAGCAGTACCGCAGCGGCACCGTCGGTCAGCGGGGTGGAATTGGCGGCGGTGAGCGTGCCACGCCCGGAAACCTTGTCGAACGCCGGCTTCAGCGTCGCCAGCTTTTCCAGCGAGGTATCCGGGCGCAGGATGTTGTCGCGCTCGACGCCACGGAACGGTGCGATCAGGTCGTTGAAGAAGCCACGCTCGTAGGCGGCAGCCAGCTTCTTGTGCGACGACACCGCCCACTCATCCTGCGAGTCGCGCGAGATGTTCCACTCCTTCGCCATGTCCTCGCAGTGGTCGCCCATGCTCTTGCCGGTGCGCGGCTCGGCCACGCCCGGGAACTCGGGCTTGAGCTCGGAGAACTTGAAACCGGCGGTGAGCGCACGGATCTTGTCGCCGGTGCTCTTGGCGCGGTTGGCCGCCAGCAGGCGTGCACGCAGTTTCTTTCCGTAGACGATCGGCACGTCGGAGGTGGTGTCCGAACCACCGCCGATGCCCGATTCGATCTGGCCCAGCGCGATCTTGTTGGCCACGGTGATGATGCTGTCCAGCGAGGTACCGCAGGCACGCTGCAGGGTGATGCCCGGGGTCAGCGGCGACAGGCCGGACGACAGCGTGGCTTCGCGGCCCAGGTTCCAGTCGCTGGAATGCTTGATCACCGCGCCCATCGCCACTTCACCCAGCTGCTGGCCATGCAGGCCGAACCGTTCGACCAGCGCACCCAGCGTACGGACCGACATGCCGAGGTTGCCGACATCCGAATACGCGGTGTTCTGGCGGCAGAACGGAATGCGGACGCCACCGAGGATGGCGACGGGACGAGCGTTGGGCATGGAGATACCTGGCATGGATGAGGGTGTCTGCAACATGGCCTGCACGACGGAGCAGGCATAATGGAGCCAAGTGTAGCTGCCGCCCTGTGATGGGCCAACCGTGGAACCATGAGCAAACCCGACCCCGCGATGAATGCCCTTGGCGTGCTGGCCCTGGAACTGGCCGGCGGCGAAATCCCCCGCCAGGCGGTGCTCAGCGCTGAACAGGCCGGTGAACTGGCCGAACGCGTCGGCCGTGACCTGGCCAAGCTGGTGCCACAGGTGGCCGAGCTGGACCTGGTGTTCGCCGCCGCGCATTTCGACCCGGCCGAAGTGCTGCGTCCGGGCTGGCCGATCCATCGCCGCCTGGAAGAACTGCAGATGCGTGCCCCGGGCCGCAACCAGGGCCCGCGCCTGCTGGCTTTCGGTACCGATGCCGAAGGTGACGTGCCACTGCCGTTCCAGGCCGATGCCACGCTGGTGGGCGGTGGCCTGCGCGTGGTGCCGTTCCTGCTGACCGGCAGCGACGTGGCCACCACCAGCGCGGTCGCCGATGCGCTGGAAGAAACCTTGCTGGCCAACGGCATGGCGCACGCCGACACCGCGCTGACGGCGCAGAACACCTTCGGTGCCCGCATCGAGCACGCGCGCTATTTCACCGTGAACGACCTGGCCGCGATGATGTCGATGCAGTACGACAACCAGGGCCTGGCCGCACTGTGGCCGCTGATCGAGACCGCGATCATGGCGCCGGGCGAGGACGAGTGGCTCAATGCCGCGCCCGAGCCGCTGCTGCGCTATACGCATGGCGAAGCACGCATGGCGCTGTTCGACCCGGCCGGTTGGTGCGCGCACTACAGCCACAGCAAGAACGACTGCGATCGCCTGAAGGGCATCTACGAGCAGTTCCTGATGCGCCAGCGACAGATGGCCGCGGTGCTGGAAGCACATGGCGTGCCGGTACTGTTCGTGCACTGCGAGGCCGGGCAGGACGCGCGCGAACTGCTGGCGCGCTGATCCGGGTGATATGTGGGTAGTGCCGGCCGCTGGCCGGCACCCTCCGGATCTGTGATTGCCGGCCAGCGGCCGGCACTACCCATCAGGAAAAACGCCGGCTTGTGCCGGCGTTCTTTGTTTCTTACGGGGCCTTCTGGATCACCGCACAGGCCAGGCGCGCGCCGGCGTTGCCGGTCGGCTGGGTCTTGTAGTCGTCCGCGTCGGCGTGGACGATCAGGCCGCGGCCGATGATGTCGAAGTCATCACCCTTGCCGATGTTGACGTTGCTCGACACCGGGCCGTCGATGGTGGCCACGCCCTTGTCGTCGGCCTTGATGTTGGGCATGTCGCCGCCGTGGTGCGGATCGGTGGCGACGTTGCCGTGATCCTGCTTGCCCGGGTTGAAGTGGCCGCCGGCGCTCATGCCGTCCGGCGCGCTGCAGTCGCCCTTCTCGTGGATGTGGAAGCCATGTTCGCTGCCCGGCTTCAGGCCGGTGATCTGGCCGGTCACGTGGACCTTGCCATCAACCACCTTGAAGGTGACGCTGCCCTTGGTCTCGTTGCCCTGGGTCGGTGCCAGTTCGGCCGTTGCCGAAGCATCGCCCGTCGGTGCCGCCGCCGGTGCCGGGGCTGCAGCCGGCTCGGTGGTGGCGCCGTCAGCCGGCGCGGCCGGCGGGGTTTCAGTCTGCGGCGCGGCGGGCTGCTGGTTGCAGGCCGCCAGGCCCAGCGCGGCGATGGCCGCAAACAGCGAAGTGTGGATCAGACGCATTGGAATCTCTCCCTCGATGATGCCTGCAGTGATCAGCGGACGACCCGGATCACGCCACAGGCGATGCGGACGCCGGCATTGCCGGCGGGCTGGCTGCGATAGTCGTCGGCGTTGGCATGCACGACCAGTGCGCGTCCGGCGATATCGGTGGCGGCGCCTCCGCCAAGGGTAACCCCCTTGAGGTGGATATCGACGTTGGCGCGGCCCTGGGCATCGGCACGCAGATTGTCCATGTCGCCCAGGTGGTGCTTGCCGGTGCCGGCGCGGCCATGCGCAGCACCACCGGGATTGAAGTGATTGCCGGCACTGCTGGCATCCACCGCACTGCAGTCGCCGCGCTCATGGATGTGGAAGCCGGCCTGCTGCATCGGCTGCAGGCCACCGACCAGGCCGGTGATGTGGATGCCACCGGGCTCCACCATCAGCGCGATGCGGCCACTGACGATGCTGGCCGAGGCCGGTGCAAGATTGGCCTCGCCCTGCTTCGCTGCGCTGACCACGGTCGGCGGCGGCGGAGTAGGTTCGGTCTTTTTCGGCGCGCTGCCGCAGGCAGACAGCAGCACGGCGGCGGACAACGGCAGGATGGCAAAGGACAGACGCATCAAAGACTCCTTGCAGATGACACTAAGCGTTGCATCGTCCATGAACGATCAACGGTTCGGCAAGCGGGCGCGAGGATCGCGTGCATGGGCCGTTCAATGGCCCCCGCGGCGGCGTCCGGCGCCCAGCTTGCGGGTAAGGGTATTGCGGCCAAGGCCCAGGCGGGCCGCGGCTTCGGCACGGCGGCCGTGGGTGATCTGCAGCGCGGCCTCCAGCAGGGCATGGTCGACCCGCTCGCGCACCTGCGCGTGCAGCCCTTCCACGCCTTCGGCCAGCTGACGGCGTGCCCATTCGGCCAGCAGCGCTTCCCACTGCCCCGGATCGGCGATGGTGGTGCTGCTGCGACGACCGCGCGTACGGTTGAGCGCGGTATCGACGTCGGCCACGCCGATGGTGTCGGCGGCCGCCAACGCCGCCATCCGCCAGCACACGTTTTCCAGTTCGCGCACGTTGCCCGGCCAGTCGTGTTCGCGCAGCGCCTGCAGTGCGGCCGCGGTCAGGCGCTTCGGCGGCGTATCCAGCTTGCGCGCGGCGGCGGCCAGGAACGTACTGGCCAGCTGTGCGATGTCCTCGCGGCGCTCGCGCAGCGGTGGCAGCTGCAGGCGCACCACGTCGAGGCGGTGCAGCAGGTCGGCGCGGAACTTTCCTTGTGCAACCAGCCCTTCCAGGTCCTGGTGGGTGGCGGCGACCACGCGCACATCGACGCGGATCAGTTCGCGGCCACCGACGCGGAAGAACTCGCCCTGCGCCAGCACGCGCAGCAACCGGGTCTGCAACGGCAGCGGCATGTCGCCGATCTCGTCAAGGAACAGCGTGCCACCGTTGGCCTGCTCGAAGCGGCCGATATGGCGGCGCTGCGCACCGGTGAAGGCACCGGCCTCGTGGCCGAACAACTCGCTTTCCAGCAGCTCGGATGGGATTGCAGCGGTATTGAGCGCGACGAACGGACCCTGCGCGCGCGGCGATTCGCGATGCAACGCATTGGCCACCAGCTCCTTGCCGGTGCCGGTCTCGCCGGTGATCAGCACCGCCAGCGGTGCCTGCGCCAGGCGACCAATGGCGCGGAACAGCGCGCGCATCGGCGGGGTATCGCCCACCAGTTGCGGCGGTTGGTCGCTATGCGCTTCGGCCGCAGGTGTGGCCGCCGCCAATGCCGGTGCGACGGCCGGCAGCACCCGTTGCGCCAGTGCCACCGCATCGTCCAGATCGAACGGCTTGGACAGGAATTCATGCGCACCACCGCGGAACGCGCCGGCCGTGCTGGCTACATCGGTATAGGCCGACATCACCACCACCGGCAGCTGCGGCAGCGCGGCCTTGAGCTTGTCCAGCAGCACAAGGCCATCGTCGCCGGGCATGCGCACATCGGTGAACAGCAGCGCCGGTGGCGGGCCTTCGCTCAACGCCTGCAGGGCGGGTGCGGCGCTGTCGAAATCGAGGACCTGGTAGCCCGCCTCGCGTAGCGCGGTGCACAGCACGAAGCGCACGGCCCGATCGTCATCGACCACCCAGATGCGCTGCGGGGACGAAGAAGACTCAGACATCGCGCGGGGCCTCCTCGGCCGGGGCGGCGCCGTTGCCGATCGGCAACAGCAGGGTGAACACGGTATGGCCCGGGCGCGAGCGGTAGGTCAGCGTGCCGCGATGCTCGCGCGCCACCTGCTGGGCCAGCGCCAGGCCCAGGCCAGTGCCTTCGGCGCGGCCACTGACCAAGGGCAGGAACAGGTGTTCAGCCAGTTCCTCGGGAACGCCACGGCCGTCGTCGGCGATTTCCAGGCGCAACGCCAGCGTGTGCAGCTGCTCGGCAATGCGCACGCCATGCTCCACGCGGGTACGCAGGGTGATGTTGCCGGCGCCGGCCTGGATCGCGTTGCGCACCAGGTTCCAGACCGCCTGGGTGAGGCGGTCGGCGTCACCATGGAATTCGGGGATGCTGGGGTCGTAGTCACGCTGCAGGCGCACCGCCCAGCCGGCTTCGCTCTCGGCCAGGCGCAGCACGCGTTCCAGCGCGGCATGGATGTTCAGTTCCGCATGCGGCGCGGCCGGGGCCGGCGACAGCAGCTGGTCGAGCAGGCCGTTGAGGCGCTCGATCTCCGAACCGATCAGTTCGATCAGCTCACGTTCGCTGGCCTCGCGCTGGGCCGCGCGGCGGGCCAGCAGCTGAGCCGCGCCCTTCAGCCCGGCCAGCGGGTTGCGCAGCTCGTGGGCCAAGCCCTTCAGCGCCGCGCTGAGCGCGCTGGGCAGGGCCTGGGTCGGGTCCAGCCCGGGGAATTCGTCGACCGGATGCGCCTCCAGCAACCAGCCGCCATCGTCGCGGCGGCTCATCCAACCCTCGGCGAAGCGCGGCGCCTCGCCGGGCACCGCCAGCGCCAGCCGGTTCAGGCGCAGGCTGTCGCGCTCGTCGCGGGCCAGGAAATGGGCCAACGCCTCGCCCTGCACTTCCAAGGCGGCCAATGGCCGACCCAGCAGGCGCCGGACGCTGACGCCCAGCCAGCGGGCGAAGGCCGGATTGCAGCCGGCAATGCAGCCATCGGCCCCGGCCCAGGCCAGCGGCGTGCCCAGGGCATCGAGGGTCGGCGGCGGTGCGGGGTCGGACATTGCACCAATGTAGTGCAAAACGCGGGGTTCGGGGTCGGATCCCTTTCCGCCTGGAAAGGGCTCTGACCCCCTGCCGCAGGTCGAGCAAGCTCGACCACGACCACATGCGTGGCCGGTTACAGCTTCATGTTGAGGCCGACGAATACGCTGCGGCCCGGCGCCGGCGAGAACATCGGGCGGGCGGTGTCCCAGAAGAAGCTGTCGTACCAGGCGTAGGCGTACTCGCGGCCGGTAACGTTCTTCAGCTGCAGGTCCACGCTGAAACGCGGGGTGAGTTGGTAGGCCGCGCTGAGGTCGAGCACGGCGAAGCCTCCGAACTTGCCGGCCACGTTGCGCTCTTCCAGGTAGTAATCGCCCTGTGCACGCGCCTGCAGGCCCAGCCGCAGCGCATCCGTGGCGCGGTAGTCCACGCCCAGGTTGCTGATGTGGCGCGGGGTGGCGGCCACTTCCCGGCCCTGCAGGGAAATGCTGGCATCGCGGTCGTCGCGGGTGATCTTCGCTTCCTGGTAGGCGTGCGACGCCCATACCGTCCAGTCGTCGCCCAGCTGCAGGCTCAACTGCGCATCCACGCCGCGCCGGCGGGTCTTGCCCAGGGTGACCGTGGTGCCGGTGGCCGGCATGTTGGACACCTCGTTTTCCGCGTCCTGCTGCCACACCGCCAGGCGTGCCTGGCTGCCGGCAAACGGCTGGAATTTCAGGCCCAGCTCCATGCCGGTGTTGGTGGACGGCTGCATCGGTGCCTGCCCTGGGGTGAGGTAGGCCGGTGCGGTGGAGCCGGTCAGTACCTGGAAGGTGCGGCCCCAGTTTGCGTAGACATGGGTGGTCTGGCCCAGGCTGTGGATGACGCTCAGCTTGGGCTGGCCGATGCTGCTGTAGTCCTGCAGGCGGCCGTAGACGCCGTTCATCAGGTGCGTGCTGCCACTGAAGCGATCGATACGATAGGCCGGCACGATCTTCCAGGCCTCGACGGGCTGGTAGACGGCCTGCACGTAGGCGCCCCAGTTGTCGAAGCTGTGGCGATCATTGTTCTGCACCCGCGCTGGGGGCTGGCTGAAATCAGTGGGTTCGGCGTAGGCGTAGCGCTCGCGGAGGTAGCCGTTGTCCTGCTGCTCGTAGTTCAGGCCACCTTCGACGGTGAGCGTGGGGCTGGCCTGCCAGGTGAGCGTGCTGAGCAGGCCATGCTGCCGCTCGTCCCATATGCGGCGCTGGCGCGGCAGGTTGCCGGTGGGCAGGTCGCTGAAGGTCACGCGGCGGTCGTCTTCGTAGCGGTTGTAGTACAGCCGGGTGCCGAAGGTGATTGCGTCGGACAGTTTCATGTCCAGGTGCGCAGCAAGCTGGCGCATGTCGCGGTCATCGCCATCGTTGCCGTTGCGCAGCTCGCTGCCACGGCGGTGCGTGCGCAGCTCGTCGGCGGTCATGAAGCCGGGTTCGTCGGCTTCGTGGTGGTACGCACGGGCGGTCAGACCCACGCGCAGGCCGTCGTCCAGCGAGCCGTAGAACCACTTGCCGCCCAGCGAATATTTCTTCGAGGTGTCGTGGTCGCGGTAGCCGTCGCTGGCCTGGGTGCCAACGAAATAGTTCTGCGCGAAGCCATTGGCTTCACGGCCAACTGCCAGCTGCGCATCACGAGTGTTGTAGCTGCCGTAGGCCAGGCGCGCATCGGTGTAGCTGCCACCCTGGCGCGTACCGAAGTTCACGTTGCCGCCGATGTTGTGCAGGCCATAGCGCGGGTCGTTGGTACCACGCACCACTTCGATGTAGCTGATGTCCAGCGGGAACAGCATGTCGATGAAGCGCTGGTTGCCGCTGTTGACGTTGCTGGGGATGCCATCGATCAGCGTCTTGATGGCATTGAGGTAGCCCTCACCGTTGAAGGCGCGGAAGCTGACCTTGCCCGATTCGGCGCCCTGCCGGGTTTCGGTGAGCTGGATGCCGGGCATCTGCCCGAGCAGTTCCCAGCTGTGCGAGACGTTGCGGTTTTCGATCTGGTCTGCACCCAGGACGTCCACCGAGGTCAGTACCTGATGCGCACTGAGCTGGCCTTCGCCGTGCTGGTGCACCTGCACCTTGCCGAGAGTGAGCGCGGCGTCGGCCGACTGTGCGAAGGCTTCAGGGGCGAACGGTGCGGCCGCGAGGGCGGCCACCAGGGTGGGAGTCTTCATGGGAAGGGGTGGCTACGATAAAATGTAATTATATAACATTTCACATGTAGCCGTTGTAGAGTCGAGCCACGCTCGACTGCTGCTGGCAAACGGCAGTCGAGCGTGGCTCGACTCTACAAAGACGGGTGGCGAGAGGGGATTACACCGGGTAGCCGGTGGCTTCCCGTGCCTTCTTCCAGGCGGCTTCGAATTCACGCGCGGGAATTTCGTCGTCCTCGTCGAAATCCAGGAACGACACTGGCTGGTCGGCCAGCAGGAAGCGGTCGTCGCTGTGGGCATGCTCGTCGGCCCAGACCATCTTGGTCCCGTAGATTTCCACCTGCCGCACGATCTTCTCGCCACGCGCTTCCATCAGCACGTTGCCCTTGCCCAGGCCCGATTCGGCCCAGTGCTTGTAGTACTTCTTTGCGGCAGATTTCGCGCCGGATTTTGCGGTGTGCTTTGCGTAGGTCATTGCAGGAGCCCTGGCCGCAGGCGCGGCCGGAAAGTACGGAATGGAGCCATTATCAGGCATCCGGGGTCAGAGCCCTTTCCTTTGGAAGGGATCCGACCCTTGCCGGTTCAGTTGGGCAGGGGCACGCCCTTCGGCCACAGCATCCAGATGTTGCCCTTCTGCTTCATGTCGCCAGCCAGCTTGCCGGCGGCATCGCCGCTGCCCCAGTACAGGTCCGCGCGCACTTCGCCGGCGATGGCGCCGCCGGTGTCCTGCGCGGCCACCGGGCGCACCACCGGACTGCCGTCCGGGCGCGTGGTGGACAGCCACAGCAGGCTGCCCAGCGGCACCACGGTGCGGTCCACGGCAACGCTGTAGCCGGCGGTGAGCGGGACGTTCAGTGAACCGCGCGGGCCCTCCGGGCTGTCCGGGTTGCGCACGAAGAACACGTAGCTGGGATTGCTGCGCAGCAGCTCGGGCACCCTCGCAGGATTGGCCCGGGCCCAGCTGCGGATCGCGTCCATGGTGACGTCTTCCTTCTTCAGCTGGCCCTGGTCCACCAGCCAGCGGCCGATGGCGCGGTAGGGGTGTCCGTTCTGCTCTGCGTAGGCCAGCCGAATCTGCGTGCCGTCGCCCAGGCGCACGCGGCCAGACCCCTGGATCTGCAGCAGCTGCAGGTCCATCGGGTCGGTCAGCCAGGCCAGCACCGGCGCCTTGGCGCCCTTGGCCGCGATGGTGCCGGCGTCGTCATAGGGCTTGAGCACCTTGCCTTCGACGCGACCGCGCAGGCGCTTGCCCTTCAGTTCCGGGTAGAGGCTGTCCAGTTGCACCACCACCAGATCATCCGGCGTGCCGTACACCGGCACCGTCGCTTTGTGGGTGCGGGTGAGGCTGCCGGGGTAGATCGGCTCGTAGTAGCCGGTAATCAGCCCGTCGGCCTGGTGGCCACCGGCACGCAGCGCGTAGGCATCGAGGTCGCGCTGCAGGAACTGGCGGATCGCGGCCGGGTCCTTGTCTGATACTGCGACGGCAGTGGCGCAGGGTTTGGCCCAGACCGCATCGTTCTTCAGGCGGGTGCAGCTGCTGCGCCAGGCCACGAAGCCGGCCTGCAGATCAGCGTCGGAGACTGCGGGCAGGGCTTTCCAGTCGACCTTGGCGTAGGTGGCCGCCGGCGGCGTGGGCGGCGTGGGCGCTTCGGAGCCCGTGCGGGGAGCAGTGGTGGCGCAACCGGCGAGCACCGCCGCTGCCAACAGGGTCCAGTGCTTGCGCTTGAAGAAGGTAGCGGAATCGATCATGCCGCCATGGTGGAGTGCCGGCCGCCGGGCGGCAACCCAGCGCGGGGTCAAGCGTTCATGCGCCGGATCACGGCGTCTGCAGCAGCAGCGAGTGCAGGATGCGGGCGTCTTCGGCATCCAGCGTCTTCGGCAGGTCGTCGCGACCACGGAAACGGCGGTGGAAGGCCGCAACGGTGGCCTCACGGTTGTCCAGCGGATAGCCGAAGCGGGCCAGCGCATTCCACGCATCGAAGCCTTCCGGCGCAGCACCATCGGCCGCACGCGGCCAGACGCCGAATCCGGCCTCGGCCAGCTGCTGCCATGGGAAGAACCGGCTCGGATCCTGCTTGCGCGTCGGCGCCAGGTCGGCATGGCCGATCACCTGGCGCGGCGGAATGTTCAGGCGCGTGGTGAGATCGCGCAGCAGCACGATCAGCGATTCGATCTGCGCCGCACTGTACGGGCTGCGGCCATCGTTGTCGAGCTCGATGCCGATCGAGGCCGAATTAAGATCGGTGATGGTGCCCCAGCGCCCGGCCCCGGCGTGCCAGGCACGGCGCTCATCGGCGACCAGCTGGTAACGATGGCCATCGGCGCCGATCAGGTAGTGCGCACTGACCGGCCCACCGCTGTTGGCGGTACGCAGCGTATGCAAGCTCTGCTGCACCGATTTCTGCTCGGTGTGGTGGATGACGATGATGACCGGCGTGCGCGCGTTCTGGTTCGGTGACGGCACCCAGGTGGCGAGCGGGTTGTGCGTCTCTCGTGGCGTGGAAGCGCAGGCGGCCAGCAGCAGGCAGGCCGAGAGCATCACAGTGGTGCGGATCGGGTGCATGGCCTGATTGTGCGTGATCAGGCGCGATGATGCATGCCACCGTGCCGACCAACGGTCGGCGCCCACCAGAGCAGGAGCAGTGCCAGGCAAGCCTGGCACCGACCAAACGCAAAGGCGGCCCCGCAGGGCCGCCCGTCATGCCTCAGGCCTCGTAGGCAGACTCGCCGTGCGAGGTCACATCCAGGCCGGTGCGTTCGGCCTCTTCGGTCACGCGCAGACCGACCACGACCTTGACCACCAGCAGGATGACCGCGGTCACCACCGCCGACCACAGTACGGTCAAGCCGACACTGACCACCTGCACCCACACCTGATGGGCGATATCCAGATCGGCCTTGGTACCGCCCAGCGACTGTGCGCTGAACACGCCGGTGAGGATCGCGCCGACGATGCCGCCGACACCATGCACACCGAACACGTCGGCCGTGTCGTCCACTTTGAGCAGGCGCTTGAGGCCGGTCACGCCCCACACGCAGACCACGCCGGCGACGAAGCCGATCACGATCGCACCGAGCGGGCCAACCGTGCCGCAGGCCGGTGTGATGCCGACCAGCCCGGCCACCGCACCCGAGGCCGCGCCCAGCGCCGACGGCTTGCCCTTGCCGATCGCCTCCACCAGGGTCCAGCCAAGCACGGCAGCAGCGGTGGCCAGCACGGTGTTGAGGAAAGCCAGCGAGGCCACCGTATCGGCGGCGGCGGCGGAACCGGCATTGAAGCCGAACCAGCCCACCCACAGCAGCATGGCGCCGATGTAGGTAAACGGTACGTTGTGCGGCTTCAGCGCGGTCTGGCCGTAGCCCAGGCGCTTGCCGACGAACCACGCACCGACCAGGCCGGCCACGCCCGCATTGATGTGCACCACGGTGCCACCGGCGAAGTCGATCGCGCCCAGCTCACCCAGGTAGCCGCCGCCCCAGACGATGTGTGCCATCGGGATGTAGCTGAGGGTGAACCACAGTGCCGAGAACAGCAGTACAGCACGGAACTTGATGCGCTCGGCGAAGGCACCGACGATCAGCGCAGTGGTGATGCCGGCGAAGGTCGACTGGAAGGCGACGAACAGGTAATCCGGCAGGCCCTTGATCGGCGTGTTGCCCACCGACTCCGGGGTGAAGCCCTTGAGGAAGGCGAACTCGGTGAACGAACCGAAGAATGGATTGCCCGCACTGAACACCGCGCTGTAGCCGTAGGCCACCCACAGCAGCAGCACCAGCGAGAACACCACCAGGATCTGGCTGAGCACCGACAGCACATTCTTCGAACGCACCAGTCCGCCGTAGAACAGGGCCAGGCCCGGCACCACCATCAGCAGCACCAGCAACGTGGAGGTAAGCATCCAGGCGACGTCGCCACGATCATACGCGGCGGCCGCTTCGGCCACGGCCGGCGCAGCGGCGCTGGCGGCCGGATCGTGCAACGGCTCGACCGCCACGCTTTCGCTCGGCAACGGCGAGACCTGGGCCTGGGCGTGGGCGCTGCCCGGCCAGGCACCGGCGGCCAGCGCGCTGAGCAGCATCAGCAGGCACACCAGGTGGAACCGGGCTTGCCACCCGGTGAGAAGGCGCATCTTCATGGGGGGAATCTCCGGAAGGGGGTTACAGCGCGTCGGCACCGATTTCGCCGGTGCGGATGCGGATGACCTGTTCAACGGCGGTGACGAAGATCTTGCCGTCACCGATCTTGCCGGTGCCTGCCGACGACTGGATCGCTTCGATCACCGCGTCGGCACGCTCGTCGGTGACCACCGTTTCGATCTTGATCTTGGGCAGGAAATCGACGACGTACTCGGCGCCGCGATACAGCTCGGTGTGGCCCTTCTGGCGACCGAAACCTTTCACTTCGGTCACGGTGATGCCCGACACGCCTGCATCGGACAGGGCCTCGCGGACCTCGTCGAGCTTGAACGGTCGGATGATGGCGGAGATCAGTTTCATGCGCATGTCCCGAGGGTGGATGGGGCCAGCGCGCCAGCGCGCGTTGGCATCAGGCAACCACGGGTCATCAGGGTGATGACCGTGGCTGTTGCACCGGACACGTACAGGGCCGGGACGGCCGTGCCTCTCTCCTTGCACGACCGACGCGGGAGGGAGGGCAGCCCTGGTCGCGTATCCGGTCTCTCTTGCCCCTGTTTCAGCGGACCGGCAGTCCGCTGTACTGCAGCGGGCCAGCGACCCGCTCTACAACGGCGGGCCTGCGCCCGCCTTGCGGCTCCCCAGCCGCGAGAACGGAAGCGATGGCGGCGGGTGGGAGGGGGACCCACCGCCATCGCGCCCGGTCAGCTGGCGTAGTACAGCTGGTATTCCAGCGGGTGGGTGGCCGCGCGGAACTTGGTCACTTCCTGCATCTTCAGCGCGATGTAGCCGTCGATGAAGTCATCGCTCATCACGCCGCCGGCCTTGAGGAACTCGCGGTCCTTGTCCAGCGCTTCCAGCGCCTGGTCCAGCGAGGAGCAGACCTGCGGGATCAGCTTCTCTTCCTCCGGCGGCAGGTCGTACAGGTCCTTGTCGCTCGGTGCACCCGGGTCGATCTGGTTCTTGATGCCGTCCAGGCCGGCCATCATCAGCGCGGTGAAGGTCAGGTAGCCGGACTGGATCGGATCCGGGAAGCGCATTTCGATGCGGCGCGCCTTCGGGTTGGACACCCACGGAATGCGGCACGAGGCCGAACGGTTGCGGGCCGAATAGGCCAGCATCACCGGCGCCTCGAAGCCCGGCACCAGGCGCTTGTAGCTGTTGGTGCCCGAGTTGGCGAAGGCATTGATGGCCTTGGCGTGCTTGAAGATGCCGCCGATGTACCACAGCGCCAGCTGGCTCAGGCCACCGTAGCCGTCACCGGAGAACAGGTTGGTGCCGCCCTTGGACAGCGACTGGTGCACATGCATGCCGCTGCCGTTGTCGCCGACGATCGGCTTGGGCATGAAGGTGACGGTCTTGCCGTTGCGGTGCGCGACGTTCTTGATGACGTACTTCATGCGCAGCAGCTCGTCGGCCTTCTGCACCAGGGTGCTGAACTTGGTGCCGATCTCGCACTGGCCCGCAGTGGCCACTTCGTGGTGCTGCACTTCCACTTCGATGCCGACCTGTTCCAGGGTCTTGCACATTTCCGCGCGCAGGTCGTGCAGGGTGTCGGTCGGCGGAACCGGGAAGTAGCCGCCCTTCACGCCCGGACGGTAGCCGCTGTTGGCGCCGTCATACTTGGCGCCGCTGTTCCACGCCGCTTCTTCCGAGTCGACCTTGAAGAAGGTGTTGCCCATTTCGTTGGCGAAACGGACCGAGTCGAAGATGAAGAATTCCGGCTCCGGGCCGAAGAACGCGGTTTCGGCGATGCCGGAGGACTTCAGGTAGGCCTCGGCACGCTTGGCGATGCCGCGCGGGCAGCGGCCATAGGCCTGCATGGTGGCCGGATCGAGGATGTCGCAGCTGATCACGATGGTCGGATCGGCGTAGAACGGGTCGACGTAGGCGCTGGACGGGTCCGGCAGCAGCACCATGTCCGATTCGTTGATGCCCTTCCAGCCGGCGATCGAGCTGCCGTCGAACATCTTGCCTTCTTCGAACAGCGACGGTTCGACGATGCTGACCGGGAAGGTGACGTGCTGCTCGACGCCACGCATATCCACGAAACGCAGATCGACGAACTCGATCTGGTTGTCCTTGATCAGCTTCTCAACGTTTTCCACGGACATCGGTACGACCTCGGATGGGGATGAATGCCTGCTGAGGTACAGCAATGACCGTGCCAACTTTTCGATACCCGCAAGTCGTTGATTTCAATATGGCTGCCCCGCGCCGGTGCAGAACGGTGCGCACCAAACCGGTGCGCCCGCCAACAGACGCACCCGTTTGGTGCAGCAGGGATCGTCTATCCTCTCGACCTTCTTCCTTCCGCCGCGCGTGCCCGCACCGTCCATGTCCGACCTGCTCTCCGCCCTGCTGCTGGGCATCCTCGAAGGCTTGACCGAATTCCTGCCGATCTCCAGCACCGGCCACCTGCTCATCGCCCAGCACTGGCTGGGTGCCCGCTCGGACTTCTTCAACATCTTCATCCAGGCCGGCGCGATCGTGGCCGTGGTGCTGGTGTTCCGCCAGCGCCTGCTGCAGCTGGCCACCGGCTTGAACCAACGCGAGAACCGTGAGTACGTGTTCAAGCTGGGCGCTGCGTTCCTGGTCACCGCCGTGGTCGGCCTGGTGGTGCGCAAGGCCGGCTGGTCGCTGCCGGAGACGGTCAGCCCGGTGGCCTGGGCACTGATCATCGGTGGCGTCTGGATGCTGCTGGTGGAGGCCTACACCGCGCGCCTGCCCGACCGCGACCAGGTGACCTGGACAGTGGCGATCGGCGTGGGCCTGGCGCAGGTCGTGGCCGGCGTGTTCCCCGGTACCTCGCGCTCGGCCTCGGCGATCTTCCTGGCCATGCTGTTGGGCCTGAGCCGTCGCGCCGCTGCCGCCGAGTTCGTGTTCCTGGTCGGCATTCCCACCATGTTCGCCGCCAGCGCCTACACCTTCCTGGAAATGGCCAAGGCCGGGCAGCTGGGCAGCGAGAACTGGACCGAGGTGGGCGTGGCCTTCCTTGCCGCGGCCGTCACCGGCTTCGTCGTAGTGAAGTGGCTGATGGGCTACATCAAGTCGCACCGGTTCACCGCCTTCGCCCTCTACCGCATCGCGCTGGGCGCAGCGCTGCTGCTGTGGTTGCCCTCCGGCAGCTGAACAGCACTGGGGCACGGTAACCCCATGGCCGGCCCCACCCCGTTTTCCCCACGGTTCCCCAAGGAGAATCACCATGAACCGCAAGCTCACCCTGCTCCTCCCGCTGGCCCTGATGGCCGCCTGCAGCCAGACCCCGGCCCCGGCCGGCAATGGCGGCGACGACGTGGCCCCGGCCGCGACCAAGGCAGCGGACCAGCAGACGCTGGCGCACCTGGATGCGCAGCGCCTGCAGAGCCAGCACTGGCTGCTGCAGCAGGCCACCGGCGCCGACGGCAAGCGCATCGACGCGCTGTTCGCCCGCGAAGACAAGCCGGTCACCCTGGACTTCGCTGATGGCCGCCTGTCGGTCAGCAACACCTGCAACCGCATGGGCGGCGGCTACACCCTGGCCGACGGCAAGCTGACGGTCAGTGCGATGGCCTCGACCATGATGGCCTGCACCGACAAGGCGCTGATGGCGCTGGACGAAGCCGTGTCGAGCCGCCTGCAGGGCGAACTGAAGGCCGAGCAGGATGCCGATGGCAAGCTGACCCTGACCAATGCCAAGGGCGACGTGCTGGTGTTCAACCCCGAACCGACCGCTGAAACGCGCTACGGCGGCGCCGGCGAAACCGTGTTCCTGGAAGTGGCCGCGAAGACCGAGAAGTGCTCGCACCCGCTGATCCCGGACTACCAGTGCCTGCAGGTGCGCGAAGTGAAGTTCGACGACAAGGGCCTGAAGCAGGGTGAGCCGGGCAAGTTCGAGAACTTCTACGGCAACATCGAGGGCTACACCCACGAAGACGGCGTGCGCAACGTAGTGCGCGTGAAGCGCTACGAAGTGAAGAACCCGCCGGCCGATGCGCCGTCGCAGGCCTACGTGCTGGACATGGTGGTCGAGTCGGCCATCGAGAAGTGATGTAGAGCCGACTGTTAGTCGGCTGGCTCTTGAAGGGCGGACGCGAGGTCGCCCTTCTTCGTGGTGGGTAGAGCCGGCCGCTGGCCGGCTGCCTTGCGGAGCACCGCCAACACACGGATGTTGCCGGCCAACGGCCGGCACTACCCGCATGCATCAGGGAGATCGGCATGAAGCACGCCCCCGCCCTCATCATTGCCGCGCTGCTGGCCATGTCTACGGATGTGGCCGCTGCCAGCACGCCCACCACCGGGCAGCTCGAGGCACATCCGTGGCAACTCGCGCGCGCCACCGACGCGCAGGGCCGGCGCATTGATGCGTTGTTCGTGCGCGGTCGACCGCCCTACACGCTGCGCTTCCAACCCGGCTACATGAGCGAGTTGAACCTGTGCAACCAGTCAAGCAGCACCTATCACCTGCAAGGTGACCGGCTGCTTCTTGAGGGCGGCATCATCACCACAGCCGCTTGCATGCGGGCCGAGGTGGCCGAACAGGAACGTGTCGCCGGCACGCTGGTGAATGCACGCGCAGAGATGACGCTTGCGCTGGATGAGCGTGGCCGCCTGCTGCTGCGCAATGCGCATGGCGATGTGCTGGTGTTCGCGCCGGTAGCCGGTACGGACGAATGAAAAGGGCGGCCGCAGGGTCGCCCGTCTTCGCCAGCGGTAGAGCCGGCCGCTGGCCGGCTGCCACGGGCGAATGCAGCAACACACGGACGTGGCCGGCCAGCGGCCGGCACGACCCGTTATGCAGCCTCAGCCCAGCGCCGGATTCAACGTGTAGGTGCCGTGCAGTGCCGCTTCGGCCAGCACGTGGCCGTGCATGGCCCGGTACGCGTCGGCGGCGGTGAAGCGTGCCGGCAGCTGCAGCGATGCCACGTCCAGCGCGAACACGCGGAAGAAGTAGCGGTGCACGCGCTCGTCATTGAACGGCGGATAGGGGCCGTCGTAGCCCAGGTAGTCACCGGCCATGTCCGGGTTGCCGGCGAACCAGCCGGTGAAGTCGTTCAGGCCCTGGCGGCTGCCGGCCGGCCCGGCCGGCGTGGTCTTGCCCTTCACCACGAAGCCGTCGCTGCAGCTGCCTGCGGCAATCTCGCGCACCGAAGCCGGAATATCGGCCATCACCCAGTGCACGAAATCACAGCGGGGCTGGTCGCGTGGCACGCTCATGTCGGTGCGGCCGACCGTCTCCGGCACGGTCGGCACGTCCGGATCGACGCATACCAGCAGGAACGAACGGGTGCCATCCGGCACATCGCTCCAGGCCAGGTGCGGATTGCGGTCCGGTGCGAAGCCCGCGGCATCGCCTGCGGCGAATTCGCGGTCGATCGGTGCACCGTTGGTCAGGCTGTGGCTGCTCAGTTGCATCGGCGTGTCCTCACTCTTCCGGGTAACCCAGGCGCACCGCGATCGGGGTGAGCTTGGCGAAGGCGGCGCTCATCACGTCGCGGTAGTTGCGCCAGTGGCCCGGCGGGAAACGCGGCGCGCCCAGCTGCGCGGCCGGCGGCATCGGCCGCTCGAACAGTCGGCCCAGCAGTTCGGCCATCGCCTGCGGATCGTTGCCGATCTGGTCGATGCGCAGCAACACCTGCGGGTACAGATCGTCCTCGTGCAGGGCGGCGACCTGGGCCAGCGCGCGCGCCAGCCATTCGCTGGCTTCGGCCAGCGAGGTCATCGCCAGCGGCGCGGCCGCACCGTAGGCCACCCAGTCCAGCAGCATGTCGCGCGGATCGCGCAGCACCACCAGCAGGCGGCCCTGCGGCAACTGCGGGCGCAGCGCCCACAGCAGCGCGTTGTCCCACCACAGCAGCCAGTCGATGATCGCGTCGTCCTGCACGCCGCGCGACGGCAGCTGTTCGCGCCAGCGCTGCACCAGCCGCTCCGGCGTCAGCACGCCCGAAGCGAGGTCCTGCAGCGTGTGGTAGTTCTGGAACGCGTCGTCGGGTGCGTTGGAGGTATAGCGGTCGCTGCGCAGTACCGGGCTGGCCGCAGCCAGGGCGGTCGCCACGCGCTCCACGCCCGACCCCGGCGCACCCCACAGGAAGATCGGTGCGGAAGTGGCATCACCGTCGATCTCGCCCTTGTCCGGCCAGCTCGGCGGTGCCTTGGCCTGCGGCGGCAGCGGCAGGCGCTGCGGGGCCTGGTCGGCCTGCAGGGCAAGCCAGGTCTGCAGCGCGTCTTCGTGCTGCCCGGCGCGATCCTGGATCTCGCCCAGCCAGGTGCGCAGGTCGGCACGGTGGCCTTCCGGCGCCATGCCGATCAGCGCCTGCACGCGGGCGACGGCAGCGGCCGGATCGCGCTGGAGCAGGCCTTCGACCAGGCGGGTTTCGCCACTGACACGGCCCGGTTCGAGGCTGACGATACGCTCGGCGATCGCTTCGGCCTGCGCGTGTTCGCCCACCATGTCGTGCAGCCGCAGGCGCGCTTCCAGCGCCGGCAGGTGGCCCGGCATCGCGTCCATCCAGCGCTCGACCGTGGCGGCGGCGGTGGCACTGCCGACCTCCTCCACCGCCAGGCGTGCCAGCCACAGGTCGTGCAGCTGCGGGTGCTGCTCCAAGGCGGCATCCAGGCGTGCGCGGGCCTCGTCTTCGCGACCCAGGCGCTGCCAGGACATCAGCAGCAGCTGCAGCACGTCGCGGTCATCAGGCAGCGATTCCAGCAACGGCAGCAGGTGTTCCAGCGCCTGCAGCGGCTGGCCGCTGCGCAGTGCCAGTTCACCAGCCAGGCGGCGCATCGAAGGCGTATCCAGGCCTTCCTGCTGCAGCGCGATCTGCATCGCTTCTGCCGCAGCTTCCAGGTTGCCCTGGCGCATGGCCAGCTGCACCACCAGGCCATGCAACGAGGCGATGGTCGGGTTCAGTTCCAGCACGCGGCGGAACGCCTGCTCGGCGAAGGCCAGCATGTTCTTGCCCAGGTAGGCGAAGCCCAGTGCGTAAAGCACGCGGATGTCGTTGGGCAGGGCCTGGTTGGCGGCCGACAGCAGCGTCAGCGCGCGATCGGCATCATCGCGGCGCAGCGCGATCATGCCATCGATGGTCAGCAGCTCCGGGTGGTCCGGCTCGACACGCGAGGCCAGCGTGGACAGGCGCTGCGCTTCATCGAAATCGTTGCGACCGATCGCCAGGTGGGCCTGCATCAGGTACGCGGCGAATGCGTTCGGGTCCAGCCCGGTGGTGCGCGTCAGTGCTTCGCCGGCGCCGTCGAACTGGCGCAGGGCCAGCAGCAGGCCGGCGTGCTGCAGGTGCAGCTGGGCGTTGTCCGGGGCCAGCTGCAGCGCCTGCTGCAGGGCTTCCATCGCGTCCTCGGCCTTGCCCTGCTGCTGCAGCGCAAGCGCCAGCCAGCGGTGGGCCTCGGCCTGGCCGGGTTCATCACGGGTCCACGCCTGGGCCAGCTGCACGGCCTGGTCGGCCTCGTTCTGGCGCAACGCTTGGATGATCTGGTCTTGCATGGCGGTCCGGTTCAAGGGCAAACCCGCATTGTAGCGGCCTGCGCGCCCGTGCCGGTTCAGCCTTGCAGCACGCGCTGCAGGCGCTGCGCCACCCAGCGCTCGGAGAAGCCGTCACCGCGCCAGTTTTCCAGGAAGCCACAGTGTCCGCCCCAGCTGGCGGTTTCCAGATGCGCCTGGTGCGGCAGCTGCCAGTCGCTGAAGGTCGCGTAGGGGATCACCGGGTCGTCCTGCGCCATCAGGATGTCGGCAGGCACCTGCAACGTGGACAGCCGATCGCCGGCAATCGAGTAGCCATCGAAATAGGCCTGCAACGAACCGAAACTGGTGTGGCGCTCGACCAGCCAGGCAGTCAGCGCGCGGATGTCCAGTTTCAGTACGCGGTCGTCGCAGTCGCTCAGTTCGGGGAACAGGTCGCGCTTGCGCCGCAGCGAACCGGCCCACTTGCGGCGGAAGTACCAGTCGTACATCGCCGGGCCGTTCTCGATGCTCTCCATGGTCAGCGCCGGATCCAGCACCGGGCATACCGAGGCCACGCGCAGCAGCGGCACGCCGGCCGCTGGCGCGCGCTGGGCCAGGCGCAGCACGAAATTGCCGCCCAGCGAGTAACCGGCGGCCACCAGCGGCAACTGCGGCCAGCGCTGGGCGATATCGCCCGCGGCATGCACCACTTCGTCGATCAGGTTGGAGTGGAAGATGCCGGGGTTGAGATGATGGGTATTGCCGTGGTCGCGGAAATTCAGCCGCACCACGTCAAAGCCCTGTTCGAGCATGCGCGCGGCCGCCATGCGCATGTAGCTGGATTCGGCGCTGCCTTCCCAGCCGTGCAGCAGCAGGGCCATGCCCTTGGGTTCGCGGCCTTCGATGTGGCTGTGCCAGCCTTGCAGGCGCACGCCATCACCGCCGTCGAGGATCAGTTCTTCGCTGATCGCACCGGTCGCGGCCAGCAGCAGCAGGCCGCGCTGCAGGCGCATGCGGCTGGAGCTGAGCATCGACTGCAGATGCGGATTGCGCAGCCAGCGCGGCGGCTGGTAGTCAGCCGCGTGCAGCGTCGGCGTGCCGGCGTCCAGGACGGGTGGCGGGATCAGGGCCACCGCACCCTCACTCGGAGCTCATGGCCGCCACGATGCGCGCGCGCGACGTCTCCGCGATGCGCCGACGGCCTTCCAGGTCCTGCGCACCGATCGGTGCCAGGAAGTGCACTTCTGCACGCCGCGCCGGCTCACCGAGCAGGCGCAGGAAATTGGCGAAGAAACTCTCGCCGGGGCCGAACGCGACAATGGTCTGCGCATCGCCCTTGAGCCCGTACACCAGTGCCACCGGCTGCACCGGCACGCCGGTTTCAACCGCGGCCTGGAAGATGCGGGCATGGAACGGGCCTACTTCGTGGCCGCCGCGGGTGCGCCCTTCCGGGAACACGCCCACCGCCTTGCCTTCGCGCAGGCGATCGGCCATCACCTGCATCACGCCACCGAGCGATTCGGTGTTGCCGCGCTGGTGGAAGATGGTCTGGCCACGCGCGGCCAGCCAACCGACCAACGGCCAGCTGGCGATCTCGCGCTTGGCGACGAAGCCCATCATGCGCTGGCTGTGCAGGATGCAGATGTCGACCCAGCTGACGTGGTTGGCGACGAACAGCACGGCGCCGGGCAACGGCGTACCGATCTGCACCAGGCGGAAGCCGAAGATCCACATCAGCCCGCCCTGCCACCAGTTGACCACTTTGGCCCCCAGGGTCGCCTCGCCCACGCGCAGTTCGCCCCACGGCCGAAGCATGCCGATCAGGATGAGCGGCAGGAACACAACGATGTGGACCAACAGCAGCGGTACGCGGTACAGGTAACGGCACACACGCGCCACGCCGCCGCGGGGGGCCGGAGTGGGGGAAGTCATCCGCGCACGATACCGGAGGGCCGTCATCGCTGCCAGCCGATTTAGGCCATAACACCCATCGACCGGGGCAATCGGCGGGGAACGCTGGGTTCCGCTGCCGTCACCGGCCGTCCGGGGCTCAGCCGTGGCCGGCCGCCACCACCGCCAGGGTCAGCCGCGAGATGCACACCAGGCGGCCCTGCTCGTCCTCGATGCGGATCTCCCACAGCTGGGTGCTGCGGCCGACGTGCAGTGCACGTGCGGTGCCGGTCACGGTGCCCGAGCGAACGGCGCGTACATGGTTGGCGTTGATCTCCAGCCCCACGCAGATCTGTTTGGCCGTATCCACGCACAGGTTGCCGGCGCTGCTGCCCAGGGTCTCGGCCAGCACCACCGACGCGCCGCCATGCAGGATGCCGTAGGGCTGGCGGGTGCGCTCGTCCACCGGCATGGTGGCCTGCAGCCAATCGTCGCCGGCCGCGCTGAAGACGATGCCCAGCGACTCGATCGCGGTGTTGCGGCTGAGCGTGTTGAGCTGCTCGAGGGAAACGGCTTCGCGGAACACCAGGGTCATGCGGGCACCTTCAGAGGATGGGAACGAGGCCGGCGCCGAATGCAGTGAGCATGCGGACCAGCAGCCATTTCGGGCCGACATTGACCTCGGGGAAATCGCCCACGGCGACATAGCAGCGGTGGAAGTCCGGGTCCTGCCGGGGCAGCGGCCGCGGACAGTCCGGGCCGGGCTTGAACTCGTAGTCGGTGGCATAGCGCCACGGCCAGAAGTCGAGGATCGGCAGTGCCTCGGAGGCCTTGCCGACGCTGTAGTTGAGCCCGGACAGCACCGGCGGCTTGGCCCGCGGCGCCACCGTCCACGAGTTCTGCGGGTGGATATCGCGCAGGATGCTCTCGGCCAGCTGCTCGGCGAAGGCCGGGTCATCGATGATCACCGCACCTTCGGTGTTGTAGTTCTCGCTGCGCGGATCGAAGTTGTGGGTGCCGACCACGCCGATGCGGCGGTCGACCACCAGCGACTTGGCATGCAGGCCCATGCGCGCGCCCTTGCGGGTGACCGGCAACGGCTTGTTGACCGCCTTGCTGCCCAGGAAGGAGGGCCGGGTCTCGGTGCGCAGCAGGCGGGTCTCGACCTCGCTGCCGGCCGCGCGGCGGCGCTCGCGCGCGTTCTGGTAGGCACTGCCGGTGCGCGGGTTCACCGCCAGCTGCTTGCCGGTGGGTGCCGGATGCTCATCGCGATCGCGGCTGTCGCCGGCATTGCTGCCCGCGGCGCTGCCGCCGATCAGCGGATTGCGCCCGCCGTCGTCGTCACCCCCGGGCGCGGCGATCGGATCAGGCAGCAGGTTGCGGTAGTCGACCGGTGCATCCAGCGGGAACGGCTTGTACTCGAAGATGTTGAAGCCCAGTTCGCGCATGTTGCGCCGCTTGTACTTGTACGACAGCGCATACACGATCGGGTTGTCGGTGGCGGCCAGGCTGTTGCTGGACACCACCACCCGCGGCGGCTGCGGGCGCTTGCGCAGCTCGCGGAACAGCTTCTGCGCCGGCTTGGACAACACCAGGTATGGCGTCTGCAGGATCACTTCCTCCTGCGCGCCGGCGATCAGCGCATCCAGCTGCGGCTCGGTCACGTGCTGGCCCGCCAGTGGCGCATCGGCCTTCTCGCGCCGGTGCTTGCGTGGCAGGTCGGCGACATAGCGCACCGAGGCCACCGGCAAGGCGGTATCGACGAAGGAACGGCTGACGAAGTCCATGTCATTGGCTTCGGCACTGACCCGCTGCACCCGCTCGGGGCGGCGGAAGCTGGCCGGCGGCAGGGTCGGCACGCCCTCGCGCAGCAGGGTGCGGCCGACATCGTTCAGGCGCTCGGCCGGCACGCTGCGCCTGGCATGCCAGAAGGCATCGAAGTTGGCGGCCATCGCCCGCGCCTCCGGGCCGGCGATCAGCACGTCGCGGTCGCGGAAGTTGTACTCGCGGTCCCAGTCGTAATAGTCGTCCTGGTAGTTGCGGCCACCGACCACGCCGATCGCATCGTCGATCACCAGCAGCTTGTTGTGCATGCGCTGGTTGAAGCGGCGGAAGCAGCACAGCACGCTGCCGGCATAGTCGAAGTAGTTCAGCCGGGCCTTGCCGAAGGTCGGGTTGTAGACCCGCAGCTGGAAGTTCTGGTGCGCGCCGGACAGCGCGCCGAGGATCTGCAGGTCGGAGATCGCCGAGAGCTGGTCGATCAGCACGCGCACCTTCACCCCGCGCCGCGATGCAGCCAGCAGCTCGTCGATGACCAGCCGGGCGCTGTCGTCCTTGTCGAAGATGTAGGTCTGCAGGTCGATGCTGCGGGTAGCGCTGCGCAGCAGGTTCAGGCGCGCCACCAGCGCACCTTCGCCCTCGTCGAGCAGGGTGGCGTAGTGGCGCGGCTGTTCGGGGGTGGATTCGGTGAACGCCCGGCCGGCCAGCGCACGCAGCGGTGAGTCCTGCGCGCAGCGGTCGGCGCGCTGGCAGCCGACCACGGTCGAGCGCGCCTGCACGGCGATCGCTTCGGCACGGTCGCGCTCGGCATGCGAAAGCGACGCGCAGCCGCTGCCCAGCAACACCGTTGCCAGCGCCAGTAAACGCAGCAGGAGGGTCACGGTTTCGGCGCCTCGCTCAGGCGCGCACGTAATACGAAGGTCACTCGGTCACTCAGGGCTAGCTGCCAGCTGTCCATTCCATACCGGCCTCGCTGCACGGTACCGCGGCTGACGACATCGCAATCATAGCCGGGTCGGGCGCACTCCGCCTTCTCGACCCGCAGCGACTCGGGGTGGCTGACGCCGCGCAGGGTCAGCCGGCCGTTGATGTCGCCGCCCTGTTCCACCGTCTCCGGCCAGTATGGCAGCGAGTCGAACTCGACCACCGGATGGCGCCCTGCATCGAAGAACTCTTCGCCGCGCATCCAGCCGGTGTAGCGCGCCTTGCCAGGGATCTCCACCGAACGGGTGAACATCTTCAGGTGCACCTGGTGGCGCCCGTCGGACAGGATCTCGATGCGCCCCTCGAAGTGCGGGAATACGCCTTCGATGCGCTGGCCGAAACGGGTCCGCACCTCGAAACCGATCCGCGAGCGCTGGGTATCCAGGCGCATTACCCGCGGTGCTTCGGCGGACACCGGCGGCAACGGCGTTGGTGGGGGCACGGCGGCCCAGGCCGGGCCAAGCGCCAGCAACGCGGGCAGCAGGAAGCGGCTGCGCCGCGCCTGGCTCATCGGATCACGGCCACCAGAACGCGTTCAGGCTGGCCACGCCCGGCTCGATCGAGACCTCGCGCGGGAAGCCGAGGACGGCCACGCCGCCCGGCGGCATGCCGCGGTAGTCGCTGCTGGTGCCGTCGGTCATCAGGGCCACCAGCTGCTCCAGGCCCGGGTTGTGGCCCACGATCAGCACCCGGTCCAGGTCGCGACGCTCGTCCACCAGCGCCGCCAGGGTGCCCGGGGTGGCTTCGTAGATCCGGTCTTCCAGGCGCTTCTCGACATAGCCGATGGCCGTCATCACCGCTTCCAGGGTCTCACGGGTACGTCGCGACGGCGAGCACAGCACGCAGTCCGGCAGCAGCTTGTTTTCCTTCAACCACTTGCCGGCAGCTTCAGCTTCGGCCAGCCCCACCGGCGACAGCGGCCGGTCGAGGTCGGCCTGGCCGGAAACGGCGGGTTCGGCATGGGCATGGCGCAGCAGGATCAGTTCACGCATCGCGGGTTTCCATGGAGAAGAGGATGCAGCAGGAGAAGTGAGGCAGGCATCAAAGCTTGAGCCAGGACAGCAGCGGCTCCCAGTCGGCCTGGTGTTCGCGCACCTGGGCGGAGCGATAGTCGAACAGGCTGCGGCCCAGGCCGGTCATGACCACGTAGCTCTGGCTGTCACGCAGCTGCGCGACCACCGGGTACGGCCATTCGGCCAGCATCTGCAATGCCTGCTGCGAGGTCTGGGTCCAGGGTTTGGTGCGGTTGAGGACCAGCCCTACCGGCAGCTTGCGGCTGTGCACGCGCGGGTTCTGGGCCAGGCTGTTGAGGAAGCCGACGATGGCTTCGATATCCAGCGCCGAGGGCAGCACCGGCACCACCACGGCGTCGGCCGCGTCCAGGAAATGGGGGATATCGTCGGCCAGCGCGCCGGCGGGTGCATCGATGATGACGGTATCGGTACCGTCGGGCAGCTTCTGCGCCCACTGCTTCTTCCGATACACATCGATGGGGAGCACCGCGCTTTCCAGCCCGGCACGCCGTTGTGCCCAGCGGGTGCTGGAGCCCTGCGGGTCGGCATCGGCGATCACCGTGGCCTTGCCCTGCAATGCCGCGTACGCGGCCAGGTGGGTGGCGACGGTGGTCTTGCCCACCCCGCCCTTGGAACCGGCCACCAGGATCGTCTTCATGCCAGCCTCGCTTCCGGGTACGTGCCCCGAGCGTACACCGGCGGTGGTGACGGGAGGTAGCGCCGTGCTGAACCCGTGGCCATCGCCTTTGCTATCGTGGCGCCCCCGAAGGATCGAACCGGCATGAGCGAACTGCAGGACCTGAGCGCACTGATCCGCGCCAATACCCCCCTGATCGTCATCGAGACCCAGGACGAGGGGCGCATCGTTGAACTGTTCCGGCAGACGCTGATGCACGTGTGGCGGGCCCTGCACCGCTGGTCCATCACCGAGGGCCTGCGCCGCATCGACCTGGACCGCGAGGATCCGCCGGTCGGCCCGCCCGATGCCAGCGCCGCGCTGCAGATGATCCGCCAGGCTGATCAGCGCGGTGTCTACCTGCTGCTCGATTTCCACCCCTACCTGGGCTATGCCAGCCACCAGCGCGCACTGCGCGACCTGATCCAGCGCCGCCACAGCGAGCCGCACGTGCTGGTGCTGATCGGCGCCAAGGTCGAGCTGCCGGCCGAGCTGGAAGCACTGGCGGTGCGCTTCAACCCGCGCCTGCCCGATGCCAACGCCCTGCTGAAGATGCTGCGCGAGGAGGCCGACGCCTACGCACGCGAGCACGGCGGCCGCCGTGTCGAGGTCGACAGCGAGGCGGTGAAGAAGATCCTGAAGAACCTGCAGGGCCTGAGCCTGGTCGATGCCCGCCGCATTGCCCGCCAGCTGATCTACGCCGATGGCGCGCTGCGCGACGACGACCTGCCGCAGCTGGCACGGCTGAAGTTCGAGCTGCTCAACCGCAGCGGCCACCTGTTCTTCGAGCACGACAGCGCACGCTTCGGCGACGTGGCCGGCGCCAACCGGCTCAAGCGCTGGATCAGCCAGCGCCGGGTGGCCTTCATCGCCGGCTCGGCACCGGCCGGCCTGGACCCGCCGCGCGGCATGCTGCTGCTGGGCGTGCAGGGCTGCGGCAAATCGATGCTGGCCAAGGCCACCGCCGCCGGCTTCGGTGTACCGCTGCTGCGCCTGGACGTGGGTGCGCTGTACAACAAGTACCACGGCGAGACCGAGGCCAACCTGCGCCAGGCGCTGGCCTCGGCCGAGCAGCTGGCGCCCTGCGTGTTGTGGATGGATGAGATCGAGAAAGGCTTGGCCAGTGGTGGCGAGGACGGTGGCGTATCGCGCCGCGTGCTCGGCTACCTGCTGACCTGGATGGCCGAGCGCAAGGCGCCGGTCTTCATCGTCGCCACCGCCAACCAGGTGCACGAACTGCCGGCCGAACTGCTGCGCAAGGGGCGTTTCGACGAGATCTTCTTCGTCGACCTGCCCCCCCCCGAAGTGCGCGTGGAACTGCTGCGGCTGCATCTGGGGCGACGCCAGCTCAATGGTGACGACTTTGCGCTGCCGGCGCTGGCGGCCGCGGCGAATGGTTTCTCCGGCGCGGAGATCGAGCAGGCGATCGTGGCCGGACTGTACGCAGCGCACGCCGAAGGCCGGCCGCTGGACACCGAGCTGCTGATGAATGAGATCCGCGCGACGCGGCCGCTGTCGGTGCTGATGGCCGAGCAGGTAGAGGCACTGCGGGCATGGGCGTCGGGGCGGACGGTTTCCGCGGACGATTGAGGTTCCCGCGAACGGCGCAGCCCCTCGTGGCGGCTGGTTGGCTGTGAACATCAAAAGCCGCGCTTGGCCGGGCGGGGTGGATTCGCGGGGGACGCCGTAAACCCGTCCTGAAGTGACCCCCGCGAACCCACCCCGCCCGGCCTCTGACAATTTCCGAGTGCGTCCGCCACGGAAAAGAAAAAAGAAAAGCAGAAGCGCTTGGCTGGCTGCTTTTTGTCGAGCCGAGCCCACGCTCGGCTGCCTTTCGATCAGATATCGGATACTCGATTCCGATGCAGATTCATCCACGCATGGCGTGGATCTACCGTGTCGCCCAAGGTCGACACCTACCAACAGCAGCGTCGAACCGTCAGAGGTGGGGCGGTGTGGGTTGGCAGGACCGTTGGCGCCATGGGCCCGAGGCATACCTCGGGCGGGTTGGTCAGGACGCCCAACCCCGGTCTTGCCGTGTGCGCAGGACTGCGCACACGAGCAAGGCGCCATCGAGCCCCCATGGGTGAGGGGGCTTTGCTTGCGAAGCACTGCTTCGCAAGCGCCCGAACGCCCAGCCTCCAGCGGCTGGGCCGGGCCGCGGAGCGGGGTTTACGGCGTGTCCTGCCAACCCACACCACCCCGCCATCCCGCGGATTGCCCGCTGTTGCTGTTGCTTCGGCTGTTGCTTCTGCGGGTGCCGGGTGCAACCCGGCCGCCCCCTACCCTCAGGGCCAGGCCGGCGGCGCGGCCGCCCACGCCTGCTGCACTTCGGCCAGCGAGGCACGCTCGTCGTCGCGCCACAACGGCAGCAACTGCGCATAGCGGCTGCTGTCGCTCCATTGCGTCGGCTCGGTACGCACTGCGGCGGCATACCACTGCACCGCCTCCTGCTTCCGCCCGGCCCGCCACAGCGCCAGCGCATAGGTCGGTGGCAACCAGCCCGGCTTGCTCAGCGAACCACCGGCAGCGGCCTGCCATTGCTCCAGGGCGGCTTCGGGCTGGCCCTGACGCAGCAGGTCCCAGCCGTAGTTCCAGCGCACGCCACGGCCCAGGCTGCCCTGCACCGGCGCATCCTTCAGCGCTTCGCGATACAGCTGTTCACCCAGTTCGGTACGGCCCTGGGCAATGGCCACCGACGCCAGCTGCACGGTGGCCTCCACGGTCCGCCGGCCGCGCTCGCGCTGCTTGAGCAGCTGCGCCACCAGCGCATCCCCGTCGGACTGGACCACGATCATGGGCACGGCGGCCGCATCGCTGTCGAAGTAGAACTCCTGTGGTGCCGGCACCGCCGGCGCGGCCCACACCGGGGCCGTTCCCGAGACCAGCAACATGCTGCCCAGGATCTTTCCTGCAACTGACATCCCTTCTCCCCAGGCCGCAACCGCAGCCTCCCTCTCTCTCCCCGATCCTAACCCCAGCATGGCCGCCGGCGCGAGTGCCGGGGCGGCCGGGCCTCGCTGCTACAATTCGCGCCTTTCCCGCCGCGTGCCTGCACGCGGCCGGTGCCAGCCGATCCTGACCGGGCCAGCCATGACCAGTACCGCGCAACTCACGTCGCCCTCCTCCACCGACCTGATCGACCGTGACTACACGCTCGACCACAAGTACACCCGCAACGAGGGGCGGATCTATCTGAGTGGCGTGCAGGCGCTGGTGAAGCTGCCGCTGATGCAGCGGCTGCGCGACGCGCACCAGGGCATCGACAGCGCCGGCTTCGTCAGTGGCTACCGTGGCAGCCCGCTGGGCGGCTTCGACCTGGAGCTGTGGCGCGCACGCAAACACCTCGACGCCGCCAAGGTGAAGTTCACCCCCGGCCTGAACGAGGACCTGGGCGCCACCATGGTGTGGGGCACCCAGCAGACCAACCTGTTCCCCGGCGCCAACGTGCAGGGCGTGTTCGGCATGTGGTACGGCAAGGGCCCGGGCGTGGACCGCTGCGGCGACGTGTTCAAGCACGCCAATGCCGCCGGCACCTCGCGCTACGGCGGCGTGCTGGCACTGGCCGCCGATGACCATGCCTGCCGCAGCTCGACCCTGCCGCATGGCAGCGAGGACGAGTTCGTCAGCGCGATGATGCCGGTGCTGAATCCGGCCGGTGTGCAGGACATCCTCGACATGGGCCTGCTGGGCTGGGCGATGAGCCGCTATACCGGGCGCTGGGTCGGCTTCAAGACCATCGCCGAGACAGTCGAATCATCGGCCTCGGTCGAGGTCGACCCGATGGCGCGCCGCATCGTGCTGCCGGAAGACTTCGAGATGCCTTCGGGCGGTCTCAACATCCGCTGGCCGGACCCGCCACTGGACCAGGAAATGCGCCTGCACCGCTATGCGGTGAAGGCCGCACAGGCATTCGCCCGCGCCAACGGCATCGACAAGGTGGTGATGGACGCGCCGCGCGCGCGGCTGGGCATCGTCACCACCGGCAAGAGCTACCTGGACGTGCTGCAGGCGCTGGAATACCTGGGCCTGGACGAAGCCGCCTGCGCCGACATCGGCATCCGCGTGTACAAGGTCGGCATGACCTGGCCGCTGGAGCCGCAGGGCATCGCCCGCTTCGCGCAGGGCCTGGAAGACATCATCGTGGTGGAGGAGAAGCGTGCCTTCATCGAGCGCCAGATGAAGGAACAGTTCTTCAACTGGCCGGCCAGCTGGGGCCAGCGGCCGTCCATCGTCGGCAAGTACGACGAGAGCGGCGAATGGATCCTGCCGTCCACCGGCGAGCTGACCCCGGCCACCATCGCCGGCGTGATCGGCCGCCGCATCCAGAAGTTCTTCAACAACGCATCGATCGAGCAGCGGCTGCAGTGGATGCAGGAGAAGGAAGCCGAGCTTGCGTTGCCGCGCGCCAGCTTCCCGCGCGTACCGCATTACTGCTCGGGCTGCCCGCACAACACCTCCACCAACGTGCCGGAAGGCTCGCGTGCGCTGGCCGGCATTGGTTGCCATTACATGGTGACCTGGATGGACCGCAGCACCGACACCTTCACCCACATGGGCGGCGAAGGCGTGACCTGGGCCGGGCAGGCGCCGTTCACCGATACCCCGCACGTGTTCCAGAACCTCGGCGACGGCACCTACTTCCACAGCGGCTCGCTGGCGATCCGCCAGGCGGTCGCCGCTGGCGTCAACATCACCTACAAGATCCTCTACAACGATGCGGTGGCGATGACCGGCGGCCAGCCGGTGGACGGTCCGCTGAGCGTGCCGGACATTGCAAAGCAGATGCGCGCCGAAGGCATCCACACCATCGTGGTGCTGTCGGACAACATCGGCAAGTGGACCGGCCAGCGCGAGCACTTCCCCAGCGACGTCGAGTTCCATGACCGCAGCGAACTGGACGAAGTGCAGAAGCGCCTGCGCGAAGTAAAGGGTGTGTCGATCCTGATCTACGAACAGACCTGCGCCACCGAGAAGCGTCGCCGCCGCAAGCGAGGCAAGCTGGAAGACCCGCAGAAGCGGGTGATGATCAACTCGCTGGTCTGCGAAGGGTGCGGTGACTGCGGGAAGAAGAGCTTCTGCGTGTCGGTGCTGCCGAAGGAAACCGAGTTCGGGCGCAAGCGCGAGATCGACCAGTCCAACTGCAACAAGGACTATTCCTGCGTGAACGGCTTCTGCCCCAGCTTCGTCACCGTGCACGGTGGCCAGCCGCGCAAGGGCAGCAAGCGCGATGCGTCCACGCTGCTGGACAACCTGCCGGCGCCGACCCTCCGCGACAGCCTGGAACAGCCCTGGAACATCCTGATCACCGGCGTCGGCGGTACCGGCGTGGTGACCATCGGTGCGCTGCTGGGCATGGCCGGCCACCTGGAAGGCAAGGGTGCAACCGTGCTCGACCAGACCGGCCTGGCGCAGAAGGGCGGCGCGGTGACCACGCACATCCGCATTGCCCGTCGCCCTGAAGACATCCATGCCGTGCGCATCGCCGCTGGCGAGGCCGACCTGGTGCTGGGCTGCGACATGGTGGTGGTCAACGATTACTGGGCGCTGTCGAAGGTCCGTGCCGGCCGTTCGCAGGTGGTGCTGAACACTTACGAAGCGATGCCAGGCACCTTCACCACTCGCCCAGACATGCAGTTCCCCGCCGCCGACATCATCGCCGGCGTGCGCGTGGCACTGGGCGGCCAGGAGCCGTTGCTGCTCGATGCCACCCAACTGGCCACCGCGCTGCTGGGCGATGCCATTGCCGCCAACCTGTTCATCCTCGGCTACGCCTGGCAGCAGGGCCTGGTGCCGCTCTCGTTCGAGTCACTGATGCGCGCCATCGAGCTCAATGGCGCCGCCGTGGCGATGAACCAGCAGGCGTTCGCCTGGGGCCGACTGGCCGTGGTCGATCCGCAGGCGGTGCAGCAGGCCGCCGGCCTGGTGCGCAACCGCCATACCGATACCGAATCCACCCCGGGCCCGCTGCATCCGCTGCCGCCAGGCGAGTGGGAGGGCAATGAATGGGGTGCCACTGCGGCACCGCGCAACACCGGCGACGAACGCGAACTGCGTGGCCTGCCCTCGCACGGTGGCGACGTGGCGTTCCTGCCGCTGGACGACGCCCGCCTGTCGCGCTCGCTGGATGAAATGATCGAGCGCCGCGCCGCGTTCCTGGTCGAGTACCAGGATGCCGCCTACGCCAGGCGCTACCGTGACCTGGTAGCGCGCGTACGCGCCACCGAAGCCGACCGCATCGGCGGTTCCACTGCGCTGACCGAGACCGTGGCGCGCTACCTGTTCAAGCTGATGGCCTACAAGGACGAGTACGAAGTGGCGCGCCTGTACACCAGCGGCGACTTCCAGCGCCGCCTGCAGCAGCAGTTCGAGGGCGACTACCAGCTGCGCTTCCATCTGGCACCGCCGCTGTTCGCGAAGAAGGACGAGCAGGGACGGCTGCTGAAGAAGGAATACGGCCCGTGGATGTTCAAGGCCTTCGGTCTGTTGGCGAAGCTGAAGTTCCTGCGTGGCGGCCGCTTCGATGTGTTCGGACGCACCGAGGAGCGCCGCATGGAGCGCAAGCTGATTGCTGATTACGAGGCGACGGTGCAGGTGCTGCTGGACGGGCTGGAGGACGACCGTCTGTCGCTGGCGGTGGAGATCGCCAGCATTCCCGAGCACATCCGCGGCTTCGGCCATGTCAAGGAAGCCCACTTCGCGCAGGCCAAGGCGCGGGAAGCGGCCCTGCTGGCGCAGTGGCGCAACCCGAAGGCGCTGCATATCGTGCAGGTGGCTTGAGAAAGGACGCAAGAAGCCGGGCAAGCTATAAGTTGCATTCCAAATAAGAAAGCTATAGGTTGCATTTCAAATAAGAAAGCTATAGGTTGCCTTACAACGAAGCAACCTATGGATTGCTATCGTCGAGCGCAGGGTACTGACTCGTTTGCAGCGGAAGGGCTTGTATCGGGGCGCCTACCACCCGCGCTCGCCTGACCAGCGCATCGCCGATGAAGGAGAAAGCTCTGTGGCAGTCAAGTTTGTTGTCCGAACTCCCCAACAGTTGGGCTCGCTCATGAAAGCGTTTCGCAAGCAGGCGGGCCTGACACAGACAGATCTTGGCAAACAACTGGGTATCAGCCGCCAAGCGGTGACAGCTCTGGAGCACGAACCAGAAACAGCTTCGTTTGGGCGCCTGATGAAGGTGTGGGCGGTACTAGGAATCGAGGTGACTCTACAGCAGGGGACGGAGCGCTCAAGCAATCAAGATATGGAATGGTAGCGATGAGTGAGCTAGCGATCTGGATGAACGGTGTAGAGGTAGCGAAATGGCAGCAGAACTCGAACAGCTCTCCGCGCCTTACCTACACCCAAAACTGGCTTGAGTCTGGTTCGCCACGCCCTATTTCCCTCTCACTCCCATTGCTGCCACTTGGTGAAAGTCACCGTGGACAGAAGGTTGTCGACTACTTCGACAACCTTCTTCCTGACAACAGCGAGATCAGAAGCAGGCTACGCGATCGCTTTTCAACCCGCTCAGCGGGAACCTTTGACCTTCTCGAGGCCATCGGTCGGGATTGCGTTGGCGCTGTGCAGCTGCTACCCGTTGCAGCCACACCCAACGATCTGCAGAGCATCCAATTCCGGCCATTGAATGAGGGCGAAGTTGCGGACATCCTGCGAGGAGTTACTGCACCCGCACTGCCAGGATCAAGGCACCATCCGAGTGACGAGTTTCGAATCTCTATCGCCGGTGCACAGGAGAAGACAGGGCTACTTCTGCACGAGGATCAGTGGTGTATTCCCATCGGCAGCACGCCTTCTACTCATATCTTCAAGTTGCCCCTAGGCCTGGTCGGCAACATGAGGGCAGACATGCACCAGTCAGTCGAGAACGAGTGGCTGTGCATGCATCTGCTTTCCGCCTTCGGAATTCCCGTTGCAGAGACGCAAATGGGACGTTTCCAGGACCAACGCGCGCTCATTGTTGAGCGATTCGACCGCCGTCTGTCTGCGGACCGCCGATGGTGGCTGAGGTTGCCACAGGAAGACATGTGCCAGGTCTTTGGTCTGCCCGCCGCCAGGAAATATGAATCGGATGGTGGCCCAGGCATCGTGGCCATCATGGATCTGCTTCGACAATCCGAGCATTCCGAGGACCGCGCGACCTTCTTCAAGACGCAGATTCTTTTCTGGATGTTGGCTGCAATCGATGGCCATGCCAAGAACTTCAGCGTTCACATTGAAGCTGGCGGCCGCTTCAGATTAACGCCCATCTATGACGTGCTTTCGGTCTACCCCATTCTCGGCCGCGGACCCGGCCAGCTGGAGCCTCGTGATGCGAAGCTCGCCATGAGTATCAACGGACGGAATCGACACCGAAGTCTGCTGGATATTCGACGACGGCATTGGAACGAAACAGCTCGCGTCTGCGGTGTAAGCGATGGCGCAGAACCATGGATCGAGACACTGCTGGAATCCGTGGAACCTGCCATCGCACAGGTCACGCGTCAGCTCCCGGATGATTTCCCTTCCAACGTGTCCGGACCTATTTTCCAGGGACTGCGTGCTGCTGCGGCACGCCTTTCCAGCATGGCACCGGAGGCCTGATCACCCCAACCGCCACAGCAGCAACCGGTTATTGGCCGGCATCGCCACGTCACCCAACCGGGTAAACCCGTTGTCGGCCGCCAGCGCCTGCACCGCTTCGCTGTCGCGGATACCGCTGCGCGGGTCGCGCGCCTTCAGCCAGGCATCGAACTGCGCATTGCTGTCACTGGTATAGCGGCCGCCATAGTTGAACGGACCGTAGATCGCCAGCAGCGCACCGTGACGCAACAGTGGCGGCAGCGCGCCGAACAGCACCTGCACGTACTCCCAGCCCATGATGTGCAGCGTGTTGGCGCTGAATGCGGCGTCGAACGTGCTGCTTTCTGGAAGGTCCAGGCCCGTCGCCGGTGGCAGCTCCACCTGCAGCGCCACCGGCGGCAGCAGGTTCAGCAGCGCGGCCTCCGCACGCCAGGCTTCGATGCCGGGCAGATGGTCCGGATGGTCGCTGGGCTGCCAGCGCAGCCACGGCCAGCGCTCGGCGAAGAAGGCTGCGTGCTGGCCGGTACCACTGCCGATCTCCAGCACCCGATGGCGGTCGCCCATCCACGGGTCGAGTGCGGTGGCGATGGGTTCGCGGTTGCGCTCGCAGGCTTCTGAATACGGCTTGCTCGACATCAGGACGGTGTCCAGGCGGGGTCGGCCCCATTGTGCACGAGGGGGTGTCTGCAGGGCTTGCAGCCCTGCACCCGCAGGAGCCGGAGCCAGAGCCAGAGCAACGTCAAAAGCTGGCATTCCGTGGGTTGGCGGGGTGGGCCCGGTTGCGGGGGGCGCCGTAAATACGTCCCTGTAGGCTCGGTCGCCGCATCCATGCGGCTCACGCCCCCGCAACCGGACCCACCCCGCCTTCGACAGATTTCCGCGATCTGTCGGAAGTGCTCTTGGGGTCAGATCCGTTTTCCACAGGAAAACGGATCTGACCCCGGATTCATTTCGATACCTGACAGATGTGTCGACCAAGGTCGACACCTACCAACAGCCGCAGGAATCTGTCAGAGGTGGGGCGGTGTCGGATTGCGGGGTGTCAGCCGCATGGATGCGGCTGCCAAGCCTCCATGGACGGATTCACGGCGTCCCCGCAATCCGACACCGCCCCGCCCACCCACGGAATGCCGCTCTGGCTCTGGCTTTGGCCGTTGCCGTTGCCGTTGCATTGAGCAGGTGCAGGGCTGCAAGCCCTGCCGAAACCCTCCCCAACCATGACTGCAGTCACTTGCCCGGTTGCGCCGCGCTGGCGAAAGTCGAGGAGTTGACGTGATCGGTCCGGCGCGTTGCCGACCGCACGCAAGCGAGAGAGAGAAACGCTGTGCAACGACGTGAGTTCCTGGCTTTTTCCGGCCTGGGCCTGGCCGGCCTGCTGCTGCCGCATTCCCGTGCCATCGCCGCCGAGCAGCTGCTGGCGCCGGTCGATACCGCCCAGCGCCGGCGCTTGGCCGAGGTCGCGCTGGCCACCGCACGCTCGGCCAAGGCCAGCTACTGCGATGTGCGCATCGGCCGCTACCTCAATCAGTCGGTGATCACCCGCGAGCACCAGGTCGGCAATGTGACCAACCGAGAATCGTCCGGCGTGGGTGTGCGGGTGATCGTCAACGGTGCCTGGGGCTTTGCTGCCACCCATCAGCAGACCGAGGCCGCCGTGCGCGCAGCGGTCGAGCAGGCCGCAGCAATCGCCCGCGCCAACGCCAGCATCCAGACCCGCCCGGTGCAGCTGGCACCCACGCCGTCCGTCGGTGAAGTGCGCTGGCAGACGCCCATCCGCAGGAACGCGATGGCGGTGCCGATCCAGGACAAGGTCGAGCTGCTGCTGGCCCTCAATGCCGCTGCGCTGGATGCGGGCGCCGACTACATCAATTCCACCCTGTTCCTGGTCAACGAACAGAAGTACTTCGCCTCCAGCGACGGCTCGTTCATCGACCAGGACATCCACCGCATCTGGTTGCCGTTCACCGCCACCGCCATCGACAAGGCCAGCGGCAGATTCCGCACCCGCGCCGGCCTGTCCTCGCCGATGGGCATGGGCTATGAGTTCCTCGATGGCGATGCGCGCGGCAAGGTGCAGCTGCCCGGTGGCATCACTGCCTACCGCGATTCCTACGACCCGGTCGAGGACGCCATTGCGGCCGCCCGCCACGCGCGCGAGAAACTGAAGGCGCCGTCGGTGAAGCCCGGCAAGTACGACCTGGTGCTGGACCCGTCCAATCTGTTCCTGACCATCCACGAGAACGTTGGCCACCCGCTGGAGCTGGACCGCGTGCTCGGCTACGAAGCCAACTACGCCGGCACCAGCTTCGCCACGCTGGACAAGCGCGATGCCGGCTTCCGCTGGGGCAGCGACATCGTCACCTTCTTCGCCGACAAGACCCAGCCCGGCAGCCTCGGCGCGGTCGGCTACGACGACGAGGGCGTGAAGACCCAGCGCTGGGACCTGGTGCGCGACGGCATCCTGGTCGATTACCAGGCCACCCGTGACGAAGCCCATATCCTCGGCCGCGATGCATCGCATGGCTGCAGCTACGCCGATTCCTGGTCCAGCGTGCAGTTCCAGCGCATGGCCAATGTCTCGCTGGCGCCGGGCAAGCAACCGCTCAGCGTCGAGGACATGATCAAGGACGTGGAGAACGGCATCTACATCCACGGCCGCGGTTCGTATTCGATCGATCAGCAGCGTTACAACGCGCAGTTCGGCGGCCAGCTGTACTACCAGATCAAGGACGGAAAGATCGCCGGCATGGTTGAGGATGCGGCCTACCAGATCCGCACCCCGGAATTCTGGAATGCCTGCACCGCCATCTGCGATGAACGCGACTTCCGCCTGGGCGGTTCGTTCTTCGATGGCAAGGGCCAGCCGGGCCAGGTGTCGGCGGTCTCGCACGGTTCATCCACCACCCGCTTCAACGGCATCAACATCATCAACACCGCGCGCAGTCTCGGCGCTTGAGCCACCCATCCTTCGACATGGAGAGCAGCCTTGCAAAGACGTGACTTCCTGGCCCTGACCGGGCTTACCGCGGGCGGGCTGATCGTGCCCTCCTTCTTCGGCAAGGTGATCGCCGCCGAGCAGCTGCAGAGCACGCTGGACCTGGGGCTGAAGAAGCGCCTGGCCGATGCGGCGCTGGCTGCCGCCCGCCAGGCCGGTGCCACCTACTGCGACGTGCGCATCGGCCGCTACCTGCGGCAGTTCGTGATCACCCGCGAAGACAAGGTGCAGAACGTGGTGAACACCGAGTCCACTGGCGTGGGCATCCGCGTGATCGTCAATGGTGCGTGGGGCTTTGCCGCCACCAACGCGCTGGGTACGGCCGATGTGGCCAAGGCCGCGCAGCAGGCGGCGGCGATCGCCAAGGCCAATGCCGGCGTGCAGACCGCGCCGGTGCAGCTGGCCAAGGCGCCGGGCGTGGGTGAGGTGAGCTGGCGCACGCCGATCCGCAAGAATGCGATGGAGGTGCCGATCAAGGACAAGGTCGGCCTGCTGCTGGACGTCAACGCCGCCGCAATGGGCGCCGGTGCCAGCTTCGTCAACTCGATGCTGTTCCTGGTCAACGAGCAGAAGTACTTCGCCTCCACCGACGGTTCCTACATCGACCAGGACGTGCATCGCATCTGGGCGCCGATGACGGTCACCGCCATCGACAAGGCCAGCGGCAAGTTCCGCACCCGTTCGGGCCTGTCCTCGCCGATGGGCCTGGGCTACGAGTACCTGGACGGCGCCGCCGCGGGCAAGGTGGTCAGCCCCAATGGCGTGGTCAACTACAGTTCTTCCTACGACATGAAGGAAGACGCCATCGCCGCCGCCCGGCAGGCGCAGGAAAAGCTGAAGGCACCGTCGGTGAAGCCGGGCAAGTACGACCTGGTGCTCGATCCGTCGCACACCTGGCTGACCATCCACGAGTCGATCGGCCACCCGCTGGAACTGGACCGCGTGCTCGGCTACGAAGCCAACTACGCCGGCACCAGCTTCGCCACCCTGGACAAGCGCGAACAGCGTTTCCAGTATGGCAGCGAGCTGGTCAACATCTTCGCCGACAAGACCCAGCCGGGCAGCCTCGGCGCCGTGGCATACGACGATGAAGGCGTGAAGTGCAAGCGCTGGGACCTGATCAGCAACGGCAAGCTGGTGGACTACCAGACCATCCGCGACCAGGCCCACATCCTCGGCAAGACCGAGTCCGACGGCTGCTGCTATGCCGACTCGTGGTCCAGCGTGCAGTTCCAGCGCATGGCCAACGTGTCGATGGCACCGGGCAAGAAGCCGCTGAGCGTGCCGGACCTGATCAAGGACGTGGAGAACGGCATCTACATCATCGGTGACGGTTCGTTCTCGATCGACCAGCAGCGCTACAACGCGCAGTTCGGCGGCCAGCTGTTCTACGAGATCAAGAACGGCCAGATCACCCGCATGCTGGAAGACGTGGCCTACCAGATCCGCACGCCGGAGTTCTGGAACGCCTGTACCGCCGTGGCCGACGAGCGTGACTACCGCCTGGGCGGTTCGTTCTTCGACGGCAAGGGCCAGCCGGGACAGGTCTCGGCGGTCTCGCACGGTTCGTCGACCGCGCGCTTCAACGGCATCAACGTCATCAACACCGCACGCAGCCTCGGCTGACCGGTCAGGAGCCCTTACACCATGAGTATCTTCACCGAAGCCCAGGCCAAGGCCATCCTCGACAAGGTCATCGCCCTGTCCAAGGCCGACGAGTGCACCGCCGTGCTGGCCGGCGCGATCAGCGGCAACATCCGTTTCGCGCTGAACAATGTCTCCACCAGTGGCATCGTCGACAACACCGAGCTGGCGGTCACCGTCGCCTTCGGCAAGCGCGTCGGCACTGCCTCGATCAACGAGTTCGACGACGCCGCGCTGGAACGCGTGGTACGCCGTGCCGAAGACCTGGCCCGCCTGGCCCCGGAGAACCCGGAGTTCATGCCGGCCATCGGCAAGCAGAGCTACCGCGCCAGCCCGACCTTCAGCGAATCCACCGCCGCGATCGATCCGGCCTTCCGTGCGAAGGTCGCTGCCGATTCGATCGCCCCGTGCCGCGGCCACGGCCTGGTCGCCGCCGGCTTCCTGGAGGACGGGCAGGGCTTCCAGGCCACCGCCAACAGCAACGGCAACTTCGCTTACCAGCGCACCACCAACTTCGATTACACCTGCACTGTGCGCACCGAAGATGGCCGCGGTTCGGGCTGGGTCGGCCGCAACCTGAAGGACGCGGCGGACTTCAAGGCTGACCAGGACATCCGCATCGCCATGCGCAAGGCAACCGAATCGGCCGAAGCCAAGGCACTGGAACCGGGCAAGTACACGGTCATCCTGGAGCCGGCCGCAGCTGCAGGCCTGATCAGCTTCATGATGAACTTCTTCAGTGCACGCTCGGCCGATGAGGGCCGCAGCTTCCTGTCGAAGAAGGGCGGCGGCAACAAGCTGGGCGAGCAGGTCTACGACCCGCGCGTGACCATGATCGCCGACCCGTGGCATCCGGAGGCGCCGGTGCTGCCGTGGGACAACGAAGGCCTGCCGCGCGAACGCATGGCCATCATCGAGAACGGCAGGATCGCCAACCTGGACTACTCGCGCTTCTGGGCGCAGAAGCAGGGCAAGACCGCCAAGGCTACGCCTGGCAACCTGCTGATGAGCGGTGGCGACAAGAGCACCGCCGAGCTGGTGCGCGGCACCCAGAAGGGCATCCTGGTCACCCGCACCTGGTACATCCGCATGGTCGACCCGCAGACCGTGCTGCTGACCGGCCTGACCCGCGACGGCACCTTCTACATCGAGAACGGCCAGATCAAGTACCCGGTGAAGAACTTCCGCTTCAACGAGTCGCCGGTGATCATGCTCAACAACATCGAAGAGCTGGGCAAGCCGGTGCGTGTGGCCGGTGATGAGTCCAGCTTCGTGATGATGATCCCGCCGATGAAGCTGCGCGATTTCACCTTCACCTCGCTGTCCGACGCGGTCTGATGGATCGCCGGGCCTGCCTGCGCTGGTTGGCCGCTGCCGCTTCGGCGGCGGCGCTGCCAGCCTGGGCACAGGCAGGCCCGCGCAGTTCGCGCTACGACTTCTGGTTCACCCGCCTGCAGTACGACTCCGGTGACTGGGACGTGGACGCGCGCATGCCGTCCAACCTGATCACCTCGCTGATCGACTACACCTCGCTGCGCGTGGACCCGCAGGAACACGTGGTGGCCCTGGCCGACCCGCGCATGCTGGAAGCGCCGTTCTGCTACCTGGCCGGGCACACGCTGGTGGAGTTCAACGCCGCCGAACGGCAGAACTTCGTGCGCTACGTGCGCAATGGCGGCTTCGTCTTCGTCGACGACTGCAACCATGACATCGACGGCCTGTTCGCCACCTCGTTCGAGGCACAGATGGGCCGGCTGTTCGGCCCGAAGGCATTGCAGAAACTGCCCAACAGCCACGCGCTGTACCGCAGTTTCTTCCGCTTCCCGGACGGTCCGCCCGCCACCAGCTTCGAACTCAACGGCTGGGGCGACGACCTGGTGCACGACTATCTGAAAGGCATCGAGGTCGATGGTCGGCTGGGCCTGCTCTACAGCAACAAGGACTATGGCTGCGAGTGGGACTACGACTGGCGCAACAAGCGCTTCCTGGCCGAAGACAACACCCGCTTTGGCGTCAACATCGTGATGTACGCGTTGAACAATTGACAGGACCTGCACGCCCATGAACTCCCCCGACCTCGATTCCCTGCTGCCGCGCCTGGATGAACTGCGCGCCGCGCTTGCACGCGCGGTGGTGGGCCAGCACACGGTGGTCGAGCAGCTGTTGATCGGCCTGCTGGCCGGTGGCCACTGCCTGCTGGAAGGTGCGCCCGGGCTCGGCAAGACCCTGCTGGTGCGCTCACTCGGCCAGGCATTGGAACTGCAGTTCCGGCGCGTGCAGTTCACCCCCGACCTGATGCCCAGCGACATTCTCGGCACCGAGCTGCTGGAGGAAGACCATGGCACCGGCCATCGCCATTTCCGCTTCCAGCAGGGCCCGATCTTCACCCACCTGCTGTTGGCCGACGAACTCAACCGCACCCCGCCCAAGACCCAGGCCGCACTGCTGGAGGCAATGCAGGAACGCACGGTCAGCTACGCCGGCACCACCTACGCATTGCCCGCGCCGTTCTTCGTGCTGGCCACGCAGAACCCGATCGAGCAGGCCGGCACCTACCCGCTGCCCGAAGCGCAGCTGGACCGCTTCCTGCTGCATGTGCTGGTGGATTACCCCAGCGAAGACGAGGAACGGCGGATCCTGGAACAGACCACCGGCGGTGCCACCGACGCGGTGCCGAAGGTGATGGATGCCGAGGCGGTGATCGCCCTGCAGGCGGCTGTGCGGCAGGTGCATGTCAGCCCCGACGTGCTGGCCTGGATCACCCGCCTGGTGCGCGCCAGCCGGCCCGGCGAAGGCGCCCCGGCGGCGATCAACCAATGGGTGAAGTGGGGCGCCGGTCCGCGCGCCGGGCAGTCGCTGGTGCTCGCGGCAAAAGCGCGCGCCTTGCTGCAGGGCCGCTTCGCCGCCACCCGCGAGGACGTGCAGGCGCTGGCCGCGCCGGTGATGCGCCATCGCCTGCTGCTGTCGTTCGCCGCCGAGGCCGAGCAGAAGCGTGCCGACGACGTGGTCGCCGCCCTGCTGCAGGCCGTGCCATTCCCGGGTTGATCCACGCGTGAACGCCGGTACCCCGCTGACCTTGCCACCGGAACTGCGTGCGCGCCTGCGCCTGCTGCGGCTGCGGCCGCGCCTGGCCAGCGGTGCCAGTGGCATCGGCCAGCACGCCAGCCGCAGCCGCGGTGCCGGCCTCGAGTTCGCCCAGTACCGGGCCTACGAACCGGGCGACGAGCTGCGCCAGATCGACTGGAAGCTGTACGCGCGTTCGGACCGCTTCTTCGTGCGCGAATCCGAACGCGAAAGCCCGATCACGGTCTGGCTGTTGCTCGATGCCACCGCCTCGGCCGGCCAGGCCGATCGCGCGGCACCGCAGCGCACGCGCCTGGATCACATGCGCGGCGTGGCCGCCTGCGTGGTGGAACTGGCGCTGCAGCAGGGCGACCGTTTCGGCCTGCTGGCGATCAATGGCGATGGACTGCAGCTGGTGCCCGCGGCGAACGGCGCACGCCAGCGTGATCGCGTGCATCTGCAACTGCATGCCCTGCAGGCGCGCGGCACCTGGCCCGCGGCCGAACGCCTGCGGCCACTGTGGGAGCGCGTGCGCCCGGGCGACCTGCTGCTGGCGATGGGTGATGGCTTCGACGCGGCCTGCATCGTGCTGCTGGAGCAACTGGCCAGCGCACGCCGTGAAGTGGCACTGCTGCAGATCCTGACCGCCGACGAGCGCGATTTCCCGTTCGACGCCGGCCATCGCTTCCGCGATCCGGAGACCGGCGAGGAACTGCTGGGCGATGGCGCGGCGATCCGCGCCGACTACCTGCAGCGCTTCGCTGACGCACGCAACGCATTGCAGTCGCGCCTGCAGGCCAGCGGCATTGCCAGTGCCACCGGCTGGCTCGACCAGCCGTTGGATCAACCCCTGCAGGCGCTGTTCGGCCGTGGGGGCAGTGCATGACCCTGCTGTTCCCGTTGGGCCTGGCCGCGCTCGCTGCGTGGTTGCTACCGCTGCTGATCCATCTGGCCCGGCGCCATCCGTACACGCCGCTGGATTTCGCCGCGCTGCGCTGGCTGCGCGCGCAGATCCGCCCGCGCCAGCGCATCCGCTTCGATGACTGGCCGTTGCTGCTGCTGCGCCTGTTGCTGCTGGCCGCATTGGCCTTGCTGCTGGCACGCCCTGCATTGACCGGCCCCGCGCCCGTCCCCACCGAGTGGACGGTAGTGGCTCCCGGATTGGACGCCGCCGCACTGCGCGGCACCGCCGAAGAGGGCAACTGGCACTGGCTGGCACCCGGCTTCCCCACCATCGATCAGGCACCGCCGGCATCCAGCGCATCGCTGCCCAGCCTGCTGCGCGAGTTGGACGCACAGCTGCCCGCGGGCACCGCGTTGACCGTGCACGTTCCCGATCCCCTGCCCGGTCTGGACGGCACCCGCCTGCAGCTGTCGCGCGAAGTGCAGTGGCGGCCGCAACCGGTACCGGCCACTCCGCAACCGAGTGCCGCGACGGTGCCGCGTCTGCGCGTGCACAGCGATGCGCCGGCCGCCGCCCAGCACTGGGTGAACGCACTGCAGCGCGCGTGGGGCATGCAGGCGCCGCTCGCTCCTCTGTCGGCCGATGCCCTGCCCGAACGCGGCGAGATCGGCGTATGGAGCCGCAGCGATGCACTGCCGGCGAGCTGGCAGGCATGGCTGCGCCACGGCGGTCGTGCAGTGAGCGCCGGCAAGCCTGCTGGCGACGCCGGCATCCTGCTGCGCAACGCCGACGGCTCACCAGTGCTGTGGCAACAGCGCATCGGCCACGGCGTCCTGCTGTCACTACCCGGCGACTGGGATGCCTCAGGCAACGCAGCGCTGCGCGACCCGCGGTTGCCGCGTGCCCTGCTGCTGGCGCTGCAACCGCCAGCGTCACCGCGCCTCGGCGATGCACAGGACCAGGCACCACGCCGGGCCGCACTGCCCGCCATAGCGCCCCCAGCGCGTGAGCCAACCACGTGGTTGCTGCTGGCCATCGTGCTGCTGTTCGCGCTGGAGCGCTGGATGGCCAGCAGTCGCCGGCGCAGGGTGGCCGCATGAACACCCTGCAGCACGCCTGGCAACGCGCACGCCGTCGACGTGCACTCGTTACCCTGCTGCTGGGCCTGCCATGGGCGCTGGCCGCGACGACGCTGGTGCTGCGTCTGGCGGGCTTCGATATCGCCTGCGTGGTCGGCACCGTCAGCGCGCTCGCCTGCGCAGCGCTCGCCACGGCACATGCCCGCCAGCTGGACCCACAGTGGGTGCAGCGCCAGCTTGATGCCAGCGGTGCCAGCGAGGACAGTGCCGACCTGCTGTTCGCCGATGCCGCCATGCTCAATCCGCTGCAGCAGCGCCAGCGCGCGCATGTGCTGGCCACGCTGGAGCGCGCGACACCGGACCTGCGTCAGCGCTGGCCGCGCAGGGCGTTGGCCCTGAGCTGGGTCGCAGGCCTGGCGATCACTGCGCTGGCATTCGGCTGGTCACGTTCCGGCCCCGACTCCGCGCCGGCCCGCACATCGGCGCCTGTCAGCACGGCTGCCGCCGGCCCGCTGCACCTTCAGTCCACGCGCCTGCGGATCGACGCACCGGCCTATACCGGCCAGGCCACGCGCACCCAGAACGCGCTGGATGCCAAGGTCGCCGCGGACAGCCGGCTGTCGTGGTCGTTGCGCTTCGATCGCGCGCCGGACAAGGCATGGCTGCAGTTCCACGACGGCCGCCGGCTGCCGCTGAGCGAGCAGGATGGGCAGTGGCTGGCGCAGGATGTGGCGCGCGTGCCTGTGCTGTACCGCGTGGTGAGCGAACCTGCACTGGCCCAGACCCGCCTGCATCGCCTGGACGTGGTCGCTGATCGTGCGCCCAGCGTGCGCGTGCTGGAGCCCGCCGCGACCCTGGTGCTGGGCACGCCCGGGCAACGCCAGTGGTCGTTGCGCTTCGAAGCCAGCGATGACTACGCCGTGGCCACGCAGGCAACGCTGTCGATCACCATTACCCAGGGCAGCGGCGAGAACATCACCTTCGTTCGCCGCAGTGTCGGCCTCACCGGCAGCGGCGAAGCAACTGCACGGCGTTTCGCGCACAGCCTCGACCTGGCTGCGCTGGGCGCGCAGCCCGGCAGCGATGTCATCGCCCAGCTGGAAGTACGCGACAACCACGCGCCAACACCGCAGGCCGGGCGCAGCAGCAGCGTGATCCTGCGCCTGCCCAGCGCCGAGGTTGCACTCGGTGCCGAACTGGAAGGCCGCATCAAGAAGACGCTGCCGGCCTACTTCCGCAGCCAGCGGCAGATCATCATCGATGCCGAAGCGCTGATCCGGCAGCGACGCATCCTCGCCGCCGAGGACTTCGTGAAGCGCAGCGATGCGATCGGTGTCGACCAGCGCATCCTGCGCCTGCGCTACGGCCAGTTCCTGGGTGAGGAAAGCGAAGGCGCACCGAAGCCGCCGCCGACCAGCGACCTGCCCACCAGCGATGCGCCAGCTGCAGGCAGCCACGACGACGAGCACGAGCACGACCATGGCACCGAGGCCGGGGCACACGATGAGCATGGCCACGATCACGGCGGCAAGGCGTCCAATGCCGATTCGCCACCGGTGTTCGGCAGCGCCACCGATGTGCTCTCCGAATACGGCCACACCCATGACCATGCCGAGGCCGCGACCCTGCTCGACCCGCAGACCCGGGCCACGCTGAAGGCCGCGCTGGACCAGATGTGGTCGGCCGAAGGCGAGCTGCGCCAGGGCCGGCCAGAGCAGGCGTTGCCGTTTGCCTACAAGGCGCTGGGTTTCATCAAGCAGGTGCAGCAGGCCGAACGCATCTATCTGGCCCGGGTCGGGCCAGAACTGCCACCGATCGATGAAGGCCGTCGCCTCGGCGGTGATCGCGCCGGACTGGCCAGTCGTGAACTGCCGTTGGCCGCACGAACCCCGCCCGACCGGGCCATCGTTGAAGCCTGGCAGCGCCTCGGTGATGACACCAGCGTGCCCGACCTCGATGCACTCGCTGCCTGGCAGCAGCGCAATGCCGCCTACCTGCCCGATGCGCTGGATCTGGCTGCCGCCATCGAGCAGCTGCGCATCGAGCCCGGTTGCCGCGACTGCCGCCAGCGCCTGCGCGCTCAGTTGTGGCGGGCGCTGCAGCGTCCACTGCCGCAGGCGATGCGGCGCGGTGCCGCCGATGCGATGGGCCAGCGCTACCTGGACGCGCTGGAGGCGCAGCCATGAACCCCTCCGGCCTGAACCTGTGGATCGTCCTGGCACTCGCTGTGATCGTGGCGATCGCCAGCGTTCGCCAGTCGCGCAACAACACCACGCACCGTGGCCGCCGCTGGGGGGTGATCGGACTGCAGGTCATCGTCGCCACGCTGCTGTATTTCTGCCTGGTGCCGCCCACCCGCCAGCAACCCGCAGGCGGGCTGGTTGTGCTCGGAATCGATGCCAGCAGGGCCGGCGCGTTCCCGGCCAGCGAAGGTCCGCTGTGGCTGTTGCCGGAAGCTGCCGATGTGCCCGGCGCAAAGCGCGTACCCGACCTGGCCACCGCGCTGCGGCAGCATCCGGCCTCCACGCTGACGCTGGTTGGTGCCGGCCTGGTCGCGCGTGACCGCGACGCAGTACTGCCACGCGACGTACGTTGGCAGCCGACAGCACCGCCGCGCGGCTGGGTCGCCTTGCAGCCACCGGCCGACGCCGCGCCCGGCGCACGCTTCGAGGTACAGGCACAGGCGCGTGGCGTTGCCAGGGCAAAGGCGGAACTGCTCGACCCGGCCGGCAGCGTGGTCGATCGCGCGGATGTTGCCGACGATGGCCACGTTCAGTTGAGTGGCATCACCCGCGCCGAAGGCCGCAGCGTGTTCCAGCTGCGCCTGCTCGATGCCGACGGCCATGTGGTGGACAACGTGCCGGTGCCGCAGCAGACCCTGCCGGCGGCGCCGTTGCGCCTGCAGGTACGCGCCAGCGCGCCGGGCCCCGAACTGAAGTACCTGCGCCGCTGGGCAGCCGATGCCGGCATCCGCGTGCAGGTGCAGGCCGATACCGGTGCCGGCATGAGCGTCGGCGACGGCGCCTTGCCGCTGGACGCGGCGTCGCTGGCGCGCAGCGATCTGCTGCTGCTGGACGAGCGCAGCCTGGCGGCATTGAATGCCGCCCAGCTGGCCGCTGTGCGGCAGGCGCTGCGCGAAGGACTGGGCGTGCTGGTACGCAGTGCGGGCGCGCCTTCGGCCAGCGCGCGCCAGCGCCTGCACGATCTGGGCCTGCCGCTGCGGGGTGATGGCAGCAGCCAGGTCCTCGAACTTCCCGGCGACGGCGAGAGCGCGGTCCTCGCCGCACGACGTGGCCCGCTCGCCGCGGGTACGCTGCCGACCGGCTACGGCGAAGAGGCAGACCGCAGTTCGCACGACGCCGCGCTGCCCACACTGGAAGCACTGGGGCTGCAGGTACCTGGCAGCAACGCGCTGCTGCACGATCGCACCGGCAAGGCTGTCGGTGGCTGGCGCGCTACCGGCAAAGGCCGCATCGGCCTGCTGCCCATCACCGACAGTTGGCGCTGGGTGCTGGCCGGCCGCGATGACCGCCACGGCGAACTGTGGAGCGGCGTGGTTGCCACGCTGGCGCGGGCGCAGGGCAGCGCTGAGGCGCTGTGGTCGCCACAGCCGATCAGCTGGGCGGGCGAACGGCAGGCGCTGTGCGGCGTGCAGGCGCCGCTGCAAGCCTTCAACGCACGCGGCGAAGGCACGCCGCTGATCGTCGATGGCGCGACGTCAGACCTGCGTTGCGCGGGCTGGTGGCCGCGCGAGGCGGGCTGGCAGCGCCTGCAGCACGGTGACGCTACCCTCTGGCGCTATGCGTTCGACCCGAAGGACGCGCCCGCGCTGCATCAGCAGGCAATGATCGATGCAACCACGCAGGCGCTGGCGGGCAGCTCCCCGGCAACCGCGTCGCTGATGCAACCCGTGCCGGGATCGCGCTGGCCGTGGTGGCTGGCGTTCGTGCTGTGCGCATCCCTGCTGTGGTGGTTGGAGCGGCGGCGCTGACCGCGACGATGGGATCGCGGGCGGCATCCACGCATGGCGTGGATCTACTGGCCGGTTGCCCTGGTGGACGCCAACCTTGGCTGGCGTCTTTCGGCGGGGTCAACGCGTTCCCGCGCGCCGGTACACGCCATTGAAGCGCACGTTCATGCCACCGCATTCGCTGTTGTCGGCCACGATCAGCACCTCACCCAGCGAGTGCACACGCACCCGGCACGTATCCTCGGCGAACTCGACATCGGCACCCTGCGGTGTGGCACGCGCTTCCACCTGGCCCAGGTTCGGCCCATACGGGCGCTGTTCCGGCGTGGGGTTGGCGGAGGGCCAGTAGGCGTCGCCATCCACATGCAGCTGTCCACCCTGCACCGTGATGCGCAGGCCGTTGTCGCCATCTTTCCAGTGGCCCGTCCAGTCCTGCAGCGTGGGCACGGCCACCGGCAACGGCTGCAGCTTGCTGCGGTCGACCCAGCCGGCGCTGCCGCCCACCTTGTTGGGGAAGAACGCGCAGCGGTAACGGCCCAGGTCGCGACCGGTCACCACCGTATCGCCGTTGACCACATAGCTGCGCTGGCGGCAGGCCGGTTCGCCCTTGGCGGGGCAGCCCTCCATGTCGCCGAGCAGGTACAGGCGCGGTGCATCAACCACCCGCGCCAGCGCGAACCGGCTCTGTTGGGAGGGGAACGCGCCATTGCGGCAGGCGCCGCCATCGGCGATACCGGACGCGAAGGCGGAGGCCGGCAGCAACGCGGCCAGCAGGCAGAATGAACGCAGGGACATGACAGCATTACTGGTGGGGGAGCCCGCAGGATATACCGGCCTACTTCACTGGCGCTGTGTCGCCGGCATCCTGCTCCTGTGAGAACCGCAGCGCGCGCTGCTGCTGTTCGGCACTGAGCTCTGGGGGTGGCCGCGCCACGGCCGCCTGGATCTGGTCGGGACCGCCGGTGAGTTTGTTGATGCCTTTGGCTGCCGCCAGCACACCCTTGACCACGCCCATCATGATGTAGCCACCGCCCATGCTGACCTGCTCCGGCGATGGCGGTTCGCTCCAGTCGCGGCTGAAGCGGTTATCGCCGAACTTCACCGGGTTCTTGAAGCGGTACAGGTCCAGCGGCTCGTCATCGGGCTTGAGCGCACGCACTTCGCCGAGGGTGGTGACGTTGTCCTGCGGCAAGGTGGTGGAGATCGGTGCGGTGGGGGCAGGCGGCGCATCTTCAGGGGGAACGGGTGCAGGATCGGGCACCGCCACCGGCGCAGCCTGTTGCGCCTGTACGATGCCGGTCAGCAGCATGCCGGCCAGGAGTGCTCCCTGCGTTCCACGTCGTGCCACAGCCATCCACCCTTTGGTTGCGTCCAGCGCCCAAGCATACGGATGCCGGCTTCAGATTTCGTTGCTGCACTGGCCGCTGTTCAGCCAAGGGAGATGCGGCCACACCACGGGACGCGAGCACTGAACGGTTCACGTCTCCGTGTGTGGTGTCTCACATCCTGAGACATGGATGTGGTGCCATGTGACCCCTCGCAATCCGTCCCCGCTTCCTCTTCCATGGCCTACGAACTCGCCAAGCGCACCGCCGATGCCGAGCAGAAGCTCGCCACCCGCGATGGCCTGCCCGCCCGCGACGGCGCTCTGCTCAGCGCGCGCCTGCAGCGCCGCTACCAGGACCGCATCACCGGCAGCTTCGCCATTCCCGGCCGTGAAGGCCGCTACGCGCCCATTCCCGACTCGGTACCACCGGCGCTGGCCGCTGCACTGAAGGCACGTGGCATCGAGCAGCTCTACAGCCACCAGGCCGAAGCCTGGGAGGCCAGCCAGCGCGGCGAGCACGTAGCCATCGTCACCCCCACCGCCAGCGGCAAGTCGCTGTGCTACACCCTGCCGGTGGTCAGCGCGGCCATGCAGGACAAGGCCAAGGCGCTGTACCTGTTCCCGACCAAAGCACTGGCCCAGGACCAGGTGGCCGAGCTGCTGGAACTCAATCGTGCCGGCGATCTCGGCGTCAAGGCCTTCACCTTCGACGGCGACACCCCCGGCGATGCGCGCCAGGCGATCCGCCTGCATGGCGACATCGTGGTGTCCAACCCGGACATGCTGCACCAGGCCATCCTGCCGCATCACACCAAGTGGGCACAGTTCTTCGAGAACCTGCGCTACATCGTCATCGACGAGGTGCACACCTATCGCGGCGTGTTCGGCAGCCACGTCACCAACGTGCTGCGCCGGCTCAAGCGCATCTGCGCGTTCTATGGCGTGCAACCGCAGTTCATCCTGTGCTCGGCCACCATCGGCAACCCGCAGGCACATGCCGAGGCGTTGATCGAGGCACCGGTCACCGCCGTCACCGAATCCGGCGCGCCCACCGGGCCGAAGCAGGTGCTGCTGTGGAACCCGCCGGTGATCAACCCCGACCTGGGCCTGCGTGCCTCGGCGCGCTCGCAGAGCAACCGCATCGCGCGCATCGCGATCAAGTCCGGGCTGAAGACCCTGGTGTTCGCGCAGACCCGGTTGATGGTCGAGGTGCTGACCAAGTACCTGAAGGACATCTTCGACCACGACCCGCGCAAGCCGCCCCGCATCCGCGCCTACCGCGGCGGTTATCTGCCCACCGAACGCCGCGAGACCGAGCGTGCGATGCGTGCCGGCAACATCGACGGCATCGTCAGCACCTCGGCGCTGGAACTGGGCGTGGATATCGGCAGCCTGGACGTGGTCATCCTCAATGGCTACCCCGGCAGCGTGGCCGCCACCTGGCAGCGTTTCGGTCGTGCCGGTCGCCGCCAGCAACCCGCACTCGGCGTGATGGTGGCCAGTTCGCAGCCGCTGGACCAGTACGTGGTGCGGCACCCGGACTTCTTCGCCGAAGCCTCGCCCGAACATGCGCGCATTGCGCCAGACCAGCCGCTGATCCTGTTCGACCATATCCGCTGCGCGGCCTTTGAACTGCCGTTCCGGGTCGGCGATGGCTTCGGCCCGATCGATCCGGAGGTATTCCTGGAAGCGCTGGCCGAAACCGAAGTCATCCACCGCGAAGGCGAGCGCTGGGAATGGATCGCCGACAGCTATCCGGCCAACGCGGTCAGCCTGCGTGCGGTGGCCGACGGCAACTTCGTGGTGGTCGACCGCAGCGATGGCCGCCAGCAGATCATCGCCGAGGTCGATTACTCCGCCGCCGCGCTCACCCTGTACGAGGGCGCCATCCACATGGTGCAGTCCACGCCGTACCAGGTGGAGACGCTGGACTGGGAGGGGCGCAAGGCCTACGTCACCCGCACCCACGTGGACTACTACACCGACAGCATCGACTTCACCAAGCTCAAGGTGCTTGACCGTTTCGATGGCGGCGTGGCCGGCCGGGGCGATTCGCACCATGGCGAAGTGCACGTGGTGCGGCGCGTGGCCGGCTACAAGAAGATCCGCTACTACACCCACGAGAACATCGGCTACGGCCCGGTGAACCTGCCCGACCAGGAACTGCACACCACCGCAGTGTGGTGGCAGCTGCCGCAGGCACTGCTGCTGCGCGCGTTCGCCAGCAGGCAGGATGCGCTCGATGGCTTCCTCGGTGCGGCGTATGCGCTGCACATCGTCGCCACCGTGGCGGTGATGGCCGATGCGCGCGACCTGCAGAAGTCGGTGGGCAACGGCGATGGTTCCTGGTTCGCGATCGCCGACCAGAGCGGCCGCGGCCAGCTGCGCGGCAGCGAGGGCGATCCCGGTGGGGTGGAGCTGCTGCAGGAGTTCGTGCCCACCGTGTACCTGTACGACAACTTCCCCGGCGGCGTCGGCCTCAGCGAACCGCTGTGGCAGCGCCAGGCCGAACTGGTGCAGCGCGCGCGCGAACTGGTGCAACGCTGCGACTGCAAGGCCGGCTGCCCGGCCTGCGTCGGCCCGGTGCTGGCTGCACAGGAAGAGGATGAAACCTCGCCACGTGCGCTGGCATTGCGCGTGCTCGACCTGTTCGACGCCGAGGCCTGCCGGCACGTACCCGACGTGGTGGTGACCACGCGCGATCCGATGGAGCTGCTGGCACCGTGAGCCTGAGCCTGGACAAGCTGCGCCTGCTGCGCAGGCAGGCCGGCGACCCGAAGGCGAGCACACCGGCCGTGCCGGACGTGCCCCCTGCGCCACCGGCACCCATGGCCGCCAACGATGCGCGGCAACCACCGGCCGAGCGTTCGGTGTTCGCCTGGGTCGAGCAGGAGATCCGCCACAAGCCGACCGGCGCTGCGGCATCTGCCACGGCGCAGCCCGCACTGCGTCGGCCCGAAGTGGGCAGCCTGCATCGCCTGCTCGGCCTGCGCACGCGCGGCGGCGCCGCTCCTGCTCGCGCCAGCGCACAGGACCGTCAGTTGCCAGGTGAGGAGATCGCACCGGGCCTGTTCCTGATCGAATCGCTGCAGCCGCAGGCGATCCCGGCACAACCGCTGTCGCTTGATTTCGCCCGTCGCGACGGCGAGCACGTGGCTGCGCGTGACCTGCTGTTCTTCGATACCGAAACCACCGGCCTGGCCGGCGGCACCGGCACCCGCGCCTTCATGATCGGCGCTGCGGACTGGCATGTGTGCCCGCGGCGTGGCGAAGGCCTGCGCATCCGCCAGCTGCTGATGGCCACCATGGCCGCCGAGGACGCGATGCTGGCCACCTTCGCCGGCTGGCTGCAACCGTCCACCGTGTTCTGCAGCTACAACGGCCGCAGCTATGACGCACCGCTGCTGAAAGCGCGTTACCGGCTTGCCCGGCGACGCGACCCGATCAGCGCGCTGGACCATGTCGACCTGCTCTACCCCACCCGCCGCCGCTATCGCGGCACGTGGGAGAACTGCAAGCTGTCCACCATCGAACGCCAGCTGCTGCGCGTGGTGCGCGAGGACGATCTGCCGGGCTCGGAGGCACCCGGTGCGTGGTTGCGCTTCCTGCGAGGCGGCGACGCGGTGAACCTGCGCCGGGTGGCCGACCACAATCACCAGGACGTGGTGACCCTGGCCCTGCTGCTGCAGCGGCTGGTGCGCGAGGAACAGCGCGAGCGCGAGACACTGGCGCTGGTCGGGCAGTAATGACACGGGGCCGCGTTGACATGCCCTGACGGTGGCAGCGGTGACACTGCCACCACCATCCACGCCTGGAGCCCGACGATGCGTCCCAGTCCCCTTGTCCTGCTCGCCATCCTGCCCTTGGCCGCCTGCAGTCACGCCGGCGGCAGCACCGCCCACGATCCCACGCCGGCGCCCGTGGCCGACGCCGCGCACGAATGCAAGCCGGAGGCGCTCGAGGCCTTCACCGGCAAGACGGCTGACGAAGCCACCATCAAGAAGCTGGTGGCCGCCAGCGGCGCGCGCGGTGCACGGGTGGTCAAGCCGGGCATGGCGGTGACCATGGACTTCCGCCAGGACCGCGTGACGGTGCAGGTGGATGCGCAGAACCGGATCGAGCGCGCCAGCTGCGGTTGATCGCCCCAGGGCAGTGCCGGCCGCTGGCCGGCACTACCGATCAGAGTCGCTCGGCCTTGCCGCTGGCCAAGGCGCGCGCGATCACCTGCTGCGCCTGCTGCGACGCTTGGGCATGCACGCGTGCCTGGCGCTCGCCCAAGGCGGCCTGCTGGCTGCCCAGCGCTGCCTGGCGGCTGGCCAGTTCAGACTGCTGGCTGGCCAGGCGCTGCATGTCACGAGTGCGGCCGGACTGCCCGGCCTCGCTGCGGGCTTCCTGCATCGCACGGCGTGCCTCGGCGGCGGCCTCGCGTGCAGCCTCACGCGCAACGGCCACGTCGCTGGTTGCACCGCGCGCTGCCTTTGCCGCTTCCGCCGCCGCCTCGCGGTTGATGTCATGCGCGGCCATCGCACTGCGCGCGGCCTCGGCGGCGATCAGTGCGATGCGGCGCGATTCCTCGCCCTGCAGGCGGCCCATTTCACCCATCTGCCTGCCGAGTTCGCCCTGCCGGCGACCCAACAGGCTTTGCTGGCGGCCCAGTTCGCTCTGCTGGCGGCCCAGCTCTACGGCACCGCTGTAGGCACGCTGCAGCGTCTGGATCAGCATCGGGTCACGCACCACGTAGCGCTTGTCACCCTGGCGGAACCACAACGCCGGGCCCTTGCCGAGCTGCCTGCGGGCCACCGTCACGTCGTCCATGCCGCCGTTGGCGAAGGTCGAATCACCATCAACCAGAACGAAGGCCTCCCGGGGCGACCTGCCCAGGTCGAGGCGACCGTAGGTGGTGATGGAGGTGGCGGCCGACGTCGCGCCTTCATCGTCTTCGGCCATGCCCGTGGCATCGTCGACATCGGCCACATCGGCATCGTCGGGCCCGGTCGCGTCAGCGGGTTCGGCCGGCGCGGCCGGTGCTGCAGGCGCGGCCGGGGCCGCCGGCACGCCCGCGGCGGATGGCGGTGCGGCCGGAGCCTTGGGAGCCTTCGGCGGTGCTGGCGCCACGACCTTGGGTGCCGCCGGTGGCGCGGGCGGTGCCGGCGGCACCGGCGCTGCGACCAGTCGCATCGGCGCCACGCCCACCACCACCACCACAGCAGTCAGCGCCATCGCCAGGATGCGCGGGCAGGCCCGGCGCGGCTGCAGCGAGAGCAGGCGACGCTTGAGGCTGGTGGCATCCGGTGCGGCACTGGCCACGCCCAGGTGCGGCTGCGGTGCCACCCCCAGCTGCAGCAGCAGACGGCCATAGGCCTGGCGGCTGGCAGCGTGCTGGCCCACCACCGCCGCGTCCACCGCTTCTTCGCGCGCTTGTGCATATTCACGCACCGACAGGCGCAGCAGCGGATGGAAGAAGAACAGGTGCTGGGCCAGCGCAGGCAGCAGGCCCCACTGCAGGTCCCGCCGCTGCAGGTGCTGCAGTTCGTGGGTCAGGGCCAGGTCCAGCGCGTCGCCCTGCAGGGCATTGTCGCCAGCCGGCAACAGCAGCACCGGGCGGAACGGGCCGACCAGCTGCGGTGCGTCCACCTGCGTGCTCATCCACAACCGCGGCGCAGGCCGCACGCCATGTGCATCGGAAGCCAGCTGCAGGGCCTGCACCAACGCCTGGTCCTCGCAGGGATAGGCCGCTGCCAGCAGCGCGCGGCAGCGACGCCACTCACCGAAGGTACGCAGCGCCATCAGCAGCACGCCGGATGCCCACAGCGCGGCCAGTGCGACGGCCCACCACGCCACTGCCGGCGCGTCCGCTGCAGGCATCGGCATCGCGGCCAGCAACTGTGCCGAGGCCTCCGGGGCCAGCGGGTAGACGATGTCAGCGGCCACGTCGGTCGCGGTCATCGCCACCGCCTGCGGGGCAGGCAGCCAGGCCAACTGCAACGGCTGGCTCCAGAACAGGCCGAGCACGGCCTGCAGCGAGACCAGCCACCACAGGCGGCAGCGGGTGGCCGCCGACAGCGACGGCAGCGCGCGGCACAGGCCGTACACCAGCGCCACCAGCAGCACGGTCTGCAGGCTGGTCCAGCCCAGGCGTTCCAGCATCGGGATCAGCATCGTGGTGTCCATGGCTCAGCCCTCGTGGCGACGCGATTGGAGTTGGGCGACCAGCGCTTCCAGCTCGGCCAGCTCGTTGTCGCTGACCTGCTGCCGCTGCGACAGATAGGCCACGAACGGCGACACCGAGCCCTGCAGGGTGTTGTCGACGAACTGCGCCACCGCGCCCTGCAGCACGCTCTGCGGGCCACGGGTGGCCTGGTAGCGGTAGACGCCGTCCTGCTGCCGGCGCTGAAGATACCCCTTCGCCCGCAGGCGCTCCATCATCGTCAGCACAGTGGAACGGGCCAGCCCACGGGCCTCGCCGTAGCCACTGGCGACCTCGCCGACACTGGCCGGCGCATGTTCATCGATGTACTGCAGCAGGGCCAGTTCCTGGTCCCCGATGGTCTTGCCGCGCATGACACCACTCCCTTGACTACACGTGTCGTCACTGTCAGCTTGACGACAGCTGTAGTCAACCCCCCGGAAGTCATGGGCCGACGAACGGTAGGGCCGCGCAGGCGGTTATGCATTTGCGTAAAGATTTTGGGCCACTGATGGCGAGAATCCGCTCGTGGTTGATTGCGGACATGACAACCCATGTGCACCGCTTGGTGGCACTTGCTACTAGTATCCAGTGCATAATGCAATACGGCTGGTGGCCTCATGCCAGCCTACGGACGTGGTCTGAGCCCCGCCCAGTTCTTTCGAAGTAGATGCGGATGAGGACGCCATATTGGAAGCAGTGTGAGCTGTAATTCACACTTGTTAGCATGAAGCAGAGTTCTCTCCATTGCTCCGTGGCAAGCCCATGGCGCTGCTGGGAAACTCCTGAACGACTCGTCCTCCTTCGAGAACCAGAACGCGATCCGCAGAGGCGATTGTCTCTGGCCGGTGGGCGACTATGATGCGGGTGAGGTTGAGTTCTCTCACCGCAATGCTAACGGCTTGCTCTCGCATGACGTCCAGGTGGCTCGTGGCCTCGTCCAGAACAAGGATATCCGGCTTTCTGTAAAGCGCGCGCGCGAGAACAATTCTTTGCTTTTGTCCGCCAGAAAGCGAACTTCCCATGTCGCCTATAAGGCCATCATATCCAAGGGCCATGCTGACAATATCGTCGTGGACGCAGGCAAGAGTCGCCGCCCATCTCACTCGATCAGTATCCATCTCTGGATCAAAGAATGAAATGTTCTCAGCGATGCTGCCGGCAAACAGCTGGTCGTCCTGCATGACGGTCCCAATGCGACTCCTTACCCTCGCTGCGCCAATCGTGCGGATGTCAATACCATCTATTTGAACTGAGCCTTCTGACGGATTCAGCAGCCCAAGGATTAACTTCAACATCGTTGTCTTTCCTCCGCCTGACGCGCCGACGATTGCGACTGACTCGCCTTGCTGGATCGTGAAGCTGCAATCTCTGATGATCCAGGGCTCGCTCTCTGAGTACCTGAATCCAACGCCAGCAACGGCAATGTCGCCGAACTTGGTGTCGGGCGTCGCAAGCGTCGGCACTTGGTTCTCTGAATCCTCCAGGACGATATCCCCTAGGCGCTCACCATGAAGGCGGAGCATTCGGAGTTCAATCCACTTGTCAACCAAGGACCCCACCCTTGTGGAAAACTGATCCTTGTACGCCAGATATGCGATCAACATTCCAACCGAAAATATCCCCTGAATAGTTAGCCACGCACCAATCCAGATCGCAGCGACGCGCTCGATTCCAAAAATCATTTGACTTATTGAAAAGAAGCTCAGAGAAATGCGCGATAGCCGCACTTCCTTATCCATGCTTGTATGGATCAAATTCAAGAATGTCGTCTCCCTGCCAATCTCTTTGCCCGACACCTTGATACTTTGAATTCCCCGAATGGATTCCAAGAGATGCGTCTCTTGATTGGCCGCGGCTACTAGTTGCTGCTCGGTACGATCTCTAAGGTGCTGGAACAAACATGCCCTTGTCGCCAGATAGGCTGCCATGGCACCGACGCTGATTAGTGCGAGCTTCCAGCTGTAAACGAACATAAGAATCAGCGCTACCGCCGTCATCAGGCCATCGATTAGCGCCTCCACGAAGCTCGTTGTCAGCGTTTTCTGAATTGCTTGCAGGGAAGATAGGCGCGAAGTGATGTCGCCCAGGTGACGCCTCTCAAAGAAGTCCATCGGCAGACGAATCGCGTGCGCAAAGACGTTTGCGAGCCACTGTACCCCCAACAGTGCAGATAGGTGAATGACCGCCCATCCCCTAAAGAATCCGATGACCACTTGCAGTAGTAGCGCTACGCCGAAGGCCAATCCCAATACGGCAAGGAGGTTCGTGTCAGCTGACACAAGCGCATGATCCACGACCCACTGCATATAGAAGGGTGCAATGGCCAAAAGGACCTGTAGGCCAATTGAGAGGAAGGCAATCTGCGCGAGTGAGGTACGTAAGCCATGAACTGGCCCGGTAAGCTCAGATAGAGAGACAGGAGGCGGCCTTTTCTTCTTCTTGAAGCCGAACGCTGGTGTGGCCTCTAGAGCCACGCCGGTAAAGCTATCGCTAAACTCACTGATCGAAACGCGTCTTTCACCAATCGCCGGATCAATGATCGTCATGTTTTTTCCGGATACGCTCGTAAGCACGACGAAGTGATTAAGCCTCCAGTGAATGATGCAGGGAAGTTTAAGGTCCGGAACATGTTCCATTTCAAGTCTGACGGGTCTGGCAGACATCCCGAGATTCTGCGCCATGGCAATTAGTTGGCTCAGCTTGGCGCCCTTGAGGGATACTCGAAATCGCCGCCTGGCCTCAGAGAGCCCGATCCCGTGGCCAAAGTATGATGCAAGCATAACCACGCATGCGATACCGCATTCCGCCGCCTCGGATTGAAGTACAACTTTTATTTTCTTTTTCATCCATGACCCGCTTGATTGAGGGTGGGGCGTACCCCACCCTCAACCATTAACTTCAGATGTGACTAGTTGCTGCGGGTGCGCCGTTGTCGGCAAGGGCGAGACTCTTGCCCATTGAGTAGCCAACGCTTGCTACCGCCAAAACTGCCAAGAGGATCCCGAAAACCGAGTAAAGCCCTCTATTCTTCGCCATTTCTGTTCTCTATTGATTGAAAGAGCGAGTGGCCACGTCAGCGCGCGTTATCGCGCGCAGCGAGATCCTTACCGATGTTGTATCCAGCCATGAAATATGCGCCCATGGCCGGGGCTAGGAACTGCACGAAGCCACCTTCGACCATTGCCACGTCTTCGTTCGTCATTTCCTTCATGCTATCTCTCCATACCCAGTTAAATTAATTTGATATTACTTTGCGTTTACGTAGTAGCCGACGGTCATACCGAAGCCAAGCACCGGCGACACGAGCCATCCGGCTGCAATTACGATTTTGCTCTCGGTGGACATTGCTCCGCCGTCAACCAGCTCGACCTGTTCCGAATTCATCTCCAACATTGGCACTTCTCCTTAGCGATGGTGCATTTCCCTTGCACCAGGGTTCCAGATACTTCTGGAATCTGTCTAGGAGCCTGAAAGCGCCCCCTTGACTGAAATGAGAGGCTCAAAAAGCCATTCACCCAGTGTTCTTTTTTCACCTATTACGTCTGCTTCGATCAGCATGCCCGCGCGAAGGGATTCGTTCCTTCCATACACGGACACGACTTGTGAATTTGGCTCAACAACAACGCGATACTTTGCATCTGCGTCGTTCCCGTTGATCATCGACTGGCGATTGTCAGGCGTTGAAGCGCTGGCGCTGATCCGAGACACCCTACCAAGTTGATGCCCGAACTTCTGATAAGGGAACGCCAAGTAACGCAGGTGTACGATGTCGCCTTCTGATATGAATCCGATCGCTCGGCTTGGCACATAAAACTCTGCCTCAAGAACGTCGCCCTGCGGGATGAGGCTTAGCAAATGCTGACCGGCCTGGATGCTCTGGCCCAGCTTTGCCCCCTGGAGGGAGACAGTTCCTGATATAGGAGCAAGTATTTCAAGCGAGCCCCTAGCGTCATTCTCGATGCGCTCTTGGTCGAGCGTGGCAAGCTGTCGCGCATGGACTGCCTTCGCAGCCAGCATCTGCTCGGCGACATCTGCCATGCCAAGCCGAAGCTGACTGAGGTTGCGTGCATTCTGTGCGCGCTGACGCTCCAGTGAGCTCATCTGGGCGGCAAAGTCGAGCTTGCGCGCGATCTGTTCATCGACTTGAAGTTGGCTAACGAAGCCCTCTGCGGTAAGCGGCCGCATTCGGTCAACAATTGAGGCAACAATTGCAGCTTGCTCGCGCCGAGTGACTATCTCATCATTCAGCACTCTAGTTTCCAATTCGGCAGCCGCGACCTGTGCAGCTAGAGCTCGTTCCTTGCGCAGGAGTTGCTGGATCTCCGCCGCCGACTCGGAGTCGAGACTCAGTCTCCGATCACGGAGCCTGTCGTCAATAGCCTTTGCTGTATCTCCATCACCTCCAGTGGCGCGGGGGACGGTGACCACCGCAATGCGTTGTCCTACTGCGACCTGCGCCCCTTCCTGAACTAGTAGTTCTGTAAGAACGCCAGTGGAGGGTGCCAAGATGACAGAGAGCCCCTTTGAAGGGCTTAGGTTTCCGGCAACGGTGGTACGACGCGAATAGCTTCCAAATAGAAGCACGCAGATGATCGTCGCTGCAAAGAACATCGTCAGCCAGGAAAGTGCCGTGATTCCAAGCGGTTGTGATACTGAGATACGGCCGATCGACTCGTTGCGCCTAGCCTCGAGTACTTCTTTGCGAAAGAAATTCTCAGACAACTCTGTCCTTCCCAGTTCACTGATCCTAACTGAAGCACTTTCTCGAGCATTGGTGCCGATTCATTATGTGGGTGGTTACACACAGAAGGGATCATCTTCTGTAGTAGTAAAGCCAGCACAGCGGCGGTGCAAGAGTCCGTATCTACAAGGCAATTCACGATGCGCTCCAAGAGGATTTCACGTCTATGAGGAAAGTTGCATACTTCCTCAGTGCTCGCTCCACGGTATGCGCTCAACAGAAGTCGCATTGACCTACCAAGAACCGTCTGGATCTAAATGCAATGCTAGGTCCGTCGCCATCCGTATGGTTGCTCTGCATTGACAAGATTGCATTTACCGCCGTTCTCACTTTCTTCCCCGATAGACGCAACGACGATGGTCGGCGTGCAGCGCTCCAGCGTCGAGCCGCCTCCGGACCAAGCCAGAGGAGCCTGAATCAGAACTCTCTGCCGAATCGAATGGATGTTGCCGTGGGTAGATGCAAGGCGTCATTGACCAAGGCCACACGCAGAGCGGGTCACCGTTTTCTGTTATGCAGTTGATGGGCGAGCAATGAGACCAGGCCCACGTCAGAATCTTGGGCTGGCGATCCCATCGTGGGATGTCGGAGGACGGGTTCCCCCTAGCCCCGTGGCCCGCCCATCACCGGCAGGATCACCCCACTGATGTAACTGGCACAGGCCGGAGAGGCCAGGAACACATACGCCGGTGACAGCTCTTCAGGCTGTGCAGGCCGGCCCATGTCGCTGTCCTTGCCAAACTCCGCCACGTCTTCGGCCTGCTTGTCGGCGGGGTTCAGCGGCGTCCATACCGGCCCCGGCGCCACGCAGTTCACGCGGATGCCGCGCGGCAGCAGCTGGCTGGCCAGCGCCTTGGTGAACGCATGGATCGCGCCCTTGGTGGCGGAATAGTCGATCAGCGCCTTGCTGCCGAAGATCCCCGTTTCCGAGCCGGTGTTGATGATGCTGGCGCCTTCGCCCAGATGCGGCAGTACCGCACGCGCCATCTGGATGTAACCGCCGATGTTGGTCTGCAGGGTTTCCTGCAGGTGCGCGTCTTCCAGGTCTTCCAGGCGCTCGCAGTGCAGCTGGAACGCGGCGTTGTTGACCAGGATATCGATGCCGCCGAACGCCTTGGCCACCTGCTTGACAGCCTTGTTGCAGAAGCGCGGGTCGCGCACATCGCCGGCGATCACCACGCAGCGGCCGCCTTCGCGCTCCACGTGCTGGCGGGTGATGTCCGCGTCCTCGGCCTCGTCCAGGTGCAGTACCGCCACATCCGCACCTTCGCGCGCGAACAACACTGCCACCGCACGGCCAATGCCGGAGTCGCCACCGGTGACGATCGCACGCATGCCCTGCAGCTTGCCGCTGCCCGCGTAGTCGGGCGCAAGGAAACGGGGCGCCAGCTCCAGTTCGTGCTCGTGCCCGGGCTTGGCCAGCTGCTGCGCCGGCATCGCCTCCGGCTGCCGGCGTGCGCCGGCCTGGGTCGCGGTCTTCTTTGTTGCCTTCTTGGCTGCGCGGGCGTCCTTGGCCTTCTCCTGGTCCTGCAGGCGCCGCTGCCGTGCAGCGACGCGTGCCGCCCGTGGATCACTGGCGGCTGCCTTGCGGGTTGCGGTCTTCACCACGCGCGGGCGATCAGGGTCGGCGACCGCCTTGGTCGAGGTGCTGCCTTTACGCACTTTCGGCGATGCCTTACGGCGGGCGGGGGTCTTCCTGGTGGTGGCCATGCAGGTCTCCTCGGGAGGGAAAGGGGCTGCCGGCCAGCGGCCGGCACTACCGGGGGGCGGCCCATGCCGCTCCTGCAGTGTCTCCACCCACGCTGTTGGCGGCGGTGAGCGCGCCGTGTCCACGATGTGCACGGCATTCATTCCGCCACCACGTCTGACGTCGCACCCTGCACGCAATCAAACAAGGAGTGCCTCCATGAAACATGCCATCGCCACCGCCGCCGCCTGCTTTGCCCTTGCCGCCTGCAGCAGCACGCCGATGGCCCAGGTGCAGCCGATCGACGGCGTGATTTCCGGCCAGTGCCACAGCGACAGGGTGCGCGGCGCGGTGGGCCTGGCCGCCTCGGACGCCACCGTGGCCCGCGCACGCGTGGACAGCGACAGCCTGCACGTACGGGTCCTGCGCCATGACGGTCCGCGGGTGCCGCCGGCCAGCGAAGGCGGCGACCGCCTGACCATCGAGAAGGGCCGGACCAACAACATCGTTGCGATCTACTGCGGCTGACGACTGCGACTGAGCCGCCGCGCCCGGCGCAGCACTTTCAGCGTGGCCTGCTCCCACTGCCGCGGGCCTCGCAGGCCGGCCAGCGAGGCCAGCTCACCGCGCTCCCAGCCGGCAAACACGCACGGGTCGATGTAGGCCTTGCGGCACACGGCCGGCGTGTTGCCCAGCCGTGCCGCCACTTGGCAGACCACTTCACGCTGCGCCTTGGCCAGCGCGCGCTGGCTGGCCGATTCCGGCAATTCGGTGGCGGCCAATGCCTGTACCGCCGCCAGCGTGCCACCCCAGGTGCGGAAGTCCTTGGCGGTGAAGTCTTCGCCCATCACCTTGCGCAGGTAGTCGTTCACCGCGCCGGAATCCACCGGCTGCAGCGCGCCTTCGTCGTCGCGGTACTGGAACAGCGCCTGTCCGGGCAGCTGCTGGATGCCGCGCACCAGCGTGCCCAGCCGCCGATCGCCCACCACCACCTCGTGCAACTGCCCGGATTTGCCCCGGAAGCGCATGCGCACGCGGCCACCGCGCAGCAGGTCCAGGTGGCGGTTGCGCAGCGTTGTCAGCCCGTAGGATTTGTTTTCCTGTGCATAGCTTTCGTTGCCCACCCGCACCAGGGTGTCGGCCAGCAGGGCCACCACCACCGCAAGCACCTTGTCGCGCGGGAAGCCGGGCTGCTTCAGATCGCGCGACAGCCGCCGCCGCAACGTGGGCAACGCCTCGCCAAAGGCGATGATGCGGTCGAACTTGCCGGCATCGCGCTCCTTCGCCCAATCGGCATGGTAGCGATACTGCTTGCGTCCACGCGCATCGCGGCCGGTGGCCTGCAGGTGGCCATTGGCGTGGGCGCAGATCCACACGGCGGTATACGCAGGTGGAATCGCCAGCGCACGGATGCGCTGCAGGGTGGCGGCATCGCGAACCGCGTGGCCATCGGCATCGCGGTAACTGAAGCCCTTGCCGGCGCGGCGCCGGCTGATGCCTGGCTGGGTGTCATCGACATAGCGCAGGCCGGCCGCGCGCGCGGCCTGTCGTTCGGGGGTAGAGGAGGTTGGCATGACCGCAGTGTCGCCGTCGCGATGCCGCGAACCTGTCGATAACAGAAGACAAACACGTGAGGGTCGGTTCGCCGCTATGCTCGGGCTTTCACAATCCCTTCCGGAGTCATGATGTCGTTCCCGATTCGCGCCCGTTCGCTCTCCGCCCTGCTGCTGCCTGCCGTGCTGGCCCTGACCGCCTGCCAGGCTCCGGCGCTGGATGAACAGGATACGGCCACTGCCCATGCCCAGCAGGCGGCCGAAGCCGCCAAGGCGCCGGCCGACGAAACCGGCAAGGCCACCGAGGCACCGCCGGTCGGCACCTGCGATGCCAGCCAGGTGCAGAGCCTGGTCGGCCAGGCCTACGCCGACGCGCTGGGCAAGCAGGCGCAGGAAGATGCCGGTGCCCACCAGCTGCGCGTCATGAAGCCCAATGACGTCGCCACCATGGAGTTCCTCGGCGACCGCCTGAACATCGAAGTGGACGACAAGGGCCTGGTCAGCGGCGTGCGCTGCGGCTGAGTTCGACCGCGCGCCGGCACGGGGTTGCCGGCGCGTTCTGTTGCACCTGCAACCGTGTATTGCGGCGCTGCAGCAACCTGTGATCTAGTCGAGGCATCCGGTGGCCTCACGATGCGCTCCAGGGAATGAGCGGGGACGAGTGTCGCCGCCAACCCTATACGCATCGAGGTAGAGATGGCCCCCCGCAACCGCCAAGGGCTTTACGACCCGCGCTCCGAGCGCGATGCCTGTGGATTTGGCATGGTCGCCCAGCTCGACGATCAACCTTCGCGCCTGTTGGTTGATACCGCCATCGCCGCGCTTTCGCGCATGACCCACCGCGGCGGCGTCGCCGCCGATGGCCTGACCGGCGATGGCTGCGGCCTGCTGCTGCGCCGCCCCGATGCGTTCCTGAAACTGCTGGCCAGTGAAGCCGGCATCGCCGTCGCCGCACGCTTCGCTGCCGGCCTGGTGTTCCTGCCACACGATGCCGAGGCTGCACACGCCTGCCGCACGCAGCTGCAGGCGCAGCTCGAAGCGGTCGGCTGCAAGGTCGCCGGCTGGCGCGAGGTACCCACCGACGACAGCGTCTGCGGCCAGCTGGCGCGCGACACCCTGCCACGCATCGAGCAGGTGTTCGTCGATGCCGGCGTCGGCCAGGATGATGCCGGCTTCGCGCTGGCGCTGTTCCTGGCCCGTCGCCGCAGCGAACAGCAGCTGCGCGACCATGCCGACTTCTACGTCACCACCCTCACCCCGGATGCGATCAGCTACAAGGGCATGGTGCTGCCGGACAAGCTCAGCCGCTTCTTCCCCGACCTGCAGCGCCGCGAACTGGCCTCCAGCGCGATCGTGTTCCACCAGCGCTTCTCCACCAACACGCTGCCGCGCTGGCCGCTGGCGCACCCGTTCCGGATGCTCGCCCACAACGGCGAGATCAACACCATCGAAGGCAACCGTCGCTGGGCGCAGGCGCGCAGCAAGGTGTGGAAGACGCCGCGCTTCGACATCGCCGAGTTCGATCCGGTGATCTCCATGCACGGTTCGGACTCGCAGAGCCTGGACAACATGCTGGAGCTGATGGTTGCCGGTGGCATGGAGCTGATCCAGGCGCTGCGCATCCTGGTGCCGCCGGCCACCCAGTCGCTGGAGTTCAAGGACCCCGACCTGGCAGCCTTCTACGAATTCCACGGCCTCAACAGCGAGCCGTGGGACGGCCCGGCCGGCATCGTCGCCTGCGACAGCCGCTATGCGGTTTGTACATTGGACCGCAACGGCCTGCGCCCGGCGCGCTGGATGCTCACCGCCGACCGCCACTTCCTGGTCGCCTCCGAAGCCGGCGTGTGGGAAGTGCCGACCGAGCGCGTGGTGCGCAAGGGCAAGCTCGGCCCCGGCGAAATGGTGGCCATCGACCTCAAGCGCGGCGACCTGCTCGATTCGGACGCGGTGGACCGCATCAACCGCGGTCGCGCGCCGTACAAGCAGTGGCTGCAGCAGGGCGTGACCTACCTGCAGACCGAACTGATCGACCCCTCGCTGGTGGAAGAACCGTTCGACGAAGCCACCCTGCGCAGCTATCACAAGCTCTACCAGCTCAGCAGCGAGGAAGTGGAACAGGTGCTGCGGCCACTGGCCGAGACCGAGCAGGAAGCCACCGGCTCGATGGGCGACGACACACCGATGGCGGTGCTGAGCCAGCGCAGCCGTCCGCTGTACGACTATTTCCGCCAGGCCTTTGCGCAGGTCACCAACCCGCCGATCGATCCGCTGCGCGAAGACTGCGCGATGTCCCTGTCCACCCAGCTCGGCAAGGAGACCAACATCTTCCATGCCGGCCCGGAGACGGTGAACCACGTCATCCTCAACTCGCCGGTGCTGAGCCAGCGCAAGCTGCGCCAGCTGCTGAAGATGGACCAGTACGTGCAGGCCAACCGCCTGCTTGATCTGTCCTACAGCGAAGACGAGGGCCTGCGTGCCGGCATCGAGCGCATCTGTAGCGAGGCCGAGCAGGCCGCGCGCCAGGGCATGGTGATGCTGCTGCTGTCCGACCGCTACCCGGTGGCCGGTCGGCCGATGGTGCATGCGCTGCTGGCCACCAGCGCCATCCACCACCACCTCTCGCGGCTGGGGCTGCGCTGCGACGTCAATCTGATCGTCGAAACCGGCACCGCGCGCGACCCGCACCACATGGCCTGCCTGCTCGGCTTCGGTGCCACCGCGGTGTATCCGTACCTGGCCTACCAGACCCTGTTCGACCTGGGCCGACGCGGCATCCTCAAGCTCAGCAAGGGCGGCGAGCAGTCGCAGATCGGCCGCCGCTACCGCAAGGGCATCTACAAGGGCCTGTCGAAGATCATCTCGAAGATGGGCATCTGTACGGTGGCCAGCTATCGCGGCGCACAGCTGTTCGAGATCATCGGCCTGGAACCCGAGGTTGTGGACATGTGCTTCCCGGACACCGCCTCGCGCATCGGCGGCGCCGGCTTCGCACGCCTGGATGCCGACGCGCGCGAGCTGTGCGCGCAGGCCTGGGATGCGCAGCAGGGCGTGGACGTGGGCGGCCTGCTGAAGTACGTGCACGGCGGCGAGTACCACATGTACAACCCCGACGTGGTCACCACCCTGCAGCGCGCCGCGCGCAGCGGTGACCCGCGTGCGTGGCAGCAGTACTGCGATGCGGTGCACGCGCGCCCGCCATCGGCGCTGCGCGACCTGCTGGAACTGGTGCCGGCCGCAATGCCGGTGCCGCTGGACGAGGTCGCCCCGGCCAGCGCCCTGTTCCCGCGCTTCGATACTGCAGCGATCAGCCTCGGCGCCCTGTCGCCGGAAGCGCACGAGGCACTGGCCATCGCCATGAACCGCCTCGGCGGCCGCAGCAATTCCGGCGAAGGCGGCGAGGATCCCGCACGCTATGGCACCGCGAAGCGCAGCAAGATCAAGCAGGTGGCCTCGGGCCGCTTCGGCGTCACCGCCGAATACCTGGTCAATGCCGAGGTGCTGCAGATCAAGGTCGCGCAGGGCGCCAAGCCCGGCGAGGGCGGCCAGCTGCCGGGGCACAAGGTCAACGAACTGATCGCACGCCTGCGCTATGCGCGCCCGGGCATCGGCCTGATCTCGCCGCCACCGCACCACGACATCTATTCGATCGAAGACCTGGCGCAGCTGATCTACGACCTCAAGCAGGTCAACCCGACCGCGCTGGTGTCGGTGAAGCTGGTCAGCCATGCCGGCGTCGGCACGATTGCCGCAGGCGTGGTCAAGGCCGGTGCGGACCTGATCACCATCTCCGGCCATGACGGCGGCACCGGTGCGTCGCCGGTCAGCTCGATCCGCTATGCCGGCGTGCCATGGGAACTGGGCGTGGCCGAAGCGCACCAGGCGCTGCTGGCCAACGACCTGCGCGGGCGCACCCTGCTGCAGACCGATGGCGGCCTGAAGACCGGCCTGGATGTGGTCAAGGCCGCGCTGCTGGGAGCGGACAGCTTCGGCTTCGGCACCGCGCCGATGATCGTGCTGGGCTGCAAGTACCTGCGCATCTGCCACCTCAACAACTGCGCCACCGGCGTCGCCACCCAGGACGAGCGCCTGCGCGAGAACCACTTCACCGGCCAGCCCGAACGCGTGGAGAACTTCTTCCGCCTGCTGGCCGAGGAAGTGCGCGGCTGGCTGTCGTACCTGGGCGTGCGTTCGCTGGAAGAGATCGTCGGCCGCACCGACCTGCTGCGGCAGATCGACGCGGCACCGCGCGAGGGCGTGCGCGTGGACCTGTCGCGCCTGCTGGCCGATGCCCGCTACGAAGGCAGCCACTGCGCCGCCCAGCGCCTGTACGAATCGCCGGACAGCCTGGCCACGCAGATGGATGGGCTGCTGGCCCCGGCCATCGAGCACAAGCGCGGTGGCGAGCACCGCTTCCTGATCCACAACACCGACCGCAGCATCGGCACCCGCCTGGCCGGCGCGGTTGCGCGCGCGCACGGCAACCAGGGCATGGCCGAGGCACCGCTGGAACTGCGCTTCCGTGGCAGCGCCGGGCAGAGCTTCGGTGCCTTCAACGTCGGTGGCCTGCACCTGGAAGTGGAAGGCGAAGCCAACGACTACGTCGGCAAGGGCATGGCCGGCGGCCGGCTGGTGGTGCGTCCGCCGCGTGGCGCCCGCTTCGAGGCACGCAGCACCGCCATCATTGGCAACACCTGCCTGTATGGCGCTACCGGTGGCGAGCTGTTCGCCGCCGGTCGTGCCGGCGAACGCTTCGCGGTGCGCAATTCGGGCGCGCTGGCGGTGGTGGAAGGTGCCGGTGACCACTGCTGCGAGTACATGACCGACGGCGTGGTGCTGGTGCTGGGCAAGGTCGGGCTGAACTTCGGCGCCGGCTTCACCGGTGGCCTGGCTTACGTGCTGGACGTGGACCGCGATTTTGTCGACCGCTACAACCACGAGCTGATCGACATCCATCGCGTCTCCGCCGAAGGCTTCGAGAACTACCGCCAGCACCTGCACCGCCTGATCGGCCGCCACCGCGAGCTGACCGGCAGCATCTGGGCACAGCAGATCCTGGACGAGTTCCGCGATTACATCGGCAAGTTCTGGCTGGTCAAACCGAAGGCCGCCAGCATCGAGTCGCTGACCGAAACCCTGCGACGCGCCGCCTGACGGTAGTGCCGGCCGCTGGCCGGCAACCCAGGATCACGTAGTGCCGGCCGCTGGCCGGCATCCGTAAAACACCACAGAGTCCGCCATGAGCCGCAAGCACGCCTTCCAGTTCCTCGACCTGCCCCGCACCATGCCGCAGCGCATCCCGGTGGAACTGCGCACGTCCGGCGACTGGGGCGAGCTGTACGGCAAGTTCGGCAAGGAAGACGCCCAGTACCAGGCGGGCCGCTGCCTGGACTGCGGCAACCCGTACTGCAGCTGGAAGTGCCCGGTGCACAACGCCATTCCGCAGTGGCTGCAGCTGGTGCAGGAAAACCGCATCCACGAGGCCGCCACGCTGTGCCACAGCACCAATCCGCTGCCGGAAGTGTGCGGCCGGGTCTGCCCGCAGGATCGGCTGTGCGAAGGCAGCTGCACGCTGGAGGAATTCGGCGCGGTCACCATCGGCGCGGTGGAGAAGTACATCGTCGATACCGCACTGGCCAGTGGCTGGCGCCCGGACCTTGGCGCGGTGCAGCCGACCGGCCACAGTGTGGCGGTGATTGGTGCCGGCCCGGCCGGGCTGGCCTGTGCCGACCGCCTGGCACGCGCCGGCATTGCCGCCGTGGTCTACGACCGCTACGAGCAGATCGGTGGCCTGCTGCAGTTCGGCATTCCCAGCTTCAAGCTGGACAAGGACGTGATCCATCGCCGCCGTGAAGTACTGGAAGGCATGGGCGTGCAGTTCCGCCTCGGTGTGGAGATCGGCCGTGATGTCAGCGTGCAGCAGTTGCTGGACAGCCACGATGCGGTGTTCATCGGCACCGGCGCCTACCGCTATACCGAGGGTGGCCTGGTCGGCCAGGACCTGAAGGGCGTGCTGCCGGCGCTGCCGTTCCTGGTGCAGAACAGCCGCATCGTCGGCGGCGATGACCCGAAGGGCCGGCCGATCGCCGGCTGGGAAGACACCATCGCCCTGCCCGACCTCAACGGCAAGCGCGTGGTGGTTCTGGGCGGTGGCGATACCGGCATGGACTGCGTGCGCAGTGCGGTGCGGCTGGGCGCGGCCAAGGTCACCTGCGCCTATCGCCGCGACGAAGCCAACATGCCCGGCAGCGCGCGCGAAGTCGCCAATGCACGCGAGGAAGGGGTGCGCTTCCTGTTCAACCGGCAGCCGCTGTCGATCGAAGCCGGCGCCGACGACGAGGTGATCGGCGTGACCGTGGTCGAGACCCGGCTGGGCGAGCCCGATGCCAATGGCCGCCAGAACGCGGTGCCGATCAAAGGCAGTGAGTCGCTGCTGGAGGCAGACGTGGTGATCATCGCCTTCGGCTTCTCGCCGAGCGTGCCGGCGTGGCTGGCGGAACTGGGGGTGGAAGGCCAGCCCAATGGCCGCATCCTCGCCGGTGGCAAGGACCGCCTGCCGTTCCAGACCGCGCATCCACGCCTGTTCGCCGGTGGCGACGCGGTGCGTGGTGCCGATCTCGTGGTAACCGCGGTGGCCGAAGGCCGCGACGCCGCTGCCAGCATCGTCCGCCTACTGGCGCACTGAGTCCGGCAACAGCAGCACTTCCAGCAGCGCGCGCAGTTCGTGCACCTCCAGCGGCTTGGCCAGGAAGTGGTCGATGCCCGCATCACGGCAGGCCTCACGGGTGCGCTCCAGCACGCTGGCAGTCAGCGCAATGATCGGGACCCGCGCACGGGTGGCGCAGGCGTCGCTCCGGATCGCCCGGGCCAGCGCGAAGCCATCCATGTGCGGCATGTGGCAGTCGGTGATGACCAGGTCGAACGGTTGCGCCTGCCAGGCCTCCCATGCCTGCAGGCCGTCGCTACAGGCGTGCACCTGCAGTCCCAGCTCGCACAGGCGTTGTGCCAGCAACTGCAGGTTGGTCGGATGATCCTCGGCCACCAGCACCCGCGCCGGCGGCAACGGTCGTTGCGCGGGCCGTGCCGTCGCCGGTCCCGCAGCGGGGGCCGCACAGGCCGCCAGGTCCAGCTCCAGCCACACAGTGGTGCCCTTGCCGGGCACGCTGCGCAGGTGCAGACGCCCGCCCATCGACGTCGCCAGCTCGCGGCAGATCGACAGCCCTAGGCCACTGCCGCCGAAACGGCGCGTGGTCGACGCCTCGGCCTGCTCGTAGGCGGCAAACACCGCCTGTTGCCGCTCCACGCTGATGCCCACGCCGGTGTCGGTCACCTGCAGGCGCAGTCGCTGGCCGCCGTCGCGCTGCTGCAGCACGCGGACCTGCAACACCACGCTTCCCTGCAGGGTGAACTTGAGCGCATTGCCGGCCAGGTTGAACAGGACCTGCCGCAGGCGCAGCCCGTCAGCCAGCGACCAGGGCTGCAACGTCGGGTCGATCTCGCTGCACAGGTGCAGCCCGCGGCTGGCCGCGACGGGCATCAACAGCTGCTGCACCGCGCGCACCAGCGCCGCCAGATCGGTCGGACGCAGCTGCAGGGGCGCCGGCTGCAGGCGCTGGCTGTGCAGCACATCGTCGAGGATCTGCCGCAGCATCTGCGCAGCGTCACCGACGGTGGTCAGCACCTGCCGCTGGCCCGCATCCAGGTCCGTGCCAGCCAGCCGCTCCAGCATGCCCAGCAGGGTGCTCATCGGCGTGCGGATCTCGTGGCTCATGGTCGCCAGGAAATGGCCCTTGGCCAGCGCCGCCTGCTCGGCCGCGCGGCGCGCCTCGGCCAACGCCGTTGCGCGCGCCTGGGCTTCGCTGACGTCCATCCAGTAGCCGCTCCACTCCACGCTGCTGTCATCGCACGGCAACGGTCGTCCCTGTGATCGGACCCAGCGCCAGCCCTGTGCCGACCGGGTGCGGAAGGTAACGTCGATCGGACCGCGCACGAGCGCGGCCGCTTCGATGCTCGCCATCACCCGGCTGCGGTCACCGGCATGCACGGCCGCCAGCAGCTGCAGATGGTCGATCTGCTCAGTCTCCACGGCTACGCCGAACAGCGCCTGCACGTCGCCGGCGATCTGCGCCAGGCTGTAGTGGCCGGTTGCCGAACGGCGCGCCTGGTAGACCACCGCCGGCAGGTTCGCGGTGACTTCATGCAAGCGCTGCTCCAGCACCCGGCGACGCACGCTCTCGCGATGCACGCGCCAGTAGCCGAAGGCATGCAGCAGTATGAGCGCGAGCAGGATCAGCGACACCGGCACCAGCCAGCGCAGTGCCGAACCGGCGGGCCGCGCACGTGGCAGTTCCGGCAGCCAGGCACTGCGAACCGACGCCCGACGCGCATCGCCCTCCCGCTGCAGCTCCCGGTCGAAGGCAGCGACCACCGCGGCACAGGCCGGTACGGCGGCCAGCACCAGTGCATCGCCGAAGCCCGCGGGTGCTGCGATCACCAGAGGGTCACCCGGCACGGCGCGAAGCGCGGCTTCGACTTCAGCGAGATTGGCCACCACGGCATCGACCAGCCCGGCGCGCAGCAGTGACAGCGCGTGGTCCAGCGGCGCCGGTGCCAGCAGCTGCGCACCCGGGGCCTGTTCGGCCAGCAATGCGTCCAGCGGCAGCCGGTCCGGGCTGGCCACGCTGCGGCCACGCAGTCCCTCCAACCCCAGCACTGGCGCTGCACCCTCGCGCCGCACGATCACCTGTGGCACTTCCAGGTAGGGGCTGCTGGCCACCCAGCCGGTCGGCAGCTGTGCGCGCGGCCAGCCCAGCAGCACCTGGGTGCCAGCCGGCAGCGGGTCATCGGTGAGCACCGCTGCGGGCAACGGCTGCGCATGCTGCACTGCCTGCGGGCCCAGCAGCGGCAGGTAATCTGCAGCCAACCCCGCAAGGTCGCCCTGCACGCTGTATGACAGCGGCGGCCGATCGGAACGCCATGCCACCTGCAGTGGACTCGCACAGCCGGACGCAGCAGCGATGCCGGGCAGCAACAGCGATGCCATGACAGCGGCGACGGCGCGGCGGCCGGCGACATTCACGGTAGACATCCTCATTTCGCGGGCAGGAACCACGGCCGCGCAGCGGTACCGCTGCCAGCCACGCTAGCGAGGCGCGCTTCCGCGACAATGAGAAAAATTCGAAAAACATCCCTATCGGCGAATGCCGACATACACTGCCGCTTCTACCCGTCCCTACGGAGCGCTCGATGCGTATCGGCCTGGCCGCCAACCGTCTCCATCACCACGATGCGCGCGCCGCGCTGTTCCGCTGGCTGCGTGCCAGCGAGGCCGGGCTGCGTGAACTGGGGGTATCGCTGCACGCGGTCGGGCGCACCCACGATGCGATCGAACGGCAGGGCTTCCTGGCCGGCTACGGCGGCCTGCACCGCTACCCCTACGGCCGCGAGGGTGGCCTGATGAAGCTGGTGGCCGAAGTGGTTGGCATGGGGCCGGAGCGCACCCTGGACGGTGCGATCTACCTGATCGACCCGGTCGATCCTTCCTCGGTGTTTCCGGAGGCAACCGCGCTCAAGCGGCAGTGCGTGATCCACGGCAAGCCGTTCATTTCAACCGTGGCCACTGCGCGTGACTGGATCGAGGTGGAACGCATCCACGCCGGGCTGGCTGCCGATGCCGGTGCCGACGATCTGCATGCCTTCCAGCACCAGACGCTGGCGCTGATCGCGCACGACGCCATGAAGCCGGCGATGCTGGCCTTCGCCGACGAGCACTTCGATGTGCTGGCACGGTTCGGCGAGCGCGTGGCGACCGGCACCACCGGCCAGCGCTTGAACGAACTGGCCTGGAGCCGCGGCTGGCCCAGCGATACGCCGTGGGTGACGCGCTACCAGAGCGGCCCGATGGGCGGCGATGCGCAGATTGCCGACCGTGTGCTGGAGGGGCGCTGCCAGCGCGCGATCTTCTTCGAGGACCCGCATGTGGCACGCCAGCACGAGGCCGATATCCAGCTGTTGGAGCGCGCGGTGACAACGGTGACCGACCAGGCGGTGTGCATCACCGCGCCGAGGGTGGCGGCACGCTGGGCGGCCGCGGCGGCATTGCGGGCTGGGTGAGGGTTTCGGCCAACGGCTGCACCCCTCGTGGTCGGTCGTTCAAACCAGAAGCCGTGCTCGGCCAGGCGGGGTGGATTGCGCAGGGGTCGCTGCAAGTACGTCCCTGTAAGCTCGGTCGCCGCATCCATGCGGCTCACGCCCCTGCGCAACCCACCCCGCCCGGCCACGGACAGATTCCGGTGTGCCCACCACGGAAGAAAGAAAGAAGAGCAGGAGCGGGTCGCGCGCTGCGCGCGCTTGTGTAGAGCCGAGCCCATGCTCGGCTGCATTCAACGGCAGCCGAGCGTGGGCTCGGCTCTACAGTTACAGCAGCTGGCGTAGCATGGCTTTCAGGCGCCGGCCTTCCAGCTGGAAGTAGTCGCGCTGTTCGCGCCAGGCAGGGAAACGTTGTTCGACTTCATGCCAGAACGCGGGCGAATGATTCGGCTGGATCAGGTGGCAGAGTTCGTGCACCAGCACGTACTCGAACGCTTCCGGACGACCGAGCACCAGGGCCAGGTCCAGGGCCATGCTGCCATCGGGGGCCAGCGAGCCCCACTGCGAGGACATCACCTTCAGGCGCAGGCGGCTGGGGGCGCGCGGCAGGGTGGGCAGGTACTTCGGCAGCCAGCGGCCGACGTCGGCGCGGGTCTGCGCTTCATAGAACTCGCGCAGCAGGCGGCGCAGCGTGGCGTCACCACCACGGGTCGGCCACTGCACGCAGGCACCGTGCGCGTCGATCTCCAGCCGCGCGTAGCGGCCTTCCTGCCAGCGCAGCGGCAACAGCTCACCGCGCAATGGCAGCACGCCGTCTTCGCCGGGCTGCAGCGGTGCCGGCAGGCCCTGCCCCTGGTACTGGCGCAGCTGCAGCGCCAGCCAGTCGCGGTGCTGTTCCAGGAAGCGCTCGCCCATTACCAGGCTTGCGCGCGGGGGTAACGTCAACCGCGCGCCACGCTCGTCCACGCTCAGCTTGATGCGGCGCGCGCGCGGATCGCGCACGCGCAGCACCTCGATCTCGGCATCCTCCAGGCGCAGGCGAACGGTGTCGCGCTGTACGGTGGCGGGCGGGGTCGGAGTGATCAGGCGGCGCAGCAGACGGCTCATGCACCCAGCATAGCGCTGCTTCGGGCCGCCGGATGACCGGCGACCGTCGGGCTGCCTGTTCAGTCAGCCTTGCTGAGCTTGAACGCTTCTTCCAGCAACAGGAACAGGCGGCGGATCTCGGCGCTCTGCAGGGCGAAGCGGGCATCGAACTCGGCACGGCGGCCGTCTTCGTCGGCATGCTCCAGCTGGTCCAGGGCGCCGTCGAGAAACTTCAGCTTGCGCACGATCAGGTCGTCGCCGATCACGAACGACAGGTTGTCCTCGAAGATCAGCGCCAGCTTGGTCACCTGCTTGCCGGCGTCCAGGTGCTTGTCGATCTCGTCGCAGCGCAGTTCCTGGTGCTGGCACTTGACCACCGCGCCGCCTTCGACCGGATCCTTCATCTCGCACTCTTCGCCCAGGCTCAGTCCGGTCGGCAGCGGCTCGCCGGCGATCCAGCCGGTCAGGATCGAACGCGGCGCGACTTCGGCGTTCAGCGGCATCGCCGGGAAGCTGCCGAGCAGCCCGCGGATGTCGGACATGAAGTATTCGCCGGTCTTGCGGCTGGAGGTATCCACCGCCACGTAGCCGTGCTGCAGGTCGATGAAGGCGTCGTTGCGCGAGGACTTCACGAAGGCGCGCGGCAGCAGTTCATGCAGCAGGTCGTCCTTCATGCGCTTGCGCTCGCGGCCACCCGGGCGCCGCCCTTCCTTCTCCTCGATCTCCTCCAGCTTGCGCTCGAGCAGGTCGTTGACCACCGCCGCCGGCAGGATCTTGTCCTCGCCACCCACGGTCAGCCACAGGTGTTCGGCGATGCGGTGGGACAGCAGTTCCTTCTCCTCGCGGCCGAACGGCGAAATGAAGCCGCGAGAATTCATTTCCAGCGCGCCGACAGGCTTGAGCACGGCGTGCGGCAGCAGGGTATCGACTTCGGAAAAATCGGTGGTGGTCGGGAAACGGAAGAACGTCAGGTTGCGAAAGAACATGGAATTCCGGATGGCGAAGAGGAAGGGCGACCGACCTTAAACGGTGGGCGTCTCGGGATCTGCGTCGGCGTCGGCCGGGGAGCCGGCCAGCCAGGCATGGGCGTCGGGCAGCGGCGTGTCGTCGCGACGGCCCAGCGCCATGAAGTCGAACAGGGTGGTGTCGGCCAGCTGCGAGGGCCGGACTTCACCCATGGCGCGCGCGATCTGCTCGATGCGGCCCGGATGGTCCTTTTCCCACTGCTTGAGCATCAGGCCGACCTGGCGGCGCTGCAGGTTCTCCTGGCTGCCGCACAGGTTGCAGGGAATGATCGGGAACTGGCGTGCCTGCGCGTAGTCGACGATGTCGCGCTCGCGCACGTAGGCCAGCGGCCGGATCACCACGTGCCTGCCGTCGTCGCTGCGCAGCTTCGGCGGCATGCCCGCCAGCTTGGCGTGGTGGAACAGGTTCATGAAGAACGTGGCCACCATGTCGTCGCGGTGGTGGCCCAGCGCGATCTTGGTGAAACCGTGGGTCTCGGCGTAGTTGTACAGCGCGCCACGACGCAGGCGCGAGCACAGCGAACACATCGTCTTGCCCTCCGGGATGACCCGGCTGACCACCGAATAGGTGTCCTGCTCGATGATGTGGTACGGCACGCCCAGCCCGGCCAGGTACTCCGGCAGGATGTGCTCGGGGAAGCCCGGCTGCTTCTGGTCCAGGTTCACCGCCACCAGCTCGAACGGCACCGGCGCCTTCTTCTGCAGCTGCAGCAGCACGTCCAGCAGGGTGTAACTGTCCTTGCCGCCGGACAGGCAGACCATGACCTTGTCGCCGGCCTCGATCATGCCGAAGTCGGCAATCGCCTCGCCGACCTGGCGGCGCAGGCGCTTGGCCAGCTTGTGCTGCTCGCGCTCGGCCACGCGTGGATCGCGGGCGGCGCGCGGCTGGGGATCGGGAAGGGAAATCACGGCACTCATGGGTTCCATTCTAACGGCTCGGAGCCGCCCCGGCCGGGGGTCGGGTTTCCCCTCTCCCGGCAGTCATCAACGCTGTGTATGCTCGGAGGCTGTGGATACCTACAGCCCCGCCGAGATCGTCGAGCACCTCGCCGCCCTGCGCGCCGAGCACCGCCTGCTGGATGAACAGATCACCCGCATGGCGGCCAACGGCGAGGACGAACTGGAAGCCAAGCGCCTGAAGCGGCGCAAGCTGCAGCTGAAGGACTGCATCGCCAGGCTGGAAAGCCTGCAGATTCCCGACGAGCCGGCCTAAAGACCGTCCTGGTGGATGCCAACCTTGGTTGGCACGGCTGGAAGGTGTGGACCAGGTCCACACCCACCGCAGGAGCCGGCGCTGCCTTCAATCCTGCGGCGCAGGCTCGTCCGGGCGAGCTGCTTCCGGGCTGACCCGCTCGATGGTGTGGCGCAGCTCGCGCCCCAGGATGAACTTGGCGTCCTTGGCCCAGGCATCCAGGCGTTCATCGAACAGCAGCTTGCTGTTCTCGTCCGGCCACACCAGGCGCAGTTCGCGCAGCTTCTGGATGAAGCCGCGGAACAGGGCCTTGTCGAAGAACTCGGGAGCGGCCGGCGCATAGAGCAGGCTCAGGCGCTGCGCGGCCTGCTGGCACAGGCTTTCCAGCTCGGCCGCACCGAGCACGCCCGGGCCGTTCTTCACCAGCACCGAGATGGCGATGTAGTAGCGCTCGAACGCCTGCTGCAGCGAATGGCCGATCGCCCGCAGGCGGAACACCTCGTCGGTCTGCCCGGTGTTGCGTGCCAGGATGCCGCCGTCGTCATCGTTGACGTTCTGCAGCAGGCCTTCGCGCACGAACACATCAATGGTGCGGTCAATGCGCTGCGCGAACTCGTCCTCGCTCCACGGCAGGAACAGCTCGGCCTGCAGGAACGGGTACACCGTGCGGCCCAGCTGGACCAGGCCGGTACGGCTCATGCGGCGGTTGTTCTGGAAGCAGCAGGCCACCCACGACGAGGCGGTGAACAGGTGCACCACGTTGTTGCGGAAGTAGCTGAGCAGCACCGCGGTGTCGCCGCTGACGCTGAGCACATCGCCGAGCGGGTGCTTGATGCGGGTGAGGACGTTGATTTCCTCGGCATGGGCGATGATCCGCTCCGGCGAGTGCGGGGTCACCGTCACCCGGTCCGAGTACGGCATCTCGACCAGCAGCGTCTTGCACAGCTCGATCTGCGCGATCAGGTCGGCTTCGCCCATCGCGTGCTTCGGCGTGGACAGCAGGGCCAGCGCCAGCAGATTGATGGGGTTGACGTCGGCAGCGCCGTTGATGCGCACCTGGATGCGTTCGGCCAGCGTATCCACCGTGGTCGACAGCCAGGCTGGCTTCTCGTCCTCGGACACCGCCTCGCCCTTCCACTCCGGGGCCTTCTCGGCCAGCACGTCGTTCAGCGCGATCGGCTCGCCGAAGTTCACCACCACCTGGCCGTAGTTCTGCTTGAGCACCTTGGGGATGCCCCACAGCAGCGACCAGATCGACTCCTTTTCCTTCGGCCGGCCGGACAGTTCGTCCAGGTAGCTGCCGCCCTCCATCAGCTTCTCGTAGCCAATGTAGATGGGCTGGAACAGGACCGGCTTGCGCGGCTGGCGCAGGAATGCACGCAGCGTCATCGAGATCATGCCGCCCTTGGGCTGCAGCAGGCGCCCGGTACGCGAGCGGCCGCCTTCGACGAAGTACTCCAGCGAATAGCCACCGGCCACCAGCTGCGCGACGTACTCACTGAGCACTGCAGAGTACAGCGCATTGCCACGGATCGAACGGCGGATGAAGAACGCACCGCCCTTGCGCAGCAGGGTGCCGACCACCGGCAGGTTCAGGTTGATGCCGGCCACGATGTGCGGCGGCACGATGCCACGGTCGTACAGCAGGTAGGACAGCAGCAGGTAGTCCATGTGGCTGCGGTGGCTGGGCACGTAGACCACTTCGTGGCCCGGCGCGGCGGCCTTGAACTTGTCCAGGTGGTGCACCAGCACGCCCGCGTAGATGCGGTTCCACACGTGGCTGAGCATGAAGCTGGCCGAGCGCACCACCGGGCTGGAATAGTCCGCAGCGATTTCCCAGGCGTAGGCGTGTGCCTTCTTCCAGGCATCGGCCGGCTTCGAGTTGTCGCGCTTGGCCTGTGCGGCGATCGCTTCGCGGACCGGCTCGGCGGCCAGCACCTGGTCCACCAGCAGGCGCCGGGTCGACAGGTCCGGGCCGATCACCGATTCACGGATGCGGCGGAAATGGGTGCGCAGCACGCGCTGCAGCTTGCGGACCGTGCGCTCCGGCTCCAGGCCTTCGTCGACGGTGCTGCGCAGCGAGATCGGCGGGGCGAAGCGCACGATGGTATTGCGCCCGTTCAGCAGCAACCCCAGCAGGCGGCGGAAGCGGCCCACCAGCGCCCAGTTTTCCGAGAACAGCACCGCGAACCAGCCGCTCTGCTTGTCCGGCGCGCGGCCGACGAAGATCGACACCGGCACCAGGTGCACATCCAGGTCATCGCGCACGCGGTGCGCCTGCAGGACCTTGGCCAGCGAATCAGAGTGGGTCTTGGCGCCGCGCTGCTCGGGAATCAGCGAGTTGCTGGAGCTGCGCCGCGACAGCGCCAGATAGGCGCGCTTGCGGCCGGTCGGATCACCGGCCAGCGGCACCAGCGGCGACGGCAGGCCGGCCTGGCGGCAGGCCTTGTCCAGGATCAGCGCGTTGGACAGGCCGTAGTCTTCCAGCACGTACATGACCGGGCGGCCATCGTTGTACTGGCCCGGGTCTTCCGGTTCGATCTTCAGCGACAGCCACGGCTCGACCAGGCGACCGAGCAGTCGGGCCCACAGTGGACGGCGGCCGGGCGGACGCGCGTGCGCGGGCGGCGGTACCGGGTTCGGGCCGGTACCGGTCGAGGGGGACGCCGGCACCGTATCGGCGGGCGTCGACTGGGATTCTTCGCCGGGGAACGGCAGCGGGTTCTGTTTCGACATCGGCGCCATTATGGCTTAGCCGGCGGTGTTGCCGCTTCCCCACCCGCGGCGGAGGCTTCAGCCGGTGCTGGCAACGCAGCCGCCCGGGCCGCATCGGCCTTGCGCAGCAGCGCGTCGGTGTCGGCCAGGGTGCGGGTCAGGTACCAGTGGCCCTCGCGCCGGCTCAGTGGCAGCTGCAGGGTCATCTCGCGACCGGCCAGGTCGTAGTGCAGGCGCACCAGCGCATTGTCACCTTCCACCGACAGCAGTTCGCCGCGCACGCTGCGCAGCGCGTCGTCCACGCCGAGTCCGTAACTGCCCAGCACCGCCTTGAGGGTGTGGATGAACGGCGCCAGCTGCTGCAGGCTGCCTTCCATGCCGGCCGCCTGCAGGCCGGCTTCATCCTCGAAGCCGACCTTGCTGGCGGCGCCGACCAGCGCGGCGATGGTGCTGCGGGCACGTGCGCGGTCGCTGATCGGGGCAGCCTGCGCCCACCCCGCCAGGGTCTCGACCAGGGCGATGTAGTGGGCCTGCTGGCTGGGCGTGTAGCCCTTCTGGTGGCGCAGGTACTGCACGCCGAAGTTGCCCATCGACTGTGCGGCCTGGCGCACGGCGCCGGCCTGGCCAGCCAGCTGGCGATCGAAGCTGCGCTGCAGTTCGGCGCTGGCACCGGGCTTGCGCAGTGCGGCCAGCATCGGCAGCAGCTGGTCGCCCAGTGGCAGCTCGGTCAGCGGCCACTGGCTGTGGCCTTCCACCCACGCCTGCTGCAGGCGCTGGTACTGGCCCGGCGGCACCGACAGCTTTGCGTAGCCGACCAGATCATCTTCGGCCAGGCGCAACGCCATCGCATGTACTGCAGCCACCGGCTCGGCCGCCGGCCTGGCCGGATCGTTGGCAGACTCGCGGCACCCCGCCACGGCCAGCAGCAGCATGGCCGCCAGCCCCCATCCACGCGCAGACTTTCCTCGCACCGCCACGCTCATGCACTCGGACTCCCCGGACCGGCCCGCATCTTGCGGCCTGCGACGTGACAGCGGCAAGCCGGGACGTCACGGTTTCCAGCCAAGGGGGGCAGATCTCCTCTGCTGCGGGCAGAAGGGATCGCGCCGCCACCGGGATAAAAAAAGAGCCCGGATCACGGGGATCACAGGCTCTTCAAGCCGGCGCGGGGCCGGAGGACAGTGTTGTGGCACATGTCCGGCCCGAGGACCGGATGGCGGCGATCCTACGCTGCCGTTCAAGTTAAGGCAACACTTCACGTAGTGCCATGTATGTATTTGATTTTATTGTATCAATCGCGTTGCCAAACCGCTTCGATGAAATCTACGGCGTGTTTTTCGGCGATTCGGGCATAAATCCCCGGATAGCCGGCCAGCGCACAGCCCTCGCCCCAGCTGACGACACCGAACTGGGTCCAGCCTTCACGCAGGCGCAGCAGCAGGGGGCCTCCGGAATCCCCCTGGCAGCTGTCGATGCCCTCGCGGCCGGCGCAGATGACCTTTCCACGTGACAGTTCACCGCCGTAGGCCTGCTGGCATTCGGTGAAGGAAACGAACGGCACCTGCGCGGTCTGCAGCTGAGTCGGATAGACCCGGCCATCGCCGATGTCGGTGTCTCCCCAGCCGATCACCGTGAATTCACGGCCCGGCTTGAGATAGCTGGCGTCGGGCCGCAGCCGCAGTGCCACCGGCTGTGCGCCGTCCAGCGGTGCGCTGAGCTGGATCAGGGCGACGTCGTGCTCCAGCGAATTGCCGCTGTTGAATGCCGGATGGACGTGGATCGCCTTGACGTTGGACGGTCGTGGCGCGGCGTCGGTGGACAGGGTCGTGACCTTGCCGACAACGGCGATGCCACCAGGCGCTTCGCCCTGCATGCAGTGCGCGGCCGTCAGCACCCACGAGGGCGAGATGAGGGTGCCCCCGCAGAAGTGGCGGTCGTGGTCCGAATCGCCGTCGAAGATGCCCTGGATGCTGACCATGAACGGGTACTCGTCGGCCGGCGCCGCTTCGCCGCCGATGATGCGCGGCGCATCGCGCAGCTGCGGCGCAGCGATGGCGGGTACGGCAGACGCGGCCAACAGCAGGCCGATGAACAAAGAGGTGCTGCGATACATTTCCCTGTACTCCTCTGTCGATGGTTGGAACCGGTGCGGCCGCGGTCCGTACCGGTGCATCGATTGGGGAGCAGTGGAGAGGCCCGCAGCGCGAACGTGCGCACAGTTCTCGTGGCTGGCGCTGCGTGCGACAGATGCAGCCCCACAAATGCGAACGCCATCCCGCATGGATCGGGATGGCGTTCGTGGTGCCAGCGTGACCGGCGTCGGTGGTGGGCTCAGCGTGCAGCCAGAGCCGACGCGATTTCCTGCTGGATCGCCCGCGCTGCGGCCTGCGGATCGGCGGCCAGGCGGATCGGGCGACCGACCACGATGGCATCGGCGCCATCGGCAAAGGCCTGCGCTACGCCAACGGTACGCTTCTGGTCATCGCCGACCGGGCCACCGGGGCGGATGCCAGGGCAGACGATCGAGAATCCGCTGCCGGTGGCTGCGCGGATCGGGCCGGCTTCCTGGCCCGAAGCGATCACGCCATCGATGCCGGCGGCCTGGGCGGCCAGCGCGCGCTCGACCACCACGTCCACCGGTTCGCGGTCGATGCCCATCTGTGCGAGATCGGGGCGCCCCATCGAGGTCAGCACGGTCACTGCCAGCAGGCGCATGTCGCCGCTGTTGGCGGCCGCGCACGCCTCCATCATGGCCGGGTGCCAACCATGGATGGTGGCGTAGCTGACCGGCCACTGCGACAGGCGCTTGATCACCGCCGCAGCGGTGGCCGGAATGTCGAAGAACTTCAGGTCGACGAACACGCGCTTGTCGCGGCGGGCCAGCTCATCGAGCACCTGGAAGTACTCGCCGGAGGCGAGCAGTTCCATGCCGATCTTGTAGAAGGCCACGCTGTCGCCAAGGCGGTCGACCCACGCCAGCGCCTGCGCGCGGTCAGGCACGTCCAGCGCGAAGATCAGGCGCTCGTCGTCGCGCAGCGGCAGTGGCGCGCGGCTCATGGTGCGTAGTCCAGGGCGGCGCGCTTGGCGTCGTGGCGGGCCTGGCGCGACTGGCTGTAATCGTTGTTGAACTGCGCCGGCTCGAAGCCACCGTAGGTCGGGTTCGGCAGCATCCACCAGCGCTCGCCGAACCAGTCGTGGTACTGCTGCAGCAGGGCGTCACGGCCTTCGTTGGTGTTGGTGCTCACTTCCACGAAGTCACCCAGCTGGTCGCCGAACTGCATCAGCACGCGGTACTTCTGCCCGGCCAGGCGGCGGCGGCAGTTCTTCTCGCTGCCGGCCTGCTCGCAGCCCTCGACCACGGTGCCCAGGCCCAGGAACACGCTGTCATCGGCCACCGGCAGGCCCTGCTCGCGCAGGTTGGCCAGGGTCGCGTCCTTCAGGTGCACGGCACGGTTGGAGATGTACAGCAGGGTCACGCCCTTGGCGTTGGCGGCCTTGGCGAAATCAACCACGCCCGGAATCGCCTTGGCCTTCTTTTCGGCCACCCACTGGTCCCAGCTCAGCTCGTCGTATTCCTTGCCGTCGCGCACCAGGCGCGCCTGGTAGGGCGAGTTGTCCAGCACGGTCTCGTCCACGTCCAGCACCACGGCCGGCTTCAGGCCCTTGGCCTCGTTGCCGCGTTCTTCCGGCACCAGTGCGTCCCAGTGGGCCTCCTTCAGCGCCGCATCCAGGCGATCGGCGGCGGCCCGGTAGGTCTGCTCGGTGATCGCCCTGTACTCCTGCGCACGCTGCATCCACAGCACGGCGTTGAGGTTGTCGTTGGCGGTGGCATCACGCGCGCCATCGGCCTCGGCAGCGGCCGCCGGGGCCTCCGGCGCGGCGGCTTCGGCAGCAGGCGCATCCACGCGCTTGCAGGCGGACAGGCCCAGCGCCGCGGTGGCGAGCAGGGTCAGGGACAGGGAAACGGGACGACGCATGGATTCACCGGCAATCAGTTATACCGGCGCATTTTACCGGCAAAGGCGGCCTCGGGACGGCTATGCTTGGCGGTTGACCCGTTGCCCTTCCGGAGGCCGCCATGACCGATTCCGTCCAGACCCCCGACGTCCCCCTGCTCGATGCCGTGCAGGCCCGCCTGCTGGGCTGCCTGGTGGAGAAGGAGGCAACCACACCGGACACCTACCCGCTGACGGTCAATGCGGCCCAGTCGGCCGCCAACCAGAAGACAGCCCGCGAGCCGGTGATGAACGTCGACGCCGGCAGCGTGCAGCACGCGCTGCGCCAGCTGGAAGCACTGGGCCTGGCTCGCCAGCACTTCTCCTCGCGCGCCGACCGCTACGAGCACCGCCTGCAGGCCGCGCTGGACCTGACCCGGCAGCAGACCGTGCTGCTGGCGCTGCTGTTGCTGCGCGGTCCACAGACCCTGGGCGAGCTGGTGTCGCGCAGCGAGCGTCTGTACCGGTTCGCGGATATCGACGAAGCCCGCCACGCCATCGAGCGCCTGCAGCAGCGCGCGCTGCTGGTGGTGCTGCCGCGCGCCAGCGGCCAGCGCGAAGACCGCTACATGCACCTGCTGTGCGGTGAAGTGGATGGTGCCGCGCTGGCGGCCAAGTACGCCAGCAGTGGCGGTGGCAGCAGCGATGCGGCCGATCCGGGCCTGGCCGAGCGCGTGGCCCAGCTGGAAACGGCCGTGGCCGAGCTGCAGGCGCAGCTGGCAGAACTGCGCGGTTGAAGGGGTGGGTGCCGACCGTTGGTCGGCACTGCATCTGAATCGTGCCGACCAACGGTCGGCACCTACCAACATCAGGGATCAGACCTCCGCCGCTCCCGGCGTGGCATACAGCCGGCTCGGGCTGTCCACGCCCGGCAGCTGGATCACTCCGCGCTCCTGCATGCCCAGGCCCAGCAGGATCTTCCCGGACACCACGTTGTCCAGATCGGTAATGCCATACAGATCCCGCAGGCCCAGCGCTCCGCGTGCATGCGCGAACACCGCACGCGCCGCCTCACCGGCGTAGCCTTGCCCGGCAAATTCCGAGAGCACCGCATAGCCGATGTCCGGCCCCGGCAGGCCATCACGCCGCACCAGCCCGGCATTGCCCAGCCACGCGCCATCGGACAGCCGCTCGATGGCGTACATGCCGAACCCGTTCAAGGCATAGCTGTGCAGCACCCGCAGCGCGATGTACTCCCGCGCCTGTTCCTCGCTGCGTACGTTGCGGTCACCAATGAAGCGCACGAAGCCCGGATCGTTCAACAGTGCCAACATCGGCACCGCATCGCGGTCGGGCTCGATCGCACGCAGACGCAGGCGTTCACTTTCAATCGGATGCACGCGCAGACCTCCAGCCGAAACCCCGATTCTGCCTCAACCCCCGGCTGTTGAATTTGATTTTCTTTGCATTGCCGTGGAAGGACACGCCCGGGGGTCACTTCAGGGACGGGTTCACGGCGTCCCCCGCGAACCCACCCCGACCGGCCAGCCACCGAACCAACGCGTGCTCCACCACGGAGGGGCGGCGCCGTTGGAGCGCCTTAGTCGAACAACGCCTCGATCGCCGCCAACCCCGCGCTCGCCCGTTCCTTCTTGCGCGCCGCATCGGCCACCGGGTCAGCACCGTCGCGCTGGATCTCCTCGGCCGGGATCTCATCGAAGAACCGGCTCGGCTTCAGCCGCACATGCTCGCCGAACTTGCGCGTGAGCTTGCTGTAACTCATCCACAGCTGGATCTTGGCGCGGGTGATGCCCACGTACAGCAGGCGCCGCTCTTCCTGCAGGTTGCCCTCGTCCAGGCTGACCTGGTGCGGCAACACGCCGTCCTCGCAGCCAACGATGAACACGTACGGGAATTCCAGGCCCTTGGAGGCGTGCATGGTCATCATGCGCACCTGGTTGCCGCCCTCGTCCTTGTCGCTGCGCGACAGCAGCGCCAGCTGTCCGGCCAGGTCGGCCGCAGTGGCGCCGCGCGGGCCGCCCTCGAACCACTGCGCCAGTTCCTCGATGTTGTTGGCGCGGCGCTGGTAACTGGCCTCTTCCTTGGCCTGCTGGCGCAGTTCGCTGAGCAGGCCCGATTCCTTGGCGACCTTGCGGATCATGTCGCCGGAGCTGACCTGGCGCATCTGCGCGCGCAGGTCGCGCAGGATGTCGGTGAAGCGCGCCAGGCTGTTGGCCGCGCGCGGTGGCAGCTGCTGCAGCGCACCGATCGACTCGGCGGCATGCGCCATCGGGATGTCCTTTTCCTGCGCCAGCTCGGCCAGCCTGGCCAGCGTACCGGCACCCACGTCGCGCTTGGGCGACTGCACCGCGCGCATGAACGCGGTGTCATCGTCCGGGTTCACCAGCAGCCGCAGCCAGGCCAGCGTGTCCTTCACTTCCTGGCGTTCCAGGAACATCGTGCCGCCGGTCAGGTGGTAGGGGATGCGCAGCAGCTGCATCGCCTTTTCCAGCGGCCGCGACTGGAAGTTGCCGCGGAACAGGATGCAGAAGTCACTCCACGGCACGTTGCGCGACTGCGCCACGAAGGCGATCTCGGCGGCCACCTTTTCCGCCTCGTGTTCGCTGTTGCGGCATTCCCACACCCGGATGCGCTCACCGTCGGCCTGGTCGCTCCACAGCTTCTTCAGGTGCTCGTGCGGGTTGTTGGCGATCAGCGCATTGGCTGCGCGCAGCACGCGGTTGGAGCAGCGGTAGTTCTGCTCCAGCTTGATGATTTCCAGCGTGGGGTAGTCACGCCCCATCTGCTGCAGGTTCTCCGGGTTGGCGCCACGCCAGGCGTAGATCGACTGGTCATCGTCACCCACGCAGGTGAAATTGCCTTTCTCACCAGCCAGCTGCTTGAGCAGGCGGTACTGCGCGTCGTTGGTGTCCTGGCATTCGTCCACCAGCAGGTAGCCGATGCGCTCGCGCCAGGCCAGGGCGATCTCGGGGTTCTCTTCCAGGATCTGCACCGGCAGGCGGATCAGGTCATCGAAATCGACTGCATTGAACGCGGTCAGCCGCAGCTGGTAGCGCTCGTAGACGCTGGCCGCTTCCTTCTCGCGGTTGCTGCGTGCGGCGGCCATCGCCTGCTCGGGCGACAGCCCGGCGTTCTTCGCGCGCGACACCAGGTTCTTCATGTCCTCGATGTCATCGGGCTTGGCGCCGTGCATCAGGTCCTTGATCTGCGCGGCGGCATCATCGGCATCGAAGATGGAGAAGCCGCGCTTCAGGCCCACGGCGGCATGTTCGATCTGCAGGAACTTCAGGCCCAGCGCATGGAAGGTGCAGATGGTCACCTCGTCAGCGTCCTGCTCGCGCAGGCGCTTGGCCACGCGCTCGCGCATTTCCTTGGCCGATTTGTTGGTGAAGGTGATCGCCGCGATGCGGCGCGCCGGATAGCGGCCACTGCCGATCAGGTGGGCGATCTTCTCCACGATCACCCGCGTCTTGCCGCTGCCGGCGCCGGCGAGCACCAGCAAGGGGCCTTCGATGTGCAGGACGGCGGCGGCTTGGGGGGGATTGAGACCGTGCATGGGGACAGGATTGTAGCGGGGTGCCGGCGGGCCGACCTGACTTGCATGACGCCTGGCCCTAAGGTATTGAGTCGACTCCGGAACACAGGAGCGTGGTCCATGTCGTTGAACATCATCGCCCGCCCGCTGGCGGCTACCCTGCTGGGCCTGCTGGCCGTGCCTGCGGCCGGGTCCAGCCCGGCACCGCCTGCCGACGCCTATGAAACCATCGTGCTGCAGTCGCACGAGTTCCTCGTCTACCATCCGGACCTGCGCTTCCGTGGGCTCGGCATGCAGGCCCGCGAGCGGGGCCGCCACGAAGAGGCCCGCAACGACTTCCGCAATGCCGCGCGCTACGGCGACAAGCTCTCACAGGCAGCGCTGGCCGACATGCTCTGGAACGGGCAGGGCGGTCCGGTCGACCGCGCCCTGGGCTATGCATGGATGGACCTGGCGGCCGAGCGCGGCACCGAATGGCTGGTGGTACAGCGCGAACGCTTCTGGGAGGCGCTGTCCGCCGACGAGCGCGAGCGCGCGGTGCGCGAGGGCCGCGCGCTGTATGCCGAGTTCGGCGATCCGGCCGCGACGCCGCGGCTGGAACGTGAACTGCGGGCCGGCAGCATGCGGCAGACCGGCAGCCGCGCCGGCTGGAACGGCGCCATGCGCAGCCAGGGCCGTGGCGATGCGGGAGCCCGTGTGCTGCAACCGGAAAAGCACCAGTTGGCGCGCTACTGGGACCCGGTGGCCTACCGGCAATGGCAGGACGAGGAGCTGGCCAGATCGGGGCGATGAGCCACGCCGGCCAGGCCATCGTTGCCTCGGCGCTGCTGGCACCTGGGTACGCGACAGCCGGCACGTGATCGCCCGGCCACGGCCGATCCGCGACGGCGGGCCGGGTGGCGACTAGAATTGGCCGATGGCCAAGCTCTACTTCTACTACTCGGCGATGAACGCCGGCAAGACCACCACCCTGCTGCAGAGCGCGCACAACTACCGCGAGCGTGGCATGCGCGTGGCGATCCTGACCCCACGCCTGGACGACCGTGCCGGCGCCGGCGTGGTCGCCTCGCGGATCGGCCTGCGCGCTGACGGCATGGCCTTCGACCGCGATACCGACCTGCAGCGCTGGGTGGAGCAGGATCTGGCAGCCAACGGCCCGATGGGCTGCGTGCTGGTGGACGAGGCGCAGTTCCTGACCCGCGCCCAGGTCTGGCAGCTCAGCGAGGTCGTCGACCAGCTGCGCATTCCGGTGCTGTGCTACGGCCTGCGTACCGACTTCCGCGGCGAGCTGTTCGAAGGCAGCCAGTACCTGCTGGCCTGGGCCGACGAGATGCAGGAAATCAAGACCATCTGCCACAGCGGCAAGAAGGCGACGATGACCGTGCGCGTGGACGAGCATGGCCACGCCGTGCAGGACGGCCCGCAGGTGGAGATCGGTGGCAACGACCGCTACGTATCGGTCAGCCGCGCGGAGTTCAAGAAGATCACCCGCGGCGAAGGGCGGATCGACCCGGCGCAGGCCCCGCTGCCGTTGTAAAGGGTGTTCGGCAGGGCTGCGCCCTGCACCTGCAGAGGCAACAGCAACGTCAACAGCGAAAGCTGGCATTCCGTGGGAAGGCGGGGCACTGTGGGTGTGCGGGGACGGCGCAAGTACGTCCATGTAGCCTTGGTCGCCGCATCCATGCGGCTCACACCCCGCAAACCCACAGTGCCCCGCCTTCGACAATTGGCCGGCGGCCAGTAGATCCACGCCATGAGTGGATGAAATCTGTCAGATATCGAATGAAATTCCGGGGTCAGATCCGTTTTCCTTCGGAAAACGGATCTGACCCCATGAGCTGTTCCGACAGATCGCGGAGGTCTGTCGAAGGCGGGGTGGGTCCGGTTGCGGGGGCGTGAGCCGCATGGATGCGGCGACCGAGCTTACAGGGACGTACTTGCAGCGTCCCCCGCAACCGGACCCACCCCGCCATCCCACGGAATGCACGCATTTGACGTTGCCTTGGCTTGAAGCGGGTGCAGGGCTGCAAGCCCTGCAATCCCAAACCACTCAGTACAGCGTGCGCTCCGGCGCACCGGCCGGCGGCGGGGTGTACTGGTACAGCCAGGTCTCGGTGAGGGTCTTGCCACCACTGCGCAGGAACAGGCGGATGTCGATCTGCTCGGTACTGCCTTCCGGCGGCACCAGGTCGAACATCGCGCGATAGCCGTTGATCTCGCGCAGCGGGCGCGCCGAAACGATCTCGACCCGGCCACGGCTGGCTTCCACCACCGCTTCGACCTCGGCCTTGTCGATCAGCCTGGCCAGTTCGCCACCTTCGAAGTCCACCGCGAAGCGCCAGCTGAAGTACTCGCGCTTCTTGCCGACCACACCGCCCAGGCCGGTGCGGCTGGCCACGCAGTGCGCCAGCGGCGGGCGCGCCGGCGGTTCGGCGCCCCAGTACAAGCGGTAACCGACCAGCAGCTCCTGGCCCGGCTGTGGCTTTTCCTTCGGGTTCCAGAACGCCACGATGTTGTCGAAGGTCTCGTCCACGGTGGGAATCTCCACCAGCTGCACCGAGCCTTCGCCCCATTCGCCCTTCGGCTCCACCCACAGGCACGGGCGCTTCTCGTAGAACACGCCGTCGTCCTGGTAATGGTCGAAATTGCGGTCGCGCTGCAGCAGGCCGAAGCCGCGCGGGTTGCGGTCCACGAACATGTTGAAACGCAGGTTGCGCGGGTTCAGCAGCGGCCGCCAGATCCACTCGCCGGCACCGGTCCACAGCGACAGGCCATCGGTATCGTGGATCTCCGGGCGCCAGTCCCAGCCCATCCGGCGGTCGTTCTCGCCCACCTGGTACATGCTGGTGCACGGGGCGATGCCCAACCGCTCGATCGTCTTGCGCGGGTACAGCGCGCTGTCGATGTCCATCAGCAGCACGTCACCGTTGGTGATCGCGAAGCGATAGGCTCCGGCCACGCTGGGCGAATCCAGCAGGCCGTAGACCACGATCGTGTCCGAATCAGCCGACGGCTGTTCCAGGTAGTAGGCGATGAAATCCGGGAATTCCTCCGGCTTGCCCATGCCGGTGTCGATCGCCAGGCCACGCGCGGACTGCCCGTACTGGCCCTCCTTGCCGACCGCGCGGAAGTAGCTGGCGCCAAGGAAGGCGGCGAAGTCGCGGTCGGTGTCCTTGCGGGTGTTCAGGCGGAACCCGGCGAAGCCCAGATCGGCCGGCAGCTCGCCATCCTTGATGCCGCTCTTGCCGTAGTTGAACGCCGCGCCGTCATACGCCAGTTCCTGCGCCTTGCCGTCGACCACGTCGAACATGCGCACCGGCGAATGGAAGTACAGGCCCAAGTGGAAGAACTTGGCCTGGAACTTGCCGGGCTGGTCGGCCCACAGCGCATGGTCCTGGCGGTAGCCAATCGACTGGTACTGGTCCCAGTCGAGGCCTTCCAGGCGGCCCGGCAACACCCGCTTGTGGCTCTTGTAGGGTGCCTGTGCCAGCGCGCGCGCCTGGCCCTTCAGGGTGGCGAAGTCGAACGGCTGCGGTTGGCCGAGGCGGCGCAGGCCCATCTGGCCGCTCCTGCTGGCCGCGCACGCGGGCAGGGACGGCAGGCCGAATGCAGCCAGGGCGAGGGAGGCATTGCGGATGAAGTCGCGTCGTTGCATGCAGGCGCGTCAGGCACAGAGGGAAGGTCGGCCATGATAGGCAGACAAACGTTAACGGGCAGCGGAGACGCGCCCTGCCCGTTCAGCTGCCGCTGGTCGCCGGCTCAGCGCTGGCAGTGGCTGCACCAGACGCTGGCGCGCTGGCCGATGGTGGCGTGCTTCAGCGCGCGCCCGCAGTTCGGGCACGGCAGCCCGTCGCGGCCGTACACCAGCAGCTCCTGCTCGAAGTAGCCCGGCGCACCATCGGGGCTGATGAAATCGCGCAGGGTGGTGCCGCCGCGGGTGATGGCGTAGCCCAGGATCTCCTTTACCGCGTCGGCCAGCCGCTGGTAGCGTTCTCGCGAGATCTTTCCTGCCTCGCGCAACGGGCTGATGCCGGCCTTGAACAGGCTCTCGGCGGCGTAGATGTTGCCCACGCCCACCACCACCGCCTGGTCCATCAGGAAGGTCTTCACCGGCGCGCTGCGGCCCCGGCTGCGGTCGAACAGGTAGTCGCCGTCGAACGCGTCGTCCAGTGGCTCCGGGCCCAGCCCCTGCAGCAGCGGGTGGATCTCCCCAGCCGGCTGCCAGAGCAGGCTGCCGAAGCGGCGCGGGTCGTTGAAGCGCAGCAGGCGGCCGTTGTCCAGGCTGATGTCGACGTGGTCATGCGCCCGCAGCGGGGTATCACCGGGCAGCACGCGCAGGCTGCCGGACATGCCCAGGTGCAGGACGGCGCTGCCGATGGCGGTATCCAGCAGCAGGTACTTGGCGCGCCGGCGGATGTCCTCGATGCGCTGCCCCGGCAGCAGCTCGGCCACTTCCGGTGGAATCGGCCAGCGCAGGTCGGCGCGGCGCAGGATCACGCCATGCACGCGCCGGCCCTGCAGGTGCGGCGCCAGGCCGCGGCGGGTGGTTTCGACTTCGGGTAGTTCGGGCATGGTGCGATTCTACGCCCGCTCAACGCGGCGGCGCGGACAGCTCGCGGGCATCCAGGAAGCCATCACCGTTGGCATCCTGCTTGTGGAAGCGCTGCACGATCACCTGCCGCTGCTGCTCGCGGCGGATTGCCCTGCCCTTGCCGCCGGGCAGCTCGTCGGCGCTCAGTACGCCATCACCGTTGCGGTCCATGCGATCGAAGGCATACAGCATCCACTGCACGTACTCGGCCTCGTTGACCTTGCCGTCGCCATCGCTGTCCATCCGCTGCAGATAGCTGGCGGTGTCGGTGACCTGGGCCAGCGCCGCACCCGGCAGCAGCGCCGCCAGCAGAAGCCCATACCCTGCCCTCACGCGCCCACCAGACTGTAGCCCTTCAAGCGTGCGGCGTAGGCCTGCAACGCCGCGATACCGCTTTCCTCGGCCTCGCGGCACCACGCCTGCAGCTGATGCAGGCGCTCGGCGGCGTCGTGGCCACGGGCTTCCAGCAGCGCAGCCAATCGCCCGCGGTACTCGACCAGGGTGCGGATGCGCGGCCGCTGCGCCACCCATGCGCTGAGCTGGGCGCGGCTGTCCGGCTTCAGCCAGCGGCCATCGTTGACCAGGCCACGGCGCAACCGGCGTGGCAGCAGGCGGCGCAGCTTGGCCCCGGCCTGCGCGGCCTCCTCGCGCAGGGCTGGCATGAACACGTTGCGCTGGTAATCGGTCATCGCCTGGAAACGGTGCGACAGCAGCGCCTTCAGCGTTTCGGCATCGGGCACGGCGATGTTCGGGCGCACGTCCATGGCCGGCGCCACCCGCAGCACCCTGGCCAGGCGCAGCGCCTGCAGCAGGCGGATCGCACTCCAGCCGATATCGAACTCCCAGCGCCGCATCGCGAAGCGCGCCGAACTGGGGAAGGCATGGTGGTTGTTGTGCAGCTCCTCGCCACCGATCCAGAACCCCCACGGCGTGAGATTGGTGGAGGTATCGGCCGACTCGTAGTTGCGGTACCCCCACCAGTGGCCCAGGCCATTGACTACGCCCGCCGCCCAGAACGGGATCCACGCCATCTGGATCGCCCACAGCGCCACGCCGGGCAGGCCGAACAGCACACTGTTGATCGCCAGCAGCACTACCGGCCCCAGCGTGGCGTGCGGGGTATACAGGTGGCGCTCGATCGCGTCGTCCGGCGTGCCGCGCCCGTACTGCTCGATGTCCGCGCGCATGCCGCGCGCTTCGCGGTACAGCTCCACGCCATGCCAGAACACCTTGCCGATGCCGCGGGTGACCGGGCTGTGCGGATCGTCCTCGGTCTCCACCTTGGCGTGGTGCTTGCGATGGATGGCTACCCACTCGCGGGTGATCATCGACGTGGTCAGCCACAGCCAGAAGCGGAACACGTGCGCCAGCGCCGGATGGAAATCGACCCCGCGATGGGCCTGGCTGCGGTGCAGGTACAGGGTTACCGAGAAGATGGTGATCTGGGTGAAGAACAGCAACACCGCCAGCATGGCCCACCCTCCCAGGCCGAGCACACCACCGGTCAACAGGGACATCAGGGCATCAGACATGGCAGCTCTCCGGATCGACGCGGGGATGGCAGACATGATGGGCGCTTGCGTTGCAAACTGCATCCCTGCGGCGATGTATCGCATCGCCATCCGTGGCACCGTTCACAGTTGGGGACCTGAGTTGTCGAGCCTTGATCCACGCGCCAGCACCATGACTGCCGCCCCGCCCGTTGCGGAGCTGCCCCCCTTGATCGAACTGGACCGCGCCACCGTGGTGCGCGGCCAGGTGAAGGTGCTGCACGGGCTCAGCCTGCGCATCGCACAGGGCCAGCACACCGCCCTGCTCGGCCCCAACGGCTGCGGCAAGTCGACCTTCATCAAGCTGATCACCCGCGAGCTGTACCCGCTGGCGCAGGTTGACGGTTCCGTGGCGGTAAGGGTGCTGGGGCAGAACCGCTGGCAGGTGGACCGGCTGCGATCGCAGCTCGGCATCGTCACCGGCGATCTCAGCAGCAATCTGGCCGACATGCCGGGCCTGACCGTGGAACAGGCAGTGCTGTCCGGCTTCTTCGCCAGCTACGTGGTGCCGGCCTTCCGCGAAGTGACCGCCGATATGCGCGCACGCGTGGGCGAGACACTGGCGATGACCGGCGCCCTGTCCCTGCGCGACCGCGCCTACGCCGAGTTGTCCGCTGGCGAGACCCGCCGCGTGCTGATCGCCCGCGCGCTGGTCAACCGGCCGCAGGCACTGCTGCTGGATGAACCCTCCACCGGGCTGGACCTGGTCGCCCGCGAGCAGCTGGTGGCGACCATGCGGGTGCTGGCGCAGCAGGGCATCACCCTGGTGCTGGTGACCCACCACATCGAAGAGATCATTCCCGAGATCGAGCGCGTGGTACTGCTGCGCGATGGCCGCGTGCTGGCCGACGGCACCCGCGCCGAGCTGCTGCGCAACGAACCGCTGTCGGCGGTGTTCGGCGGCGCGATCACCGTCTGCGAGCAGGAAGGCCGGCTGACCGCATACGCGGGGTGATCGGCATGCCGTTGTAGAGCCGAGCCCACGCTCGGCTGCTCCTGATCACGGCAAACGGCCGCCGAGCATGGGCTCGCCTCTACGCAGGAGCAGCGGGCCGGACCCCGGCCCGCTGCACGCAACCTCAGAACCGCAACGCCAGCGCGCGCGACTCGATCGGTGCCATCCGGCTCTGGTCCTGCAGCTGCAGGTCGCGCAGCTCGTACGGTGCGCCAAAACCGGCCGGCAACGCGGCCTCGCCGAACGGCAGCACCAGCTGGCCGGCGCCTGGGCCATCGAACCACCCGGCTGCATGTGCCTGCGCGACCGGCTTCATCCGGCCATCGCGGGCCGTGGCATACAGCGTGCCGCGTGCCTCGTAGCGGCCTGCCGCAGCCACCTGCAGCGGCAGCGCCACCTGGCGGCTGGACGGGTCCGGTGCTGCATGGCCACTGAAACGCGCGGTCGGCCGTGCCACCGCGAAGGCCACCTTGCCATCGCGCAGCACGCCATCGGCCTGGGCGAACACCTGCAGCTCCCACAGTCCCTGCACGGTGCCGACGTCGGTCGGGATCCGCACCTGCGCGCGCAGGCTGCCATCGGTGGTGCGCAGCAGACGCTGCGGCCAACTGCGGCCATCCGGTGCGACCAGCAGGGCTTCACCCCCCAGGCCGCCACGACGCGATGCCAGCTGCGCGGTGGTGGCGCCGTCTTCCAGCAGGCGTGCCTGCAGCTGCACGTTGCCACCGGCCAGCACCTGCGCCTGGTTGGCCTGCACTTCCAACCGCAGCGGGCTGTTCGGCTCCAGCACCTGCACCACATAGCGGCCCTGCGCCTGCGTGCTCTGCAGGGTGTACGCACCGGCGGCACTGGTCGCGCCGGTGCGCAGCATGCTGCTGCCATCACTCACCGGCATGCCGGCATCCTGCAGCGCGCGCGCATCGACACTGCGGGCCACGCTGCTGCGGCCAGCCGGGTCGCGCACCTGCAGGGTGTTGGCCGGCAGCGCGCGGGCTCCTGCGGCCGGACTCAGCTGGATCACCGCATCCGGCGCCGTCAGCGGCAGGTCCAGGCCGCGCTGCAGCTGCGTGCCATCGACCTGCTGCCAGTAACTGCGGCTGACCGAGGCATATGGCGTGGCCGCCTGCAGCGGCTGTGCCGGGTCCAGCGCCCAGGCAAACGACAACGGCGCGTGTTCGCTTTCATCGGCAGGCAGCGGCGCGGCCACCAATGCGGCAGGCACCTGATCGCCCGCGCGGGCCGCCTGCAGAGGCTGCGCGGCCTGCGCGGCGGAAAGGGACAGTACTGCCAGCACCGCACTGGCCAGCAGGGTGGAATGGGTCGTCATGGTCATCTCTCTCACTGGGTCAGGTCGTTGCGCAGCAGGGTGCCGAGGCCGAAGCACTCGCGCCGGCTCTGGTTGTGGCTGAGCGGTTCTGCGCCCTGGGTGCGCGCTTTGTCGGTGAACCAGGTGGTGCCGGCCGCCTTCTGGCTGCTGCACTCCAGAAAGCCATCGGAGCAGGACGACAACCAGTTCTGGGTGAATTCCAGGCCAACGTTGGCGGCATAGCCACCGCAGTAGCTGTTGCTGTCCCACACAGCCGATTCCACGTCACTGCCGACCACCGCGCGGAACGGCTTGGGCAGCGCCGGGCGACCGGCCGTGCCGTACAGGTTCTGCGCGTTGTAGGTGGCCATGCTGGCCACCTGCTGCTGGCGTACCGCGTCGTTCTTGTAGCCCAGCAGCCAGCCCAGTGACGTTTCGAAGGTATTGCCGTTGAGCACCGCATCGGCCAGCGGCGTGCCCGCCGAGGACGGCGCCAGTGCGGTGACCTTGCGCACCGTGCGGATGATCTTCGGATAGCGGCTGTCGTAGGTCGGGTTGGACAGGATCCAGCGCATCACGTTGCCGCCGTTGGAATGGGTGATCACCACCAGCTGGGTGATGCCACGGCTGTCGATGAAGCCGGTCAGCTGGTTGGCCAGGCAGCCGGCGGCCTCCGGTTTCCACATGTACTGGGTGAAGTCACAGTTGATGACCACATAGTTGCTGCTGTTCGGCAGGCCCTGGCGCACGGTGTCGATGATCGCCGGCTGCCAGTAGTCCTGGGTGGCGTTGGTCTGCGCGCCGGTGCCATGCACGAAGGCCACGCCGACCACGTCGGCGGCCTGCGTCGGTGCTGCTGCCAGCCCCAGAAGCAGGGCCAGGACGGTACTTCCTGTTGCGGTGCTGCGCATCGCTTCTCTCCCTCTGTCTTCGGATCCCCCCGACCCGGCTGGAACTGGACGGCCCCTGGTGCCTGCCGATGTGCCGATGCTCACGGTGCGGCCGCGTGAAAGTCCGTGCGCTGCGCCCGGATTCAGCAGACTGGCACCCTTCGATGACGTTCTTCATCTCCTGTGATGACCATGCCGGGTCTGGCCGTATGACCGATGGCCACTGCGGTGCCGCGCACGGGCTGCGATCATGACGCGATGTTTTTCCTCCGGAGCCCGTCCATGTCGATGATTTCCCACCCTGCCCGCCCGCTGCTCGGCCTCGCCGTTGCCGTGGCCCTGGCCGGCTGTGCTGCCACGGCCACCAAGCCGACCGCCGTCGAAGCCAACATCACCACCAAGGCCGTGGGCTATCTGGACAAGAGCGCTGTTCCGGCCAGCCTCGATCTGGTGCCGGCACCGCCGGTGGCCGGTTCGGCCGCCCTCGCCCTGGACGAACAGGTCAGCCGTGAAGCCCGCGCGCTGCGAGGCAGCCCGCGCTTCGCCCAGGCCGGCGTCGATGCGGAACTCGGCTTCCCCGAGGGTGCAAACCACTTCTCCTGCGCCGCCGACATCGACGTCGATGCGGTGAAGACTCCGGCGCTGTATCGACTGCTGGAGCGCAGCCGGATCGACGCCAGCGCCGCCACCAAGGCGGCCAAGAACCACTACCAGCGCCCGCGCCCGTTCATGGTCAACGGTGAGCCGACCTGCTCGCCGAAGGACGAGGATGGCCTGCGCAAGAATGGTTCCTATCCATCAGGCCACACCTCAATCGGCTGGGCCTGGGCACTGATCCTGTCGGAGATCGCGCCGGACCGCGCCGATGCCATCCAGGCCCGCGGCCGCAACTACGGCGAGAGCCGCCTGGTGTGCAACGTGCACTGGCAGAGCGACATCCTCGAAGGCCGCTTCATGGGCGCCGCCGCCGTGGCCCGCCTGCACGACAACGCGGCGTTCAACAAGGACCTGCTGGCCGCACGCAAGGAGATCGAGGCGGCGCGGAAGGCCGGTCGGCACTCCAGCCGCGACTGCGCCACCGAGAATGCGGTGCTGAAGGTGCGCCCGCAGAGCGCGCTGTAAGCCATGCCTCTGTAGAGCCGAGCCATGCTCGGCTCATGGCAGTCGAGCATGGCTCGACCCTACAGAAAGCAGGAAACAGAAGGGCCGGCATTGCGCCGGCCCTTCTTCATTGCACTACCGCAGCCACCGCATCAGAACTTCGCGGTGAACTCCACGCCCCAGGTGCGCGGCTCGTTGAGGAAGCCGGTCAGGTTGTTGAAGTCGATCGCACCGACCACGCGGGTCTGGTTGGTCAGGTTGCGGCCGAACACCGCCACGTCGTACTGGCCATAACCCCAGTTGTAGCCCAGGCGCAGGCCGCCTTCCAGCGAACTACGGCCGCGGAATTCCGGCGACTCGTAGATGAAGAAGTTCACCGCACTGCGGTAGGCCCAGTCGGTGTAGGCGTACAGCTCGCTGCCATCGCTGAGCGGGAAGCCCACGCGCAGGGTCGCGTTGTGGATCCACTTCGGCGCCTGCGGCAGCGGGTTGCCGTTCACCAGCGCGTAGGTCTGGCCGTTGATCACCGTGGTCGGGTCGGTGATGGTGCAGCCGCCGCCACAGATCGCCACCGCCAGGTTCTTGTCCTTGATCTCGGTGTCGTTGTAGCTGCTGCCAAAGGTCAGCAGGACGTTGTCGGCCAGGTAGGCCTCCAGGTCCAGCTCGACGCCCTGACCGATGGTCTTGTCGGCGTTGAGCAGGGTGGCGGTGTTGTTGGCACCGCCCACGGCGATCAGCTGCTGGCCATCGACGTCGTAGCGGAACACGCTCAGGCCCAGGCGCGCGCGGCGCTCGAACAGATCGGCCTTGACGCCGGCCTCGTACGAGATGACCTTCTCCGAATCGGCCTGCGACAGACCCGGCGCAAAGGCCAGGCGGCCCTGGATCGACGGCGCGCGGAAGCCCTTGGCCACGCGGGCGTAGGCGTTGATGTCGTCGGTCAGCTTGTAGACGCCGCTCAGGTCCCAGCTGACGTCGTTGACGTCGGTGTTGGCCAGGTACGGGCCACTGACCGGGGTGCCGAACGGAACGGCCTGCAGCACGCTGGCGCTGAAGTCCTTCTTGTCCTGGGTGTAGCGCACGCCGGCACGCAGCTTGAAGCGGTCGGTGACATCGAAGTCACCCGAGGCGAACACCGCCCAGGCCTTGTTGCGCTGGTTCTGCACCACGTGGCCGGTCTGCGGATTGCCCGGGGCCAGCGAGTCGTAGTTGAAGTTGTTGATGGTCACGTCTTCATCGAAGTAGAAGACGCCGGCCTGCCAGTCGAAGCGGCCCCACTCGTTGGACTCGACGCGGAATTCCTGCGTCCACTGGCGGTGATGCGGCAGGCCATCAGCCGACTCCGAGGAGAACGGAATCAGGCCCGGGCCGTAGTTGCCGGCACCGAGGAAGGCCGCACCGTAGCCACCGTCGATGTCACCGCGGTTGAGCGATTCGGCGGTCTCGTAGCCGGTGATCGAGTGCAGGGTCACCGAGCCGAGGTTCCACTGCAGGCGCGCGCTGCCACCCCAGGTCTCCAGGTCGGAGAAGTTGACGCCGTCGTTGGCCACCTTGTCGCGGTCGAAGTTCTCGACCAGCGAATTGCCACCCTTCTGGATGATGTTGGCGCGGAACAGGCGGGCGGTGCCGTTGAGCTTGCGCTTGTGCAGGTTGAACAGCGCTTCGAAGTCATCGCCTTCGTACAGGAACTGCACGCGGCCGGCGGCTTCGTCGTAGCCTTCGAAGCCACTGTTGGGAGCACCGACACGGGTGTTGTCGACCCAGTCGTCGCGGCGCTGGTAGATCGCCGAGACGCGTGCCGACCAGCGGTCGGTCAGCGGGCCGCCGTAGGCGCCCTGCACGTTCCAGCTGTTGTAGCTGCCATAGCCGACGCGGAGGTAGCCATCGGCATCCTGCGACGGGCGCGCCGAGTCGAACTTGACCACACCGGCCGGCGTGTTGCGGCCGAACAGGGTGCCCTGCGGGCCACGCAGCACTTCCACGTTGGCCAGGTCGAACAGCGGGAAGCCCTTCAGCAGCGGGCTTTCCTGCACGACGTCGTCGTATACCAGCGACACCGGCTGCGACGCATTGAGATCGAAATCGGTGTTGCCCAGGCCGCGGATGTAGAAGCGCGGGAAGGCACGGCCGTAGGACGACTCAATGTTGAGGCTGGGCACGCGTGCGGCCAGGAAGCGGATGTCATCGCCGGCCGAACCGAGCACATCCAGCTTCTCGCCCTGAATCGCGCTGACTGCAACCGGTACGTCCTTGGCGTTCTCGACACGGCGCTGCGCGGTGACCTGCAGGGTGTCGAGGGCAACCGGATCCTTGGCGGCAGGGGTTTCCTGGGCGGCTGCTACCAACGGCAGCAGGGCGGAAAGAGCGGCAACGAGAGGGCGCGCGACCGGAAGGCGGCCACGGGAAGTGCGGGTCGGGGACATGGCGGTAGGCTGTGTTTGGAGGGGTGGTAAAACGGCGCTACCAGATAATTGTTGCAATACAGCACCTGCCCCGCAAATGCCGGCCGTTCATGGCCCCGTCGCCCTGCCCCCCGGGGCGCTCGCTAGACTCGGGGTTTTCCAGCGCCGCGGAGCCGCCGCAATGACCCAGTGGTACTTCCATGCCTCGGCCCAGGCCGACCGAATCGGACCGCTCGATGACCCGGCCGCGCGCCGCTACGCGCAGGCCAACCCGCGCGCGCTGGCCTGGTGCCAGGGCATGAGCGGATGGACCTCGATTGCCGAAGTGCCCGAACTGCAATCCGCAGCCCCGGGCATGCCCCACACCCCACCCCCGGTCCCCGCCACCGCCAGCGGCCGCGCCGACGACATCGAATTCCGCATCGTCGGCCATGAGATGCAGTTCGTGGAAATCGAGCTTGATCCCGGTGAGAGCGCCATTGCCGAGGCCGGCGCGTTGATGTTCAAGGACGCCACGGTGCAGATGGATACCGTGTTCGGCGCCGCCAATGGCGACCAGGGCGGCGGCTTCATGGGCAAGGTGATGGCTGCCGGCAAGCGCGTACTGACCGGCGAAAGCCTGTTCGCCACCGTCTACACCCAGAGCGGCCATGGCAAGGGCAAGGTCGCCTTCGCTGCGCCCTACCCCGGCACGGTGCTGGCGATGAAACTGGACCAGCACGGCGGCCGCCTGATCTGCCAGAAGGACAGTTTCCTGGCCGGCGCGCGCGGCGTGCAGATCGGCGTGCAGTTCCAGCGCAAGATCATGACCGGCCTGTTCGGGGGCGAGGGTTTCATCATGCAGAAACTGGAGGGCGACGGCTGGGTGTTCATCCACGCCGGCGGCTGCGTGGTGGAGCGCGAGCTGGCCGCCGGCGAACGCCTGGACGTGGATACCGGCTGCGTGGTGGCCTACCACCCGACGGTGGACATGGACGTGCGTCGGGTGGCCGGCATCAAGAGCATGCTGTTCGGCGGCGAAGGGGTGTTCCTGGCCACGTTGACCGGCCCCGGCAAGGTCTGGCTGCAGTCGCTGCCGTTCTCACGCCTGGCCGGCCGCATGTGGATGGCCGCACCGCAGGGCGGCGGCCAGAACCGCGGCGAAGGCTCGGTGCTGGGCGGCCTGGGCCGGATGCTGGATGGCGATAACCGCTTCTGACCGCCTCCGGTCGTGCCGGCCGCTGGCCGGCAGCCTCATGGACCTTGGCGCGCATCCCGGTAGTGCCGGCCGCGGGCCGGCAGCCCCATGGACCGTTGCCAGGTTTCCCCTATGGTTGCCGGCCAACGGCCGGCACTACCTTTATGAATGGGCGATATTTCCCACCCTGCCCGCCCCGCCGCAGCTTCGGTATGCTGGCGCCCTTTCCTGAATCCGGCGCCGTGCGCGCACTGCCGATGAGCCTGTTCCGCCCCCGCATGCTGCTGTCTGTCGCCCTGATCGGCCTGCTGGCCGGCTGCGGTGGCGACCCGGTCCGCCCCACGCCGCCGCCGGCGCCGACCGTGGTCCCACAGGCCAAGCCGGTGAAGATCGGCATCGCCCTGGGCGGCGGCGCGGCCAAAGGCTTTGCCCATATCGGCGTGATCAAGATGCTGGAGGCCAACGGCTTCGAGCCGGCCGTGGTCGCCGGCACCAGCGCCGGCAGCGTGGTCGGCGCCCTGTATGCCAGCGGCATGGATGCCTTCCAGATGCAGAGCAGGGCCGTGGCGCTTGATGAAGCCAGCATCCGCGACGTTCGCCTGTTCTCCGGTGGCCTGGTGCAGGGCCAGAAGCTGCAGGACTACGTCAACGAACAGGTTGCCAACCGTCCTGCCGAGCGCCTGAAAAAGCCGTTCGCCGCCGTCGCCACCCAGCTGGAAACCGGCGAGCGCGCAATCTTCGTGCGCGGCAATGTCGGCCAGGCCGTGCGCGCGTCGAGCAGCATTCCCGGTGTGTTCGAGCCGGTGAAGATCGGCGGCCGCAGCTACATCGACGGTGGCGTGGTCAGCCCGGTACCGGTGGACGCTGCCCGCCAGCTCGGCGCCGACTTCGTGATCGCCGTCGACATCTCCAGCAAGGCCAGCGGCAAGGCGCCGACCGACATGCTGGGCATCGTCAACCAGTCCATCTCGATCATGGGCCAGCGCCTGGGCGAGCAGGAACTGGCGCGCGCCGACATCGTCATCCGCCCGAAGGTGCTGGACATCGGTGCCGCCGATTTCAGCCAGCGTGGCACCGCGATCCTGGAAGGCGAAAAGGCCGCGATGGCAGCGATGCCGCAGATCCGCGCGAAGATCCAGCAGCTGCAGCGCGCGCGCGCCGCAGCAGCCGCACCGGCACCGGTGGCCGCGCCGAAGTGCGAGGAAGCCTCGCGCCTGGGCAAGCTGATGGGCCGCAAGGACAAGTGCTGATCCATTGAAGCCAGGCCACCGGGCCCGCCCGGTGGTCGCTCAGGACTCCAGCTGCGACAGCGGCAACGCCTGGAAGCCCTTCACCGTGCGCAGCACGAAGCTGGAATTGGCATCGGCCACGCCACCGGCATTGAGCAGCCGGTCCAGCAGGAAGCGCGAGAAGTGCTCCAGGTCGCGCACGTACACGTGCAGCAGGTAGTCCATGTCGCCGGTCAGCGCGTGGCAGGCCACCACCTCGTCCCACGCCTGCACGCTGTCCACGAAGTGGCCGATGGCGGCCTGGTCGTGCTTTTCCAGCTGCACGCGCACGAAGGCCTGCAGGCCCAGCCGCAGCTGCCGTGGCTCCAGCCGCGCGCCATAGCCGACGATTACGCCCTCGCTTTCCAGCCGCTGCAACCGCCGCAGGCAGGCCGAAGGCGAGAGATTCACCCGCGCCGCCAGTTCGGCGTTGGTGGCGCGCCCATCCCGCTGGATTTCGGCCAGCAGGCGTATATCCGTGCGATCGAACTGGACTTCTCCGGCCATTGTTGCCCCGCAACATGGTGAGTACGCAAGGATATTGCGCCAACAAGGCCAATCGGCGCAACTTTTGCAACCCTGTTGCGCGTCCCCTGCCCTAGCATCGTGGGTATCCCATCCAGGAGTGCCGCATGGACCTCGCCCAGCCCCGCCGCGTCGAACACCAGCAGACCGACAAGGGCTACGTGCCGGTGTATACCACCGCGCTCGTCGAGCAGCCATGGGACACCTACAGCGCCGACGACCACGCAACCTGGAGCACGCTGTACCAGCGCCAGCGCGAGCTGCTGGTCGGCCGTGCCTGCCAGGAGTTCCTGGATGCGCAGGACGAAATGGGCATGAGCGCACACATGATTCCGCGCTTCGACCAACTCAACGAAGTGCTCGGCGCGGCCACCGGCTGGACCCTGGTCGGGGTTGAAGGCCTGTTGCCGGAACTGGATTTCTTCGACCATCTGGCCAACCGCCGTTTTCCGGTGACCTGGTGGATCCGCCGCCCGGACCAGATCGACTACATCGCCGAACCGGACCTGTTCCACGATCTGTTCGGCCACGTGCCGCTGCTGATGAACCCGGTGTTCGCCGACTACATGGAGGCGTACGGCCGCGGCGGCGTCAAAGCGCATGCGATCGGTCCGGATGCGCTGCAGAACCTGACCCGCCTGTACTGGTACACCGTGGAGTTCGGCCTGATCGACACGCCCGAGGGCCTGCGCATCTACGGTGCCGGCATTGTGTCGTCGAAGGGCGAGTCGCTGTACTCGCTGGAATCGGCCGCGCCCAACCGCATCGGCTTCGACCTGCAGCGGATCATGCGCACGAAGTACCGCATCGACACCTTCCAGAAGACCTACTTCGTCATCGACAGCTTCGAACAGCTCATGCAGGCGACCTCGCCGGACTTCACCCCGATCTACGCGGCACTGGCCAACCAGGCGCATCTGCCGGCCGGTGAAGTGCAGGGCGACGACCGCGTGTTCCAGAAGGGCACCGGCGAAGGCTGGGCCGACGGCGGCGACGTGTAAGCACACAACGCGCACGGCTTTGCACTGAAAACGGCGCACCTGGGTGCGCCGCTTTCGTTGTTGCCTGCCTGCGCCACTGCAGCGGCGCAGGCGAGGGCAGGACACTCAGCCATCCACGGCCCGGCAGGAACCGCGCACCATCAACTGCGGATGCACGCTGGCCGCGGTCGGTGCGTCGGGCACGTCGGCCTGGACCAGCATGGCGGCGGCGGTGCGGCCGATGTCGGAAACGTGGCGCCGCACCGACGTCAGCGGCGGCCACAGCCGCGATGCCAGCGGGCTGTCGTCGTAGCTGACGATCGACAACTGCTGCGGCACCGCGATGCCTGCACGCAATGCCACCTGGTACACGCCTGCGGCGATTTCGTCGTTGCCGGCGAAAATCGCACTGGGGCGTTGCTCGCCCATCAGCAGCCGTTCGGCGGCATGCACGCCGGACTCGAAGGTGTCGCCCGCTTCCAGTACGCGCTCGCCGGGCAGAGTCAGGCCGACCTGCGCCAGCCGATCAAGGAAACCATGCGTCCGTTCGCGCGCGGCACGCCGGTCACCCGGTCCGGCGATCACCGCAATGTCGCGGTGGCCAAGCGAAAGCAGGTAGCCCGCCGCAGCGGCAGCACCATCGCGGTCATGGGTGACCACGGCATGGTTCTCATCCTCCGAGGCATGCGCGTTGATGCGCACGTAGCGACAGTCGATGTCATCGAGCATCTGCGCCAGCGCAGCCGATTCGGACGCACGCGGCCCCAGGATCACGCCGTGCAGCTTCTGCTGCTGCACGAAACGGCGCACGCCCTGCGGGCATTCCGGATCCTGGCTGTCGCAGGGGTGCACCACCAGCTCATAGCCAGTGCTGCGCAGCGCGTCCAGCGCGCCGTGCTGCAGGTCGACAATGCATTGGGCACCCGGGTCGTCATACACCAGGCCGATCAGGAAGGAGCGGCGGAATGCCAGCCCGCGCGCGAGAGGATCGGGCACGTAACCGACCTCGCGCATCAACGCCTCGACCTTGTCGCGGGTGTCCTTGCGCACCAGCGGCGAGTTGTTGATGATTCTTGAAACCGTTTTCTTGGAAACTCCCGACAGTCGTGCGATGTCGTTGATCGTGGCAGCCTTGCCCTTCGATGCCGGCACCGCGGCATCGCTAATAGTTCGCACTGACATGTATAGAACCAGGTAAGTCGGAGAATTCTAGCCTTGCGCCCGTCGGGCGCGAAGTTGCGGAATGTCGCAGCGGATCTGAATCGTGTCGTGTTCGACAGGTTCTGCTGCGCAAGGTTCCATTGTGATCGCTCTACTGCGTCTGCATCTGAATCGTTCTTCCGCGCGTATTCACCTTGAATGCGGACGCGCCGCGCGCGAACGCCAACATTCCCTTAACCATGCTCCGCTACATTCGAGGCATGGACCTGCAGACTTCTCCGTTTCCGCCATTCCGCGGCCGCGACCGGTTGATCGCCGCAGTCGACGCGGCGATGAGCTCCGGTGATCCCGAGCGCATCACGACCGACCTGCAGCTGGCGCTGCAGGAAGCCATAACCGACAGCCGCATCGAGTTGCCCGAATGCGTGCATCGGCCGGTCAGCGATCACTACGCGCGACGTCCGCTGTACCACAGCCGCGAACACGGCTACAGCGTGATTGCCATGAGCTGGGGCCCAGGGCAGGGCACGCCGCTGCACGACCACGATGCCATGTGGTGTGTGGAGGGCGTGTGGTTGGGCGAGCTGGAGATCACCCGCTACGAGCTGCTGGAGTGCGCCGGCGAGCGCTGGCGCTTCCGCCGCCACGCCGCGCTGCGCGGGGGCTGCGGCAGTGCCGGCAGCCTGATCCCCCCGCATGAGTACCACACCCTGCGCAATGCCAGCGATGAGGCACTGGCGATCTCGGTACACGTGTACGAGGCGCAGATGGAGCGCTCGGCGGTGTTCGATCCGCTCGGTGGCGACTGGTACCAGCGCCGCATCCAGGCGCTGCAGGCCGACCCGGCCTGAATCCGGCGCGGTGCGGAGCAGGGCACCGTCGCGGTCCGCATGGCATCATGCGCCGCTGCGCTGCCGGCACCGGCAGCATCCGCGATGCCCTGGCGGGCAAGGAGCAAGACGATGTCCAGCGCTGATCCGCGCCTGCGCGCGCTGTTGAAGCTGGCACCGGTGATCCCGGTGTACACCCCCGAAGATGTGAATGAAGCGGTCGAAGTGGCCCAGGCGCTGTTCCGTGGCGGGCTGCCGGTGATCGAGGTGACCCTGCGCACGCCGCAGGCGCTGGATGCGATCAAGGCCATGGTCGGGGCCGTGCCGGACGCGGTGATCGCTGCCGGCACCGTACTCAACGCCGCGCAGATGCAGGCGGCGAAGCAGGCCGGTGCGCGTTTTGCCGTTTCCCCCGGTGCCACGCCGGCACTGTATGCGGCCGCGCGTGATGCCGACCTGCCGTACCTGCCCGGTGCTGCCACCGCTTCGGACCTGATCCAGGGCCTGGAGCACGGCGCGGACACCTTCAAGTTCTTCCCGGCCGTGCAGGCCGGCGGCGCCGCGCTGCTGGCCGCCTGGCACGGCCCGTTCGCCGATGTGCGCTTCTGCCCGACCGGCGGCATCAGCGCGCAGACCGCGCCGCAGTTCCTGCACCTGCCCAACGTGCTGTGCGTGGGCGGTTCGTGGCTGACCACCCCGGCGCTGCTGCAGACCCGCGACTGGGACGCCATCGAGCGCCTGGCCCGCGAGGCCTCGGTGCTGGCCAGCTGAACCTGCTTCGCGGATCTTCAAAGGTTTGATCGTGATCAAAGCGCCGGTCTCGCGCCGGCGTCATTCTGTGGGCAAGCGCACTACGGAGATCCGAACATGAATTCCACCATGAAGGCCGCTGTCGTGCGTGAGTTCGGCAAGCCACTGGTGATCGAGGAAGTCTCGGTACCGCGCCCGGGGGCGGGCGAGGTACTGGTCAAGATCGAGGCTTGTGGCGTCTGCCACACCGACCTGCACGCCGCCGAGGGCGACTGGCCGGTGAAACCGAACCCGCCGTTCATCCCCGGCCACGAGGGCGTGGGGCACGTCGTGGCCGTGGGAGGCGGGGTAGGGCACGTCAAGGAAGGCGACAGGGTCGGCATCCCCTGGTTGTACTCGGCGTGTGGTCATTGCGAACACTGCCTGGGTGGCTGGGAAACGCTGTGCGAGACGCAGCGCAACACCGGCTACTCGGTCAACGGCGGCTTCGCCGACTACGCACTGGCCGATGCCAACTATGTCGGCCTGCTTCCGAAGGACGTGGGCTTCGTCGAGATCGCGCCAGTGCTGTGCGCCGGCGTGACCGTCTACAAGGGACTGAAGGTCACCGACACCAAGCCCGGTGACTGGGTGGCGATTTCCGGCATCGGTGGCCTGGGCCACATGGCCGTGCAGTACGCCCGCGCGATGGGCCTGAACGTGGCCGCGGTGGACGTGGACGACACCAAGCTGGCACTGGCCCGCCAGCTGGGCGCGCAGGTCACCGTCAACGCGCGCACCACCGACCCGGCCGCGTTCCTCAGGAAGGAAATCGGCGGCGCCCACGGTGCACTGGTCACCGCGGTATCGCCGAAGGCGTTCGAGCAGGCGCTGGGCATGGTGCGCCGTGGCGGCACTGTCTCGCTCAATGGCCTGCCGCCCGGCAACTTCCCGCTGGACATCTTCGGCATGGTGCTCAACGGCATCACCGTGCGCGGCTCGATCGTCGGTACCCGCCTGGACCTGCAGGAATCGCTGCAGTTCGCCGCCGACGGCAAGGTCGCGGCCACGGTCAGCACCGACCGCCTGGAAAACATCAACGACGTGTTCGCGCGCATGCATGCGGGCACCATCGAAGGCCGCGTGGTGCTCGACTTCGCTGCCTGACCGCCTGTGCATGGCCGCCGTCGCTCCGTCCCCCTCTCCCACGGACGCGGCGGCCATGCCGATTCATCGGTAGTGCCGGCCGCTGGCCGGCAACGCGGGCACTCTGTGGCCGCCGTACAATGCGCGCATGCCCGCCCTGCTCAAGACCCTGTTCCTGTCCATCGTCGCCCTGATCGGCGGCGTGCTGTCGCTTGCGCTGGTCAGCAGCGTCGCCAGCTGGCTGCCACCGTTGCTGGGCCTGTCGCCGGACAACAACAGCGTGCAGCTGGGCTGGGATCTCACCTTCAGCGTGCTCGGTGGCATCGCCGGGGTTTCCTTTGCCACCTATTACGCGCCCTGCTGGCCGCGATCGCACGGCTTCTCGATCTGGTCGCTGGTCGCGCTGGGCTGTGGCTACGCCATGTGGACGGCGGGTGCGGATTTCCCGTTCTGGTTCGTCATTTCACTGCTGGCGTCACTGCCGTTGCAACTGCTGGCCGGCTGGTGGTTCGGCCGTCGTCCCTCGCGCGATCCAAGGTGATGCCGCCCCTGTAGAGCCGAGCCCGTGCTCGGCTTTCATGCACATCGGCACAGGCAGCCGAGCATAGGCTCGGCTCTACAGGTCCATGCGCGGCAACGTCTGCTTCAGCCGCGCGATGCCGTGCCAAGGGTCCGCCTTCAGGCGCTTCGCGCGCGCCAGCGCCTTGCCCATGGAAAATGCGTCGGCGGCACTGATACGAGCCAGTTCATCCCAGCGCAGCGGTACTGCCACACCGGCGGAATCGCGCGCACGCAACGACCACGAACACACACTGGTGGCACCCCGCGTATTGCGCAGCCAGTCGATGAAAATGACGCCGCCACGCTTGGCCTTGCTCATTGTGGCCACGTAGCGGTCCGGCGCCCGCTCCGCCATCGCCCGGGCGAACGCCTCACAGAACGCCTTGGCCTGTTCCCAGTCGGCCTTGGGCCGCAGCGGCACCACCACGTGCACGCCCTTGCCACCGGACAGCCGCACGAAACTCTTCAGGCCGACTTCCTGCAGGTGGTCACGGACATCACGCGCAGCGGCTTTCACCTCCGCCCAGCCCACCCCTTCACCGGGATCTAGATCGAACACCAGGCGATCCGGGTGCTCGGGATCGGCCACGGTCGCGCCCCACGGATGCAGCTCCAGGGTGTTCATCTGCACCAGTTGCAGCAGGCCCCGCACATCGTCGATGTAGACGTAGTCCTCGCGGCCGCTCTTCTGCTGCAGGGGCACCGCGTGCACGGCATCCCCCAGGCCGGGGCCATGGTGCTTCTGGAAGAAGCAGTCCTTGCCCACGCCATCCGGGCAGCGCAGCAGTGACAAGGGCCGCCCGGCAATTTCGGGCAGAATCCAGCGCGCCATGCGCTGGTAGTAGTCCGCCACATCGCCCTTGCTGAGCTTCTGCCTTGGGAACACCACCCGCTCCGGATGGGTTATCTGGACCTCGCCCCCGGCTTCAGCACTCGATATGGCCACTCCCAGGTCCTCCTTCTGCTTGTCGATGCGCAGCCGCTTGAAACTGGCCTGGCGCAGCAGGCCTTCCTTGCCCCAGCCACGGAAGGCCACTTCCGCCACCGTCACCGGCTTCACCCAGCGAACGCTGGCGGCGCGGAACGGCACATGCGCCGGCAGCTGCAGCACAGGCGTCTTCACCGCCAACGGCTGCAGCGCCTTGTGCAGCGCGCGCAGGCTCTCGTCGTCGAAGCCGGTGCCGACCCGCCCCACATAGCGCAATCCGCCGTTGTCCGGCGTGGCGAGAAGCAGCGAGCCGAACCCTACCCGGGAGCCCTTCGGTGCCGTGTAGCCGACAATCACGAACTCGTCGGTGTCTTCATGCTTCACCTTCACCCAGCTGCGTGCACGGGTGTTCACGTAGGGCGCATCCACCTGCTTGCTGACGATACCTTCGAATCCCGCCTTGCCGCTGGCATCGAATACCTGCGGGCCATGGTCGATCACGTGCTCGCTGAAGGCCAGGGTTCCGGGCGTGGGTCCGATGAGATCCTTCAGCAGCGCCTTGCGCTCCAGCAGCGGTGAACGACTGATGTCCACGCCGGCCACACCCGGCAGATCGAACACGATGTAGCGCAACGGTTGCTTCGAACTCCCGTCGATCACACGCTGCAGCGCGGCGAAGTCGCTGCGCCCCTGCTTGTCCAGCACCACCAGCTCGCCGTCCAGGCGCGCATCCCGCACCGGCAGTGCCTGCACGGCCTGTACCACCTCGGGGAAATCACCGGTCCAATCCAGGCCGTTGCGGGAGCGCAGCGTCACCTTGCCTTCGTGCAGATCGGCCAGCAGGCGATAGCCATCCCACTTGATCTCATGCAACCAGCGCGCGCCGTCCGGTGCACTGTCGCGATGATCGGTCAACTGTGGCTTGAAGGCGCGCGGGTAGGGCGTGTCACGCGCGCCGTCCAGGTTCAGCGCTCGCGCATGCCAACGCGCATCGGCCTTGCGGGTCGCCGATCGTGCAGCCGGTGCGGCGCGCGTCGACTTGCCCACCGTGCGCTTGCTCACTGCGGATGTGCGTTTCGGCATGGGGGATTGGAGTAGATCATCTGCTTCGGCATCACGCGCTTCCCCGTCGTCGCGTTTGATCAACAACCACTGTACCTGGCGTCCCTTCATCGCTGTGCGCACCAGCTTCCAGCCGCCAGCCAGGCGTTGCCCATGCAGCACGAAGTCGATCTTTCCCGCTGCCAGTGCCTGCAGTGGATCGCCTTCGCAGGCCCATGTGCCGTGATCGAAGACCTCCACGTGGCCAGCGCCGTAGTGGCCTTCGGGAATATCTCCTTCGAAGCCGGCGTAGGACAGCGGATGGTCTTCCACTTCCACGGCCAGCCGCTTGTCACCAACGCGAAGCGAAGGACCCTTCGGCACCGCCCAGCTTTTCAGCACACCGTCCATCTCAAGGCGGAAGTCATAGTGCCGCGAAGTGGCATGGTGCAGCTGTATGACAAAGATCGGCCGCCGCTTCGGGTTGCCGTGTGCGGGCGTGTCGTCAGGTTCCGGTGTCTGCCCGGCGCCACCGCCGAGCCGGCGCTTGCGCCGGTACTGGTGCAGCGACATGGCTCAGCCTGCCTTGCGCCGGGGTGCGGACTTCTTTGCAGCCTTCTTCGTTGTCTTCTTTGCGGCTTTCTTTACCGTCGGCTTTGCGGCTGCCTTGCGCGCCGCGGCCTTCTTTGCCGGCGTCCGCTTGTTCGCATCCAGGCTCTTCTGCAGCAGTGCCATGAAATCGACCACGTTGGTGCTGGCGTCCTCACGCGGTGCAGGTTCATCCTCCACCCGTGTGGTACCGCCCTTGGACTTGATACGCTTGTTCAGCACCTGCTGCAGGCGCTCGCGGAATTCGTCGTGGTACTGCGACGGATCCCAATCACCGGACATCGACTCGATCAACTGCTCGGCCATCGCCGTTTCCCTGCTGCTGATGCGGTAATCGGCGAGCTTTCCGGTGGGCAGTTTGTAATCTTCGGGATCCACCAGTTCCTGCGGATAGCGCAGGATCATCAGCACCAGCGCGTCCGCATGCGGCATCACCGCGCACAGGTATTCGCGGGTACGCACCACCACCCGGGCGATGCCCACCTTGCCGGTACTGCGCAATGTCTCGCGCAGCAGTACGTAGCCCTTTTCGGCCTTCTTGCCGGGCACCAGCAGGTAGGGTTTCTCGTAGTAGCGCGGGTCGATCTGCGCGGCATCCACGAACGATTCCACCTCCACCGCTTCGTGGCTTTCCGGTGCCGCAGACCGGATATCGCCTTCCTCCAGCACGACATAGCTGCCCTTGTCGTACTCATAGGCTTTGACGATGTCCTTCCATGGCACTTCCTCGCCGGTATCGGCGTTGACCCGCTCGAAGCGGATCGGCTTGCGGTCGCGGGAGTCGAGCATGCGGAACTGCAGATCGACCTTGCGTTCGCCTGACATCAGCGACACCGGCACGTTGAGCAGGCCAAACGACAGCGTGCCGGTCCAGATCGGGCGGGCCATGGGCGTACCTTTGGCGGGGCAGGGCATCCAGCTTCGGATGGGCGGTGTAAACCACCCGTGTCGATACCGTGCACGTGGGTTCTACGGAGAACGGCAGTGCCGGCTGCGGGCCGGCAGAGCTCGCGGCCTGAAGTTTCCTGGGGTTGCCGGCCAGCGGCCGGCACTACTGCAGCAACGGCCTCACCGCCACCGCAGGAATATGATCCAGCGCGCGCCAAGCGTCTTCCACCACCGGCCGTGCCTGCGACCAGCTCAACCGCGACTGCCCGCGCATCTGTTCCCAGTGTTCGGCCAGTTCCTCACAGGTATCCGCGGCATCACCGCGCGGCCAGTCCGCAGCGTGGGTGGTCAATGCGAAGGCATAGACCGGGCATAGATCGCGCCAGTTGCGGTGGTTCTGCCCGCGACGCTCTTCGTAGTCGCTGAGCATGTACTGCAGGTAGTCCTGCGCCACCGCCTGCGGATCTTCATGGCGGCGCGTGCGGCGTTGTGCGGTGCGCTGGCCGAGCGGATCGAGCAGGGCGTTGAACACGGACGGTGCGGGTCGTTCAAGACGGGGCATGACCGGCTCCTGCAGCGGGGGCGGGTGGGCAGGAATACGCGCGGTGCCGTTACCGGGGGGTGAGCGAGATGTTCATGACGCCGGGTTCGCGGCGGCTTTACCTGTGGCGCGGTGTAGTGGGAGCCCCGAGCGCAGGTAGCCAGACCATGAGCCGAGAGAATTCCCGAGACCCGTTGCGGGAAAACCACCCGCCCATTCCCGGTGAACAGCGCGGCAAGCGCGATGCCGACAATGCCGACTACCGCGGCACCGGCGCACCTTTCTACGACGCCGAGCACGGTGGCGACCATCTGCCGGTGAAGCACGAGGCTGAACAGGCCGCCCAGGACCGCAAGGATGGCGGCGACCGCCATCGCGGCGGCCAGGAAAGCCCGCTCAAGCGTCGCGAACGCAAGCAGCGCGCCAGCGACAACCAGGACGAGGCGCTGGAGGAGACCTTCCCGGCCAGCGACCCGACCTCGCCGTTCGTACCAGCCAAGGCGCCCGACTGACGGGTAGTGCCGGCCCCTGGCCGGCAACCCCCTGACGCCCTGCGCGGCGCGATGCCGGCCAGGGCCCCCGATTTACGGGTAGTGCCGGCCGCTGGCCGGCAACCTCCTGACGTCGTGCACGGCGCGATGCCGGCCAGCGGCCGGCACTACCCCTTTCAGCGCCACGACCATTGCAGGCCGACGTTGGCTCGCCGTCCCGGTCCCGGTTCGTAGAAGCGCCCGTTGCCGTCGTTGACGATCACCGAGCCGATGTAGGCCTGGTCCAGCACGTTCTCCAGCCGGGCGAAGGCGCGCAGCTCGCCACCTGGCAGTGTCCAGAAACGACCGGCCTCCAGGTTCAGCAACGCGTAGCCCGGCGCCCGCTCCGTGGCCACGTCGTTGACCAGGGTATCGGTGCTGGCGGCGGCCTCCAGCGCCCACTGCCAGTCGGCCGGGGTCCACTGCAGCCGGGCAAGCGCCTGCTGGCGCGGTACCCCGGGCAGGCGGCTGCCGGCGGAAACCCAGGTGTTCGAGGTCAGGTACGGCGCACGCACCTGCGCCTGCAGCCAGGTCCAGGCCACCTGCAGTTCCAACTGCTCTGCCAACGGCTGCCGGTAGCGCAGTTCCACGCCCTGGCGGCGGGTGCGGCCGATGTTGCGATAGGTGCTGCGTCCGCCGATGTTGCTGGCAACTGCTAACTCATCGTCGGTATCTGCGCGGAACAGGCTGATATCGAGCTGGGTTCCGTCCTGTGCATGCCATTTGCTGCCCACCTCCAGGCTGCGGCTGCGCGCCGCCGCCAGATCCAGCGCCAGTCCCGCCTGGCCGTCGGCGCGATACCCCAGCTCGTTGAAGGTGGGCGTCTCGAAGCCACGGCCCACCGCCGCGTGCAGTCGCCACTGCGGGCTGGCCTCGAAGCTGATTCCGGCCACCGGCGTGGTGGCCTGGTAGCGGCGGTGGCCGCTGTCGTCCGGGTTGCGGGCGGTGATGTAGCGATCGTCGGATTCGAAGCGCACGGCGCTGTGACGCACGCCAGCCAGCAATGACCAGCGTGGACTCCACTGCCACCACGCCTGGGCGAACTGATCGACGTTCTGCACGGTGTCGATCTGGTCTCTGCGCAGCCGCCCACGCACGCCGAGAGCGCTGCCGATGAAGTTCTCGTAGCCGGTGCGATGCTGGCGCTGGCGGTCGGCGCTGAGCCCGGCCACCAGATCCAGCGGTCGGCCGGCGAGGTCGCCGTGCCAGCCCCAGCGCGCGTCCAGCCCGCCATAGCCGCCCTCCAGGTCGATCACCCCGCCGGCATGCAACGGGCTGTTGGTCTGAGCTGCCGGCGGGATCGGCAGGTACTGGCGTACCGCGCGCTGGCCGGCATAGCCCATCAGCTGCCAACGCTGCGCCCCGGTTTCACGGGTCCAGCGCAGGCCGGCCTGCTGCTGGCGCACCGATTTGCGGGTGTTGTACTGGTGCGCCACGGCGGTGGCCTGGCGCGGATCGGCCGCCACCTGGGTACGGCTCAGGCCCAGCGGGTCCTGCGCATCGGGGGCATCGAAGGCATTGAGCAGCAGCTCCAGCCGCCCCCCGCCGAGATCGCCACCGATACGCGCAGCGAGCGATTCGCGGCGGGCACGGCTGTGGTCGCGCCAGCCCTCAGTGCGGAAGTGATTGGCGGCGATGTTGTAATCCAGAACACGGCCGGCACCCTTCAGTTGCGCGCCGACGCTGAGCGTGTTGTCGGCACCCGCGTTCACGCGCAACCGCCACGGGTCGCCGGCCTGGCCCTGTGCGCTCCAGACCTGCAGCACGCCGCCGGAGGAATTGCCGTACAGCGCCGAGAACGGCCCGCGCAGCACGTCGATCCGTTCGGCACCGAGCAGGCTGGCATGCGACAGCTGGCCCTGTCCGTCGGGCATGGTCGCCGGCACCCCGTCGATCAACACCCGCACCCCACGCACACCGAAGGTCGAGCGCGCACCAAAACCACGGATCGACAGCTGGGTGTCCTGCGCGAAGTTCTGGCGATCACGGGCGACCAGGCCCGGGACCCCGGCCAACGCCTCGGACAGCTGTGCGCCGGCGCCGGGACGCGCGGCGTCGATCCAGACCGTGTCCTGGCTGGCCGGCAGCGCGAACGGGTCGATGCCGGGCACGCGTGCGGCCTGCACCTGCACGCTGGGCAGGGCGGTCGGCGCGGGCCCGGCCACGGCCGCCCAGGGCGACAGCAGCAGGATGGACAACGGCAGGCAATGGCGGCGTGCGGCGGGATTCATGATTCAGGTTGATGGATCAGGCGGCAACGCACGCCATGGTACGGGGCCACGCATGACGATGGCGGCGGCCAGCCCCGGCAGGCTTTGTTACGATGGGCTGTTTCCGGCTGCAAGGCCGCAGACCGCGTAGCGCACTTCCTCCCCCTTTCCGTCTACCGAACGAGTACCGCCGTGTCCTTCTTTGCAAACGTGGAACTGGTCCCAGGCGACCCGATCCTGGGCCTGACCGAGGCGTACAACGCCGACAGCCGCCCGACCAAGGTCAACCTGGGTGTGGGCATCTACTACGACGAGAGCGGCCGCATCCCGCTGCTGCGCGCCGTCAAGCAGATCGAGCAGCAGCTTGCCGCTGACGCCAAACCGCGCGGCTACCTGCCGATCGATGGCCTGCCGGCATACACGCAGGCCACGCGAGAGCTGGTGTTCGGCAAGGACTCGCCGCTGCTGGCCGCCGGCCGCGTCACCACCGCACAGACCGTCGGTGGCAGCGGTGCGCTGCGCGTCGGCGCCGACGTGCTGAAGAAGCTGCTGCCGCACGCCACCGTGGCGCTGAGCAACCCGAGCTGGGAGAACCACCGTGCGGTATTCAGCGCGGCCGGTTTCGAGGTGCTGGATTACACCTATTTCGACCCGGCCAGCCATGGCGTCGACTTCAACGGCATGCTGGCCGACCTCGGCAAGCTGGAAGCCGGCACCGTAGTGCTGCTGCACGCCTGCTGCCACAACCCCACCGGTGCCGACCTCACGGTCAGCCAGTGGAAGCAGGTCGCGCAGCTGCTGAAGGACAAGCAGCTGTTCCCCTTCATCGACATGGCCTACCAGGGCTTCGACAAGGGCATCGAGCAGGATGGCGCCGCCGTGCGCATCATCGCCGAAGCCGGCATCGACAGCTTCATCGTCGCCAACTCGTACTCCAAGTCGTTCTCGCTGTATGGCGAGCGCGTGGGTGCGTTGTCGATGGTGGCGCCGACCGCTGCTGACGCCAAGGCCGTGCAGTCGCAGGTCAAGCGCGTGATCCGCACCATCTACTCCAGCCCGTCCACCCACGGTGCTGCGCTGGTGGCCGGCGTGCTGACCAATCCGGAACTGCGCGCGATGTGGGAGCAGGAGCTGACCGAGATGCGCGAGCGCATCCACGCCCTGCGCCAGGGCCTGGTCGAAAAGCTGGCCGCTGCCGGTGCGCCGCAGTTCGGCTTCATCAACGAACAGGCCGGCATGTTCTCCTACTCGGGCCTGAGCCGTGAGCAGGTCGAACGCCTGCGCGACGAGTTCGGCATTTACGCCGTCGGCACCGGCCGCATCTGCGTGGCCGCGCTGAACCAGAACAACCTGGAATACGTCGCCAAGGCCGTGGCCACCGTCGCCAAGGGCTGAAACAAGGCTGCAGTGGTTTGACAACAAAGGCGCCGAAAGGCGCCTTTGTTTTTGCTTCTGCTTTGCCTCTGCCTTTGCCACACCCTCCGCGCTCGCGGCGAACCCTGAAGCGCAGGGCGAGGTACACCGTGGCCAGGACCGTGAGGCGCATGGATGCGCCGACCGAGCCCCCATGGATGGGTTTACGGCGTGTCCTGGCCACGGTGTACCTCGCCCTGTGCCTCAATGAAGGAAGGCGCCACGAGCACAACGCATCTGGAAACGATTACGCCTTCCCGCGCTCACGCACGCCCCCGCCAGACGGGCGACAATAGGCGTTTTCCCGCTGCCGAGACCTGCCCGCCCATGTCCCGTACTTCGTTGACCCGCTTCCTGATCCAGGAACAGCACGCCGGCCGCATCAACGCCGACCTGCGCCAGCTGATCGCGGTCGTCGCCCGCGCCTGCACCAGCATCTCCATCGCCGTCAGCAAGGGCGCCCTCGGTGGCGTGCTCGGCGACGCCGGCACCGGCAACGTGCAGGGCGAAGCGCAGAAGAAGCTGGACGTCATCAGCAACGAGATCCTGCTCGAAGCCAATGCCTGGGGTGGCCACCTTGCCGCCTGCGCCTCGGAGGAAATGGACCACAGCCAGCCGGTGCCGGACATCTATCCGCGCGGTGATTTCCTGCTGCTGTTCGACCCCCTCGATGGCAGCTCCAACATCGACGTCAACGTCTCCGTCGGCACCATCTTCTCGGTGCTGCGCTGCCCGACCAACGTCGAGCTGCCGGGCGATGACGCCTTCCTGCAGCCGGGCAGCAAGCAGATCGCCGCTGGCTACTGCATCTACGGGCCCAGCACCCAGCTGGTGCTGACCGTCGGCCACGGCACGCACGCCTTCACTCTGGACCGCGAGAAGGGCGAGTTCGTGCTGACCACCGAGAACATGCAGATTCCGGCGGCCACCCAGGAATTCGCCATCAACATGTCCAACCAGCGTCACTGGGAAGCGCCGATGCAGGCCTACGTCAGTGATCTGCTGGCCGGCAAGGAAGGCGCGCGCGGCAAGAACTTCAACATGCGCTGGATCGCCAGCATGGTGGCCGACGTGCATCGCATCCTGACCCGCGGCGGCATCTTCATCTACCCGTGGGACAAGAAGGATCCGTCCAAGGCCGGCAAGCTGCGCCTGATGTACGAAGCCAACCCGATGGGCCTGCTGGTCGAACAGGCCGGCGGCGCCGCCTGGACCGGCCGCGAGCGCATCCTCGACATCCAGCCCGACCAGCTGCACCAGCGCGTGCCGGTGTTCCTGGGTTCGCGCGAGGAAGTGGCCGAAGCGGTGCGTTACCACCACGCGCACGACGACGCGAAGGGCTGACGGCTCGACGCCTGACGGCGGTCATGGCAGTTCGATGACATGACCGCAGGGTGACACCGAGGGCGGCAAACGGCACCATCAAGCCGTTGCCGCCGAAGGAATGCACGCATGCACGAGCAGGGCCCGGTCGATTTCATCGAGGTCATCCACAACGCCGTCCCCAGTGAGGTCTGCGCGGCCATCGTCGAGCGCATGCGTGCCACGCGTGGCCTGCTGCCCGGTGCGGTGGGCAGTGGCGTGTTCCCGGAACTCAAGCACAGCAAGGATCTGCGCATCAGTGGCCTGGACGGCTGGCAGGATGTTGATCAGCAGCTGCAGATTGCGGTGTTCAACGGCCTGCTGACTTATCTACGCCGTTATCCACAGGCGTTGATTGCCCCGCTGATGTTGCAGATCCAGGACAGCAATGGCCAACCGCGACGCCTGTCTGCCGAGGACTTCCCCGACATGCCGCAACAGCAGCTGGCCGACCTGGCCCGCACCTGCCTGCGTCCGGGCGCGATCAACCTGCAGTGGTATGCCGCGGGCGAGGGTGGCTACCCGTACTGGCACTGCGAGCTGTACCCGAAGGATGCGCAGGCCGAGACCCTGCACCGGCACGTGCTGTGGACGCTGTACCTCAATGACGACTTCGACGAAGGCGAAACCGAGTTCCTGTTCCAGGGGCGGAAGATCGCGCCGCGCACCGGTAGCCTGCTGATTGCGCCGACGGCGTTCACCCACACCCATCGCGGCAATCGGCCACAGGGTGGCGACAAGTTCATCGCCACCAGCTGGATCCTGTTCCAGAGTGCGCAGAAGTTGTTTGGCGGGTGATCCCGAGCTGCTCGTCGGCCTTGATGTAGAGTCGAGCCATGCTCGACTGATGGCCTCAGAACAACGACCCCTGCGGCGAATCCTTCTTCGGCGGCAGCGGCTTCTGGAACCGGCTGCAATCCAGCTTCGGCCAATGGCTGTTCTGCGCATTGAATCCCAACCGCTTGCGCGCCAGCTTGAAGCGGTTGTTCAGCAGATCGGCATACACACCCTGGCCGCGCATGCGGGTGCCGAACTGGCTGTCGTAGTCCTTGCCACCACGCAGCTGCTGGATGGTACTCATCACGTGCGCGGCGCGATCGGGATGATGGGTATCGAGCCAGTCGCGGAACAGTGGCGCCACTTCCAGCGGCAGGCGCAGCAGCACGTAGCCTGCGGTACTGGCGCCGGCATCGTGCGCAGCCTCCAGCACCGCTTCAAGTTCGCTGTCGTTGATCCACGGAATCACCGGCGCCAGCATGACTCCCACCGGGATACCCGCGTCATGCAGGCGCTTCATCGCGCGCAACCGTGCATGGGGTGCTGATGCGCGCGGTTCCAGCTTCGCGGAAAGATGCGGGTCCAGCGAGGTCACCGAGAAATGCACACTGACCAGGTTCTCCGCCGCCAGCGGCGCGAGCAGATCGATGTCGCGCTCGACCAGTGCGTTCTTGGTGATCAGCGAGAAAGGATGCCTGGTTTCCAGCATCACTTCGATCAGCTGGCGGGTCAGCTTGAACTTGCGCTCGATCGGCTGATACGCATCGGTGTTGATGCCCAGCGCGATCGGCTGCGGCACGTAACCGGGTTTCGACAGTTCCTTGCGCAGCAGCTGAGGCGCATTGGTCTTGGCGAACAGCTTGGTCTCGAAGTCCAGGCCAGGTGACAGGTTCAGATAGGCATGGGAAGGGCGCGCGAAGCAGTAGGAACACCCATGCTCACAACCGCGGTACGGATTCACCGACTGGCTGAAGCCGACGTCTGGCGAAGTGTTGCGGGTGATGATGCTGCGCGCGGTCTCGGCGCGCACCTCGGTGCGCAGGCGCGGCGCGAGGAACTCCTCGCTCTCATCGACCGCCCAGCCGTCGTCCACCGCCTCGCTGACGGTGCTTTCGAAGCGCCCAGCAAGGTGGGACGTGGAACCTCGGCCCTTGATCGCAATACCCATTGCGGCAGGGTACGTCGCCGCCGTCTCAATGGCTGCGACGGCTGTCTGAAGGGTTCAGGGCAAGTCTGAGCCGAGCGTGGGTTCGGCTCTACAGTGGATACGGATACCTTGTAGAGCCGAGCCTACGCTCGGCTGCAATGCATCAAAGCAGCGCCAAGTACCCGCGCACGGTGGCATCCAGCCCGTCATACAGTGCCTCGCCGATCAGCGCGTGGCCGATCGACACCTCCAGCACGTCCGGCACCTGGGCCAGGAAGTCGCGGAGGTTGCCCTGTGACAGGTCATGGCCGGCATTCACTCCCAGCCCCACTGCATGCGCCCGCCGCGCCGCAGTGGCGAACAGTTCGAGCATTGCCGCAGCGTCGCCCGCCGCATGCGCCTCTGCGTAGGGGCCGGTGTACAGCTCGATGCGGTCGGCACCGACCTCGGCGGCCTGCTCCAGCAACGGGTTGCCCGCATCAACGAACAGGCTGACCCGGCAGCCCATCGCCTTCAGTTCCGCAATCAACGGGCGCAAGCGCTCGGCGTCGCGTTCGAAGTCGAAACCGTGGTCGGAGGTGATCTGGCCATCGCCGTCGGGCACCAGGGTGGCCTGCGCCGGACGGGTCTGTTCGCACAGCGGCAGCAGCCCCGGGTACCCCTCGCGCGGCGGCGCAAATGGATTGCCCTCGATGTTGAATTCCACGCCACGCGCGCGGGTCAACGTGGACAGGGCCAGCACGTCCTCGGCGGTGATGTGGCGGCGGTCCGGCCGCGGATGCACGGTGATGCCATGCGCGCCGGCATCCAGGCAGGCCTGGGCGGCGCGCACCACGTCCGGTTCGGCACCGCCGCGCGAATTGCGCAGGACGGCGATCTTGTTGACGTTGACGCTGAGCTGGGTCATGGAACGGAACTACTTGGAAAGAGGGGACGGATCGTTGTCGTTGGCGTCATCGTTGCGGCGCGCCTGGGCCTGCTCGCGCAGGCGGCGCAGTTCCTCGGCATCGATCAGGGTGGCCGGGTCGCGCTGCAGGTCGCCGAAACGGGCCACGTAACGACCGCGTACCCAGGCCAGCAGGAAGGCGAGCGCCGCCAGCAGGCACAGGGTCATCAACCCTGCGCTTGGGGTCTTCAGCGCGAAGGCAAAGCAGCCCAGCGCCAGCAGCAGGTACAACCAGTACATAGTCGGGCTCCCCGGATGATCGCCGCAGTGTAGCGCTGCGTCAGAGAAGCGGCGAGGCCAGCCGGGCGAAGGCCTCGGGCAGGCGGTGCAGCCACAGCGAGCGCCCGGCCTGGTCATGCACCCGCGTGGCGCGATCGAATTCACCCTGCAGCAGCTCGGCCAGGGCTGCCACGCGGTCCCGGTCGCTGATCATCATCGACAGCTCGAAGTTCAGGCGGAAGCTGCGGTGGTCGAAGTTGGCACTGCCGACAATGCAGACGTCGTCGTCGGCGATGAACGCCTTGGTGTGCAGCATGCGCGGGCCGTACTCGTAGATCTTCACGCCGGCATGCAACAGCTCGTCGAAGTACGAGCGCGCGGCCTGGGTGACGAACCACGAATCGCTCATTTTCGGTACCAGCAGGCGCACGTCCAGGCCGCCCAGCGCGGCCGAAGTCAGCGCCATCCGCGCCGCTTCACCCGGCACGAAATAGGGCGTCACCAGCCACACCCGCTCGTGCGCTTCCTGGATGGCGGCGACGTGCAGCCGGTGGATCGTCTCCCAGCCCGAATCCGGGCCGGAGACCAGTACCTGCGCGTTGATCGCGCCATCCCCGCGCAGCGGCATATCGGCCGGCCACAAGCGGGCGATATCCATCCGCGAGGGTTCCTGGCCACTGGCGTAGAGCCAGTCCTCGGCGAACACCAGCTGCAGACTGCGCACCACATGACCGCGGATGCGCATGTGCAGGTCGCGATAGGCGTCGGGCCTGCGGCTTTCGTCTTCCTCGTCGGTGATGTTGATGCCGCCAGTGAAGGCCAGGCGGCCATCGACAATAACCAGCTTGCGGTGCGTGCGCAGGTTCAGCCACGGGCGCTTGAACGGTTTCAGCAGCTGACGTGGGTGGAACCAGATCGCTTCACCGCCAGCCTCGAGCAGGGGCTGCAGGAAACGGCGGGGCAGGGCGGAGGAGCCCACCGCATCCAGCAGCAGGCGCACCTGCACACCGGCACGTGCGCGCTCGACCAGGGCATCGCGCAGGGCGGTGCCTGCGTGATCCGGATTGAAGATGTAGTACTCCAGATGGATGTGATCGTGCGCCTGTGCAACGGCCTCCAGCAAGGCCGCGTAGGTCGCCGCACCGTCCACCAGCCAGGTCACTTCGGTGGCACTGCTTGGGGCCAGTCCGGTCGTGGCCTGGGCCACCTTGGCCAGTTCGGTGCAGTCCGAATCGGGCGGGCAGACATCGCTGTAGTGCTCCATGCCCGAGCGTGCACGGCCACGACGCAGCCGTTGCCGCTTCACCTTCTGCGGGCCCAGCAGGTAGTAGATGAAGAGCCCGAGATAGGGGAGCAGTGCCAACGAAAGGATCCAGCTCAGCGTGGCCACCGGCTCGCGCTTCTGCAGCATGATCCAGCCCGCCAGCGCGAACAGGTACAGCAGGTAAGCCACCGCCATGATCGTGCCGAGGTGGGCGATACCGTCGAGCCAATGGCGCAGGGAATCGAAGAGGGCAAGCATGCGCCGATCATAGCGGGCGCGTGCTCCCTGATGGGGTCAGATCCCTTTTCCTGCCAAAAAGGGATCTGACCCCGACTGCATCCCACAAACAAAAAAAACGCCCCTGTCTCCAGGGGCGTCTGCAGTCGCGTCATGACTGTTGTGTTGCGGTGTCGCGTTTACTGCTGCACAAAACCGATCTTCTTCATCTGAGCGTTCTTCGCGGCGGCCAGAACCTTGGCCATCACGTCGTACTCGGAATCCGGGCTGGCGTCGATGCGCAGTTCCGGCTGGTTGGTCGGGTCACGCTGGACCTCCTGCTCCATCCGCTGCTGCAGCTCGCTGGTATTGATCGGGCTGTTGTTCCACGAGACCTGGTTGCTGGCGTCGATCTTCAGTTCGATCGGCGGCGGCGGTTCGACCAGCTGCGGCGGTGGGTTGAGCACGCGCTGCGGCAGGTCCACGGCGATCGGGTACGTCATGATCGGCGCGGTCACGATGAAGATGATCAGCAGAACCAGCATCACGTCCACGAGGGGCGTGACGTTGATGTCTGCCATGGGGCCCTTGCCACCACCACTACTGAATGCCATGGCTTATTGCCCCTTTTCTTTGGTCGCAACGAAGCCGACGTCCAGCATGCCCTGTTCCTGCGCGACCTTGGTCAGGTCGTTGATGACGCGCATCTTGGTGGTGCGGTCACCACGCAGGTTCAGCGGCGGCTGCGGGGTCTGCTGTGCGGCGGTCGCCAAGCGGGACTCGAGAGTCTGCTTGTTGATTTCTTCGTCGTTCCAGTAGATCGAGCCGTCTTCCTTGACTGCCAGCGTGATCGGGTTGGGACGCTTTTCAGCATCTTCCGGCTTCTGGATCAGGTTGGCTTCCGGCAGATCCACCTTGACCTTGTGGGACATCAGGGGCGCCGTGATGATGAAGATGATCAGCAGCACCAGCATCACGTCCACGAGGGGCGTAACGTTGATGTCGGCCATGGGGCCGCCGCTGTTACCACTACTGAAAGCCATAACGGGCTCCGTCTAGATCTTGGTGACTACTTACTTCGTCGCTGGGTGACGCGCGCCGCAATTAGCGGACGCGCGAACCGGTGGCGAAGAAGTCGTGCAGGTCGTGCGCGAAGGTATCGAACTTGCTGATGGTCGCGCTGTTGATCTTGCTGAAGAAGTTGAAGGCGAACACGGCCGGGATTGCGACGAACAGACCGATCGCGGTCATGATCAGCGCTTCACCCACCGGGCCGGCAACGGCGTCGATCGAAGCGGAGCCGGTGGCACCGATCTTGATCAGCGCGCCGTAGATGCCCCACACGGTACCCAGCAGACCGACGAACGGAGCGGTCGCGCCGACGGTGGCCAGCAGGGTCATGCCCGACTGCAGCTTGTTGCTTTCGCGGGTGACGGCCTGACGCAGAGCGCGGTCGACGAACTCCGAACGGCTCAGGTTCTCACCGACGCCGCCGGTAGCACCGCCTTCAGCGCGCTGGTGGTGGGCAGCTGCCTGGGCAGCGTCCAGGGCGATCTTCGAGAACGGCTCCGAAGCCGGCTGCTCTTCCATCGCACGGATGGCGTCCTGCGCGTTCGGGGTGTCCCAGAACAGGCTGACGACGCGATCAGCGGCGCTCTTCAGGCGGGTGGCACGGAAGATGTTGATGACGGTCCAGTACCAGGACATGGCCGACATGGCGATCAGGGTCAGCAGCACGACCCAGGAAACCGCGAAATCACCCGGCTTGGTGGTCATTTCGTGGATCAGGTGCTCGAAGCCCATCTGCGACAGGGCGTTGGACGGATTGCCCCCGGCAGCAGCGGCGATGAAAATTTCCTGCAGCATGACGCTTACCTTTGTTGTGTGTGGTGATAAAGGGTGTAGCTAAGCTAAACAATCGAACCGGGAGCGGGGGTGGCCAGGCGGCCACCCGGGCGCATCAGTTCAGCGCAAAGTTGACCGGGACGCGAACGCGACCTGCCGTCTTCTTACCGCCTGCTTCAGCGGCGTTGAAGCGCCACTTGCGAGCCGCTTCCATCGCAGCACGGTCCAGGTCGCGGTTACGGCTGGACTTTTCCACCGTGACATTGGTGACGTTGCCGCTGGCATCGACATCAATGATCAGGATCACTTCGCCCTGGATACCTGCGCGGAAGGCTGCCGGCGGGTAGCGCGGCGGATTCATGGCCTTCGACGAGATGTCCACGCTGGCCTCGATCGAGGTCGGCGGTGCCGGCGGCGCCGGAGGCGACGGCGGGGTGACGATATCGTTCGGACGCGGCTCCGGCACGTCGACAACCGGCGCCTGCGGCGGCGGCGGTACGGGCGACGGCTTCGGCGGCGACAGATTCTTCACCGGCGGTGGCGGAGTATCCTGCGGCGGCGGCGGCGGCGGCGGCGGTGGGGGCGGCGGCGGCGCGTCGACGATGGTCACCATGACGTTGCGCTCCTTCTCCGCGACGGCCTTGGGAGCCACGGCGGGAATCAGGAGCATCATGAAGGCGGCCAGATGCAGGGCAATTACAAACGCGATGCCGACGATGCGAGGCCAGCTCAGCCCCTTGTCATCGGGTTGTTCGTACCGGTGAACGACTAGTTGTTCCGTCATGCGCCAAGAGCTCAATAGTGGGGCCGGAATCCCGGGGGCGGGATCCCTGATCAGCGGTGCATGACACCGCAGGAACCTCCAAGCTTATACCAATCCTGAGCGCCTGCGCATCAACTGGGCAGGCATTCAGGCGTTATTCCTACTTACTTCAGGTTGATGATTTTTTTGGCATCAGCCTGGTTCTTCACGCCCTTCGCCAGCGCCTGCTGGGCGGCCTGCTTGGCCTCGGGGACGCGACCTTCGGCATGCAGGACGCGTGCCAGGTTCAGGTAGGTCTCACCGTCCTTGGAGAGCGGGGCGGCCTTCTGCCACGCATCGATCGCCTGCGGCACCTGGTCGGAGTAGTAGTAGGACTGGGCCAGCGCCAGGTAGACCTGGTAATCCGGCTTCAGGATGCCCTTCTGCAACCCTTCGTTGATGACCGCGATGACGTCCTTTTCCTTGTTCTCGGTGTTGGCATAGATCGAGTACAGCTGCTTGTACTCGCGCTCTTCGGTGAGCTGGCCGCTGCTGCGCAGCTTGTCCATCACCGCGGCGGCCTTCGGCATCTGGTCAGCCTGCATGTACATGTTGGCCAGATTCAGCTGGGCCTTCTTGTCCGACGGGTTCTTGGCCGCCAGCGCTTCTGCGGCCTGCACGGCCTCACCGGTCTGGCCGGCTTCGGAAAGGGCCGCCATCAGCAGCTGGTTCCAGTTGTCCTTCGGCTCGGCAGCGCCCGCGATGGCCTGCTTCAGCACCGGGATCGCTTCCTGGTAGCGCTCCAGCTGGTACAGCGCCTGGCCCTTGGCAATCAGCTCTTCCGGCTTGGTCGACTTGCTCTCGGCGAAGTACTTGTCCAGGGTGGCCAGGCCTTCGGCAGTCTGGTCTTCCTGCAGCTGCAGCTGGCCCAGCATCAGCATCGACTGGAAGTGGCCGTTGTTGTCCAGGCCGTTGAACTGGATGACCTGCTTCAGGTAGGCGATGGCGGCCGGGGTATCGTCGGTCTGGTAGGCGGCCTGCGAGGCCAGCTGCGCGGCCAGCGACTTGTCGTACTCGTTGGAGGCGCTGTCAGCCAGGATCGCGTCAGCCTGCGTGCGCGTCTCCGGGAACTTTTCCTTGTTGTAGCTGTCGATCATTTTCTGCAGCTTGCTGCCCATCTTGGCCGAGGCCTTGACGGTCGGCTCCTGGCGGGTCGCATTCGGGTACAGCGGTTCGGCCTTGGCCTGCTTGCTGCTGCCGCCGCGGCTGCCACGGTCGGAGGAACGCGAGGACTGCGCGAAGGCATCGGTGACCACGGCGCCGGTCAGGGCGGTCGCGACGAGGACGGAAAGCACAGCTTTGTGGTTACGGAAAATCATCGTTCACCTCGATCGAACCGCCGGATAGCGGCAAAGTCGGACTGTCAGAAAAATCTGAGCCGCCAAACGTATCAGAAACAGATGGCGTGAGAAATCGTTTTATGTGCTGCAATACAGCATAGAACTGCGCACTCATCCGCACTTTGGCCGCAGCCCGGCCGCCTGCGCCTGCTGATAGACCGGCGCCAGGCCCGGTGCGTCACGTCGCAGCTCCTGGATCCGGTTGGCCGGATCGGGGTGGGTGGACAGCCATTGCGGGCTTCGACCGCCGCTGGCGGCCATCATGTTCTGCCACAGATCCACCGCCTGGGCCGGGTTGAAACCGGCTTGGGCCATCAGTCGCTGGCCGATCACATCCGCCTCGCTTTCCTGGGCCCGCGAGCCGGGCAACAGGAAGGCCGCCTGCGCGCCCATGCCGCCCAACTGGTTGACCGTACTGGCGGCACCATCGCCATAGGCGGCACCGGCCAGCGCGCCCAGCACGGCCAGGCCGGTCTGCGCGCCCATCTGCCGGGTAATGCGTTCCTCGTGGTGACGCGCGATCACGTGGCCGATCTCATGACCGATCACGGCAGCCAACTGGTCCTGATTCCTGGCAACGGTGAAGATGCCGGTGTTCACGCCCACTTTGCCGCCGGGCAGGGCAAAGGCGTTGGGTTCCTTGTCGACGAATACGGCAGTCTCCCACCGTACGCCACGGTACTGAGGCGGCAGCTGTGCGACCAGCGCATTGACCACGCACTGCACGTAGCCGTTCTGGCGGCCATCGGTGCTGATCTTCTCTTTCTGCTTGGTCTCGGCAAACGCCTGCGCACCGAGCTGGTCAAGCTGTGCCTGCGACACGCCGCCCACCATCTGCCGTCGTCCGGTTGGCGAGGTGGTGGTCGCACAGGCACTGACCACGGTGGTGATGACTAGAGCCAGCAGCAGTTGTTTCATGGGTCCGCCCCCGTGTTCATGTGCGCAGTGTGTAGCGTACCTGCTTAATCTTTCGTCAAGCGGGCACGGCGTTACGTTGACCCCAGGAACACCATTGCGGCGAGCGCGACCGCGTTGTTCAGCGCATGCGCGGCAATCGCCGCCCACAGGGTGCCGGTGCGGCGGTACAGCCAGCAGAAGGCGGCGCCCATGCCACCGTACACCAGCCACAGCTGCGCCATGCCCAGCAGCGAGTTCTTGCTGACACCGGGCACTTCATGGACCAGGGCGAACGCCAGGCTGCTGAGGATCAGGCCCAGCCAGGGGCGGCCGGCCTGCCACAGGCGCCCGAACAGGACGCGGCGGAACAGCAGCTCTTCGTAGGCGGGGGCGAGGACGACCGCAAACAGCACCAGGAACAGCGGGAAGCGAGCGATTGCGCTCTGCATCAGTTCCACGTTGGTGGGCACCGGCTCGATGCCGAACTGCTTGGAAAGGAAGGCGATGCCGTTGCTGCCGAGCACGATCAGCGTGGCCACCAGCAGGGTCCAGCCCCAGGTGGACGGCCGCAGCAACGCCTGTCGCGACGCCATGCGTTCGCCGGCGTTTGCCGGGCGTCGCCAGAAGTACAGCAGCAGCGCGGCGCCACCGGTGGCGATCAGGGCCATCAGGATCTGCGCCAGGGCACCGGGCTGGCCCACTGCCGCGCCGACGGCGTCAGGTGTCAGTCCGCCGCCATTGGCCTCGGCGTTGGCGCGGCTGACCACGATTGCACGGTAGAAGCCCCAGAACAGGCCGGTGACCATGCTCAGGCCGACCAGGGTAACGGCGGCGATGCCCAGGTCGATGAAGAAGCCTGCCAACGGTGCCACGGCGCGCGGTGGGGCAGACACCGGCGGAACCGGGGGCGGGGCGGCGGAGACCGGGGTGGATGCGGACATCAGGTACCTGTGTTCAAGGGACGAAGGCCGGTGCAGCTCCCCGCGCACCGGCCAGGTCCCGATTGTGTCAGATATCCAGGTTGGCGACCTTCAGCGCATTGTCTTCGATGAAGTCGCGACGCGGCTCGACGACATCGCCCATCAGGGTGCTGAAGATCTGGTCGGCAGCGACCGCATCCTCGATGCGCACCTGCAGCAGGCGACGGGTCTCCGGGTTCACCGTGGTATCCCACAACTGCTCCGGATTCATTTCACCCAGACCCTTGAATCGCTGGATCTGGCGGCCGCGCTTGGCCTCCTCGAGCAGCCAGTTCTGCGCCTTCGCGAAGCTGTCGACTTCGATCGACTTGGCGCCGCGGGAAATCGTTGCACCTTCGCGCACCAGGCCGTGCAGCAGCTTGGAGGCCTGGTGGATCGCACGCAGTTCGCCACTCTCGAACGCCGACATCGGCAGCACCTGGATGTGCTCCTCGCCCATGTGGCGACGGGTCACCAGCACGGCGGCCGGGCGCTCGTCGTTGGCCTCCTGCAGTTCCAGGCTGAAACGCGGGCTGCCCAGGCTGCCCTGGTTGAGGCGCTTGGCCAGCGCATCCAGGCCTTCGCCTTCGCCCGCATTGCGCAGGCTGTCCATGTCCATCGGCACGAAATCAACCAGCGCTTCAAGCAGGTTGCGGTCATAACGGTGCGCGTTGCGTTCGATGGAATCGAGCGCGGCGGCGTAGGCCAGCAGCAGCTTCTCCAGCGCCAGGCCTTCGATGCCGGGCTCGCCGGTGGCCGGCACCAGTGAAGCGTTTTCCACTGCGCTGCTGGCCAGGTAGCTGTCCAGCGCCGGGTCATCCTTCAGGTACAGCTCCTGCTTGCCCTGCTTGATCTTGTACAGCGGCGGCAGGCCGATGTAGACGTAACCGCGCTCGATCAGCTCCGGCATCTGACGGTAGAAGAACGTCAGCAGCAGGGTGCGGATGTGGGCGCCGTCGACGTCGGCGTCGGTCATGATGATGATCTTGTGGTAACGCAGCTTGTCCGGGTTGTACTCGTCGCGGCCGATGCCGGTACCCAGTGCGGTGATCAGCGTACCGACCTGGTCGGAGGACAGCATGCGGTCGAAGCGCGCGCGTTCCACGTTGAGAATCTTGCCGCGCAGCGGCAGCACCGCCTGGTTCTTGCGGTTGCGGCCCTGCTTGGCCGAGCCACCTGCCGAGTCACCCTCGACGATGAACAGTTCGGACAGCGCCGGGTCCTTTTCCTGGCAGTCGGCCAGCTTGCCCGGCAGGCCGGCGATGTCCAGCGCGCCCTTGCGGCGGGTCAGGTCGCGGGCCTTGCGCGCAGCTTCACGCGCACGCGCGGCATCGACGATCTTGCCGGCGATCGCCTTGGCTTCGTTCGGGTTTTCCTGCAGGAACTCTTCCAGGCGCGCACCGAAGGCGTTTTCCACCGCCGGACGCACGTCGGAGCTGACCAGCTTCTCCTTGGTCTGGCTGGAGAAGCTCGGGTCCGGCACCTTCACCGACAGCACCGCGATCATGCCTTCGCGCATGTCGTCGCCGGTCAGGTTGATCTTGGCCTGCTTGGCGATGCCGTTCTGCTCGATGTAGTTGTTGAGCACGCGGGTCAACGCACCGCGGAAACCGGCGAGGTGAGTACCGCCGTCCTTCTGCGGGATGTTGTTGGTGAAGCAGTACATCGTCTCCTGGTAGGAGTCGGTCCACTGCAGCGCCACCTCCACGACGATGCCGTTGTGCTCGCCGGTGACGGAGATGACATTCGGGTGCAGCGGGGTCTTCAGCTGGGCCAGATGCTCCACGAAGCTGCGGATGCCGCCTTCGTAGTGGAAGTCATCGCGACGGCCGTCGCCGCGCTCGTCGGCAAGGACGATCTTGACGCCGGAGTTCAGGAACGACAACTCGCGCAGACGGCGGGCCAGGATGTCGTAGTGGAATTCCACGTTGTCGTGGAAGGCGACGGTGGACGGCCAGAAGCGCACGGTGGTGCCGCGCTTGGTGGTGGCTTCCAGCTTGGCGAGCGGGGTCACGGCTGCGCCGTTGCTGAATTCCTGCTGGTAGTGGGAGCCGTTCTGGAACACGTCCACCAGCAGCTTCTGCGACAGCGCGTTGACCACGCTGACGCCGACGCCGTGCAGGCCGCCGGAAACCTTGTAGCTGTTGTCGTCGAACTTGCCGCCTGCGTGCAGGACGGTCATCACCACTTCGGCGGCGGAGACCTCGCGACCGAGCTTGGCGCTCATCTGCTCGTGCTTGCCGGTGGGGATGCCGCGACCGTTATCGGACACCGAGACCGAGCCGTCAGCGTGGATCGTCACCGCGACATGGTCGGCGTGGCCGGCCAGCGCTTCGTCGATCGAGTTGTCGACAACCTCGAACACCATGTGGTGCAGACCGGTGCCGTCATGCACGTCACCGATGTACATGCCGGGTCGCTTGCGGACAGCCTCCAGGCCTTCCAGGGCGGTAATGCTGTTGGCGTCGTAATTGCCGTTGTTTGCCGGGGTGTTCTGTTCGTCGCTCATTGCGCTTGCCGTAGGCTCCGCAGGTCGGACACCGCTTGGGGCGATGTGCCGAGAATGAAAGGATTCCAACCCGAATTATACCAGCCGGGGTCGAGTGGCCCTGATGTGCCCACTATGGCACAGCCACGATCTGTGCATGTTCCACGTGGAACCGGGCGATCTGGGTCAGGCCCTGCAGGGCCGCCGGAGGTTCAGTAGCGGTGACGAAGATCTGCGCCGGGCCGGTGAGCAGACGCTCCAATACCCGCGCCTGGTGGGTACGATCCAGTTCGGAGGCCAGATCGTCCAGTGCGATCACCGGCCATTCGCCGCGCTGTTCTGCATAGTCCTCAGCCTGCGCCATCAGGCACGCCAATGCGGTGAGCTTGGCCTGACCGCGTGACAGTGCATCGCGACCAGGAATGCTGTGGAAATCCACGCTCCAGTCCGCCCGGTGCGGCCCAACCGAGGTGTAGCCGGCCTGGCGGTCACGATCCCGGGCCAGAAGCAGAGCATCTGCCAGGGGAAGCTCATGCCGACGCCAGCCCGGACTGAGTTGCAGTGCCTGGATACCGAGTTGCGGTGCCAAACTGGCCGCGAGCGCCACGGCACGCTGCTGCAGCCGCTCAAGGTAGTGCTGACGCCGGCTGGTAAGGGGCTCTCCGGCCTCAGCCAACTCGTGATCCCAGGTGTCCAGCATCCGCGACGGGCCGCCCTGCTTGAGCAGGGCGTTGCGCTGCTTCAGCGCCCTTGAATAGCGGCGCCACAAGGACAGGAAATCAGGTTCCACGTGGAACAAGCCCCAATCCAGGAAGCGACGGCGGGGCTCGCCACCGCCGCTGACCAGCGCATGGCTGCCGGGCTCGAACGTCACCACCGCCAGCGCTGCGCAGAGGTTGCCGAGCTGAGCCACGTCTTCACCGTCCAATCGTCCCTTCCAGTCCTGGCCACTGTGGCGCAGGCCGGCCTTTCGGCGATGCGGCGCGTGATCGGCACGCTGCTCGTCCCATTCCACGAAGATCTCCAGCGCCTCCTGGCCCTGGCGTACCAGCCCATCGCGGACCCGGCCGCGGAAGCTGCGGCCATAGGCCATCAGATGCAGGGCCTCCAGCACGCTGGTCTTGCCGGCACCGTTGTCGCCAGTGAGCAGGTTCAGCCCCGGCTGGGGCAAGAGATCCACCGCACTGAAGCGACGCAGTTGGTGCAAGGCGAGGCGGCGGATAAGCATGGGGCGCGAACGACCATCCGCTCGAGGCGGTAGAGGGACAGGGAATCCATCAGCTTACTGCATCGGTCAAGCCGGACGTGCTGCACCCGCATCGACGCGGAGCAGAAGCTCCCGCGCACCAACTGATCGCGGGTTCCACGTGGCGCCGGTTCACCGGCATGCCCGTTTCCAGCTCCGAACGCAGCTGAAATTCCTTCAATTCTGCACAGGGTTGCGGGGCGTGGCCCGCCAGATTTCAACGATTTCAGGACCACTGCCGCAGGTGTTTGATGAGCGCTTGCCCGGCCGGGTGAGCGGGCGGGGGCCCGGATTCCTCCAAATCTGAGATCCGATGCCCTGGGAGGTTCCACAGATTTCAAAGAATCCGGCCCATTCGTTTCACGCTGTCCACAGCGGGTCGGTATGACTTATACACAAGGTATGGGCAATCTGTGGATAAAAAAGCCCTTTTGCTTGGGTCTGGAAACTATCCACAGGTTCCCCCCCAGCCTGAGGCGCCTCTATACAGGGGGTTTCACCCGCATAAATTCCTTTTAAATCATGTAGATAACACATTTCTCCACGAAATCTGGCTCTACCATCACCACCATGCTTTAGATTTATACCCAGATTTAGAAGCTAGGCTTGGCTCGATCTGCGCCGAATGAGTCCTGTGGACAGAGAGGATTTCAGAAACAGCGAGCACTGGCGCCGCAGCGTGGATGCGCTTCGGCATCCGACCAGGCCAGGCCCATAGCAACTGCGTTGAGACTCCAGGTACCGGCCCCGATCAAACTTGATTCGGAAGCAGTCCCTGGCATCGACTCAACGTCCCGTCGGCAGTTGGGCCTGGGAAGCAAAGCGCACGCAGCCGGGTCCATCAAGCAAGATGCGTTCCGTCCGAAATACACGCTGGAAAGGGTCGGACCGATGATCCACGTGGAACGTGCAAAAAAAAAACGCCCGGGAGCTTCCCGGGCGTCGTTATGTTCCACGTGGAACCGGGCTGATGTCAGAGACGCAGCGGCATGACCACGTGGCGCGACTTCTCGCTGCTGGACTCACGCACCAGCGCCGAGGAGTTGGAGTCGCGCAGCTGGATGATGACTTCCTCATCGCGCAGGGCGGAGAGGGCATCCAGCAGGTAGTTCACGTTGAAGCCGATGGCGAGATCGCTGACCGTGGTATCGGCTTCGATCTCTTCCTGGGCTTCCTCCTGCTCCGGGTTGTGCGCGCTGATCTTCAGGTTGCCCGGCGACACTTCCACGCGGATGCCGCGGTACTTCTCGTTGGACAGGATCGCAGCGCGCTGCAGCGAGGCGCGCAGCGCTTCACGATCAACCTTCACTTCACGGTCGGCACCGATCGGAATCACCGCTTCGTAATCCGGGAAGCGGCCGTCGATCAGCTTGGAGGTGAAGGTGACATCGTCGCGCTTGACGCGGACGTGGCTGCGGCCGACTTCCAGCTCGATCTCGCGATCACCGCTTTCCAGCAGGCGCTGCAGCTCGGTCACGCCCTTGCGCGGCACGATGATCTGGCGCTTGGAACCGCTAGGCTTGGCCAGGTCGGTTTCACACAGCGCCAGGCGGTGGCCGTCGGTGGCAACGGTACGCAGGGCGTCACCGCGCAGATCGAACAGCAGGCCATTGAGGTAATACCGCACGTCCTGCTGCGCCATCGCGAACGCGGTGCGCTCGATGAGCTCCTTCAGGGTCGCTTCGCAGATGGCCACTCGCTCAGTGGCTTCCACTTCGTCAACCGACGGGAAGTCATTGGAGGGCAGGGTTGCCAAGGTGAAGCGGCTACGACCGGCCTGCACGGTGATCTTGTCTCCGGTCTGCGAGACGGTGATCCGGCTGCCATCGGGCAGGGCGCGGATGATCTCGAACAGCTTGCGGGCGGGAATGGTGGTTTCACCGTCCTGGGCATCTTCAACCGCGATCCGCGACACCATCTCCACTTCCAGGTCGGTACCGGTCAGCGACAGCTGGCCGTTCTGCACCTGGACCAGGAAATTGGCCAGAACCGGAAGGGTCTGGCGGCGTTCGACCACGTTGACGACCTGTGCCAACGGCTTGAGAAAGGCTTCGCGCTGCAGTGTGAAACGCATGTGGTTCCGTGCCCCTATGCTTTAAAAAATGTGGAATAAATCAAAAGCTTGGTGGTGCTGGTAGAGACAGAATCGCTGGAAAACAATGCTAAGTCTTTGTAAATTAAGGAGTTTCAGACATCGAAACCCTCTGTATTACCGACCCCCAAGGGGTGGGGAAAGCTGTGGATAAATTCGACGGGATTTCAGACGCCATTTTTATCCACAACGTGTCCCGCGCTTGCTACCGGATTCTGCACCGTTTTGTGCGATGACGCCTCATCGGCATCCGTGCATCATTCGCTCAGCTTCCGGATCAGCTTGTCCCAGTCTTCGCGGAGCTTGCCGTCGGTTTCCATCAGGGTCCGGATCTGGCGGCAGGCATGCAGCACCGTGGTGTGATCGCGACCGGCAAAGGCGTCGCCGATCTCGGGCAGGCTGTGCTCGGTCAGTTCCTTGGTCAGGGCCATGGCGACCTGACGGGGGCGAGCGAGCGAGCGGGTCCGACGCTTCGACAGCAGATCCTTGATCTGCAGGCCGTAGTAGTCGGCAACGGTTTTCTGGATGTTGGGAATGCTGATCGCCTGTTGCTGGGCGCGCAGCAGGTCGCGCAGGGTTTCCTGGGCGAATTCGGTGGTGATCGCGCGGCCGGTGAAGTTGGCGCGGGCGGTCAGGGTATTGAGCGCGCCCTCGAGGTCGCGCACGTTGGAGCGCATCTTCTTGGCGATCAGGAACGCAACATCATCGGGAATCTCGGCACCGCGTTCGCGCGCCTTGGCCAGCACGATCGCGGCGCGGGTCTCGAAGTCCGGCGGTTCGATCGCGACCGACAGGCCCCAGGCAAGCCGCGACTTCAGGCGCGCTTCCAGGCCTTCGACCTCGCGCGGATAGCGGTCACAGGTCAGGATGATCTGCTGCTTGCCATCGAACAACGCGTTGAAGGTGTGGAAGAACTCTTCCTGCGTGCGGTCCTTGCCGGCGAAGAACTGGATGTCATCGATCAACAGCGCGTCCACCTGCTGGAACTGGCGCTTGAACTGATCCATGGTCTTTTCCTGCAGGGCCCGGATCATGGCGCTGAAGAACTGTTCCGAACGCAGGTACAGCACCTTCGCGCCTGGATTGGCCTGGCGCATCGCGTTGCCGGCGGCGAACATCAGGTGGGTCTTGCCCAGGCCGGTGCCTCCGTACAGCAGCAGCGGGTTGTGGGCCCGGTCGCCCGGCTTCTGCGCTGCCTGGAAGGCAGCGGCCAGGCCCAGCTGGTTGCTGCGCCCTTCGACGAAGTTGGCGAAGGTGTAGTGATTGTCCAGATTGCCGGCAAACGGCACCTGCGGTTCGCTGGACACAGGCGCCGACGACGTGGAAACCGGCGCGTTCTGCGCCTCCACGGGGCGCGGGCGCGAGCCGATTTCAAGAAAAACGTCGCTGAAACCGGCGAAGTGAGCCAGCAGTTCGCGGATCCGGGCCAGGTACAGCTCGCGGACCTGGTCGACGATGAAGGCATTCGGTGCATACAGCACCAGGCTGTCCACGCGCAGATCGGCCTGCAGCGGCTTCAACCAGGTATGAACGTCTTCCGGCGGGAACTCCGCTTCGAGGCGCTCGAGACTACGGGACCAGGCATCCATCAGCAATAATCGTCCGGTGGCCGGGGCATGGACGCGACAAGGCGCCCAAACACAGGCCGGAAAGGGGGGAAATGGATGGCTCAGACTACCACCGAGCGCCCGCCTTCGGAATGCTTGTCCCCTACTTATTCACAAAAACATCCACAGCTATTGCACAGCCCGGTGAATTCGCGTAGTCCTCAGGGGTTGACGTGAGGGGGGAGACCTCTCTAGAATTTCCGGTTCTTTCCGTCCCATTCATACGAGAGGCCCCCAATGGCCACGAAGCGCACCTACCAGCCCAGCAACCTCAAGCGTAAGCGCGACCACGGCTTCCGTGCCCGTATGAAGACCGCTGACGGCCGCAAGATCCTGTCGCGTCGCCGCGCCAAGGGCCGCAAAGTCCTGAGCGCCTGATTGCCATGCCGCACCCTGCGGCAGACGCAATCCCTTCGACAGTGAATACTGCAGACCCGCGCAAGCGATTCCCTCGCTCTGCGCGGGTTCGCACGCGTGCCGAATACTCAACGGTCTTCAACGGCGCCCGCCGTGTGTCCGATCCGCTGATGACCCTGCACTGGCTGCCGGCTGACCGGCCGGCCAGGCTGGGTCTGGCGGTTTCCCGCAAGGTCGATCCGAACGCCGTTGGGCGTAACCGGATCAAGCGCGTCCTGCGCGACATCCTGCGTCAGACACGTACCGATATCCAGCCAGGCGACTTCGTCGTCGTGGCCCGTAGTGCTGCGCGTTCCGCCAGCAACGACGAGATCCGCCAGGCCTTCCTGCGCCTGCTGCGTCGCCTGCGTGCATTGCCCGCGCCGGGCGTGGACGGCACAATGCCGCCGCCTGATGGCATCGCAACTCCTTCTTTGACCGAGCCGGCATCGCGTCCCGGCCCCGCCGAGCCTGTCCGCTGATGAACCAGACCCGCGTATTCCTCATTTTTGCCTGGCTGATGGTGGCCGTGCTGCTGTGGATGGAGTGGAGCCGTGAAAAGGCTGCTCCGACCCCGCCACCGACGACCACGTCGGCCCCGGCTGCCGCACAGAGTGTTCCGGGCGCTGCCTCGGGCAGCATTCCCAGTGCACAGGTCCCGGGCGCCCCGGGCCAGGCCGCTGTGCAGGCGCAGGCCAGTGCCACCCCGGCCAGCCAGCGCGTGACCGTCACCACCGACGTGCTGCGCCTGGTGCTTGATGGTGGCCGCGTGCTCGACGCCGAGCTGCTGCAGTTCCCGCAGACCAAGGACGAAGGCAGCCCGCCGGTTCGCCTGCTGACCGAAGACCCCGCGCATCCGTACAGCGCGATCAGTGGCTGGGCCAGCGAAGACAAGAACACCCCGGTTCCCGGCGCCGACGGCTTCAAGCTGGTCGGTGACACCAAGGACTTCGTGCTGGCCAAGGGCCAGAACGAGCTGCAGATCCCGTTCGTGTGGACCGCCGACAACGGCGTGACCATCAAGCGCACCCTGACCGTCTCGCGCAACGAGTATGCCGTGCGCTTCAAGGACGAAGTCAGCAATGCCGGCGCCGCGCCGTGGAACGGCTACGTCTACCGCACCCTGGACCGCACCCCGACCATCCTGTCGCGGAGCATGACCAACCCGGACTCCTTCAGCTTCAACGGTGCCACCTGGTACGACAACGACAAGAAGTACCAGCGTCGTGCGTTCAAGGACTACCTGGAAGACGGCACGCTCAACCAGAACATCACCGGCGGCTGGCTGGCGATGCTGCAGCACCACTTCTTCACCGCCTGGATCCCGCAGAAGGACCAGACCGCACACTACGTACTGTCGCAGGTGGCCGGTCGTGACCTGATCGAAGCGCGTGGCCCGGCCTTCACCGTGGCCCCGGGCCAGTCCACCAGCACCGAAGCCCGCCTGTGGGTCGGCCCGAAGCTGGTCAACCTGATTGCCAAGGAAGACGTGCCGGGCCTGGACCGCGTGGTCGACTACAGCCGCTTCTCGATGATGGCGGTGATCGGCCAGGGCCTGTTCTGGGTGCTGAACCAGGTGCACAAGCTGGTCGGCAACTGGGGCTGGGCGATCGTCGGCCTGGTGGTGCTGCTGAAGCTGGTGCTGTACCCGCTGTCGGCGACCCAGTACAAGAGCGGTGCCAAGATGCGTCGCTTCCAGCCGCGCATCGCGCAGCTGAAGGAACGCTATGGCGATGACCGCCAGAAGTTCCAGACCGCGATGATGGAGCTGTACAAGAAGGAAAAGATCAATCCGATGGGCGGCTGCCTGCCGATCCTCATCCAGATGCCGATCTTCTTCGCTCTGTACTGGGTGCTGGTGGAATCGGTCGAACTGCGCCAGGCGCCCTGGTTCGGCTGGATCCAGGACCTCACTGCACGCGACCCGTACTTCATCCTGCCGGTGATCAACGTGGCGGTGATGTGGTTCACCCAGAAGCTGACCCCGGCACCGGGCATGGACCCGATGCAGCAGAAGATGATGCAGTTCATGCCGCTGGTGTTCGGCGTCATGATGGCCTTCATGCCGTCCGGCCTGGTCCTGTACTGGGTGGTCAACGGCGGCCTGGGCCTGCTGCAGCAGTGGTGGATGACCAAGCGCCATGGCGGCGAGCCGGTCCCGGCCACCACCGCTCCGGCCCCGGTCAAGAAGAAGTAATCGGCAGAGCCGGCCACTGGCCGGCCGACCCCAGTAGAAGCCCGCCGCAAGGCGGGCTTTTCGCATGCGGCGTTAGAATCGCCTGCATACCGTTCCTCCCATCTTCGAGTCCGCCATGCGTGCGTCGTCGTTCCGCCTGTTCCTGCCCTCGCTGCTGTTGACCCTGGCCGTAGCGGGCTGTGGCGACAAGGACGCGAAGGTGCCGGCGAGCACGGTCACCCAGCCCAGCGCGCAGGCCGCCGCCGCTGCCGATCCGGCCGCCGCGCCGTTGATGGCCGCGCTGCAGAAGCAACTCGATGGCTACCGCCGGATCATCGTGCTGCTGGCCGACGAGGAGCAGCAGTCGACCGCCGACCGCGGCACCTCCACGCGTGTGGGCCAGCAGCTGTTCCATGATGGCCTGGAACAGCGCACGACCATCGCCGCGCTGTTCGACACCCTGCTGCGCGATTCCAGCCCGCAGCGCTTTGCCACCCTCGGCACGGTGCTGGACTACATCGAGTCTGCGCCCGAACTGTTCGACGCCGATCGCCTGGCCTTCCGTGAAGTGCTGCGTGACCTGCATGAGCGGGTCGGCACCGATTCCTCGCTCCCGGCGGTGAAGCTGCACCAGCGCATCGGTGAGGATCTGGAAGCGCTCGATGAGATCGAGCGCAACTACAACCAGGAACTGACCCGAATCTTCAGCCGCTTCGAGCGCACCCGCGCCATCGAACTGAAGCGCGAGAAGTGGGACGACTACATCGCCCACCTGCACAAGGACTACAGCCGTGAAGCGATCCTGCGCGACTACGGGGTGATCGAGCCGTATCCGATGTCGATGAAGGACAGCGACCGTGAGATCTTCGGCCGCGACCTGCCGGCCAAGACGGTGGTGCTGACCTTCGACGATGGCCCGCACAAGGCCTACACCGATGAAGTGGTGGCCATCCTCAAGCGCTACGACGTGCCGGGCGTGTTCTTCGAGGTGGGCCGCAACCTGGGCAAGGTCGAGGCCGATGGCAAGGTCAGCCTCGGCCCGATGGCGAAGATCAGCCGCAACCTGATGGAAGAAGGCTATGCGGTGGGCAACCACAGCCTGACCCACGCCCAGCTGTCGCGCACCACCGGCGACGCCCTGCGCCAGCAGGTGCTGGACACCGACACGCTGCTGAAGGATGTCGACAGCAAGCGCGCGCCGCTGTTCCGCTTCCCGTATGGTGCGCGCAATGCCGAAGGCCTGCAGCTGCTCAACGAGGCCGGGCTGAAGTCGATCATGTGGAACATCGACTCGATGGACTGGGCCGACCCGGTGCCAGAGTCGATCGTGCAGCGCGTGCTGGACCAGGTGAACAAGGAACAGCGCGGCATCATCCTGTTCCACGATATCCACGATCGTGCAGTGAAGGCACTGCCGCAGATCCTCGACCGGCTGATCGCCGATGGCTACCAGTTCGCCGGCTGGAACGGCCGCGACTTCACTGTCGCCCGTGTGCGCAAGGGCGATACCGGTGCCGCGACCGTCACCACCGGCTACGAGAAGTCGTGGGCGATCGTGGTCGGCATCGACAACTACGCCAAATGGCCGAAGCTGGAATACGCCAGCCATGACGCGCAGGCGGTGGCCGATACCCTCACCGGGCAGTTCGGCTTCCCGTCCTCGCAGGTGATCGTGCTGAAGAACGAGCAGGCCACCCGCAACAACATCCTGGCCGCGTTCCACGACCGCCTGGCCGATGACCGCACCGGGAAGAACGACCGCGTGTTCGTATTCTTCGCTGGCCATGGCGCGACCCGCCAGCTCGCCTCCGGGCGCGACCTCGGCTACATCATCCCGGTCGATTCGGATCCGAAGGAATTCGCCACCGACGCGATTGCGATGACCGACATCCAGAACATTGCAGAAAGCATGCAGGCCAAGCATGTGATGTTCGTGATGGATGCCTGCTACAGCGGCCTGGGCCTGACCCGTGGCGGCCCGCCGTCGTCGTCGTTCCTGCGCGAGAACGCGCGTCGCAGCGCGCGGCAGATGCTGACCGCCGGTGGTGCCGACCAGCAGGTGGCCGATGCCGGCCCGAATGGCCACTCGGTATTCACCTGGGTGCTGCTGCAGGCGCTGGCTGGCAAGGGCGATCTCAACGGCGATGGCCTGATCACCGGTACCGAGCTGGCCGCCTACGTGGCGCCGGCCGTCTCAGCCGTTTCGCACCAGACCCCGGCCTTCGGCAGCCTGCCGGGTTCGCAGGGCGGCGAGTTCGTGTTCCAGGTGCCGGACAGCCAGGAATTCCTCAATGCCGATACGCGCCAGCTGACCGCCGATGCGATCGCGCTGAACAACAAGGTGGATGCCGCCAGCGAGGCCAAGGGCAGCCAGGCACCGGTGACGGTGGCTGACCTGCAGGGCGGCAAGGCCAAGCTGGTAGTGCCCTCCGCCGGCCCGGCGTCCGACCGCCAGCGCGCGCAGCAGGCCAACGACCGCGGCCTGCAGCTGTACCGCGAGAAGCAGTACGACGAAGCGGTAGCCCAGTTCACCGAGGCACTGAAGCTGCGTCCGGACTTCGCCCAGGCCGCCAACAACCTCGGCTTCGTCTACTACCGCCAGCAGCGCTACGTCGAAGCGGCGCGCTGGCTGGAGAACACGCTGAAGATCGATCCGTCGCGTGCGGTGGCCTATCTCAACCTGGGCGATGCCTACTTCAACGCCGGCGACAAGGCCAAGGCGAAGCGGGCCTACACGACCTACCTGGCGCTGCAGCCGCAGGGCAGTGGTGCCGCGCAGGCACGCGCGCAGCTGGAGAAACTCTGAACCATGAACGACACGATCCGCACCGACACCATCGTGGCCATTGCCAGCGCTCCGGGCGCTGGCGGTGTCGGCCTGCTGCGCCTGTCCGGTCCGCGCGCCGCGGCCATCGCCAACGCGTTGGGTGCGCCTGAACTGCGCCCGCGCCATGCGCACTACGCACGCCTGCGCGACGCCGATGGCGAGGTCATCGACGATGGCATCGTGCTGTGGTTCCCGGCACCGAACAGCTTCACCGGCGAAGAGGTGGTGGAACTGCAGGGCCACGGCAGTCCGGTCCTGCTGCAGCAACTGGTCGCGCGCTGCATCGCGCTCGGTGCGCGCCAGGCGCGGCCGGGCGAGTTCAGCGAACGCGCGTTCCTCAACGGCAAGCTCGACCTGGCCCAGGCCGAGGCCATCGCCGACCTGATCGCGGCCGGCGACAACCGCGCCGCACGCGCCGCGCGACGTTCGCTGGATGGTGTGTTCTCGCGGCGCATCGACGCCGTGATCGAGCAACTGGTGCTGCTGCGCATCCACGTGGAAGCGGCCATCGACTTCGCCGACGAACCGCTGGATACCCTCGGTGGCGCGCAGGTGCGGCGTGGCCTGGAACAGGCGCGCAGTGATCTCGCCCTGCTGCGCCGCGACGCCGAACGTGGCCGCCGCCTGCGCGATGGCCTGCATGCCGTGCTGATCGGTCCGCCGAATGCCGGCAAGAGCTCACTGCTGAACGCCCTGGCCGGCAGCGAACGCGCCATCGTTACCGACATCGCCGGCACCACCCGCGACACGCTGCGCGAGACCATCCGCCTGGATGGCCTGGAGCTGACCCTGGTCGACACCGCCGGCCTGCGCGACGGCGGCGATGCCATCGAACGCGAAGGCATGCGCCGCGCGCACGTGGAAATCGAGCGCACCGACCTGGCGCTGATCGTGCTGGATGCGCGCGATCCGGCGGCCGGGCAGGCGGCGCTGGGTGATGCCGTGGCAGCGGTGCCGCACAAGATCTACATCCACAACAAGTCGGACCTGCTCGGTGTGCTGCCGGCGCTGGACGACCCGGACCGCGTGTTCGTTTCGGCAGCCACCGGCGCCGGGCTGGACGACCTGCATGCGCGCCTGCGTTCGATTGCCTCGGGCGGGGCAGGGGAGCAGGTGGACGGCGAGTTCTCCGCGCGCACGCGCCATGTGCATGCCATCGAGCGAGCGCAGGAACACGCGCAGCGCGCCGATGGCGAGCTGGCGAATGAGCACCTGGAACTGGCCGCCGAGGAACTGCGGCTGGCCCATGACGCACTGGGCGAGATCACCGGGCAGATGAGTGCCGATGCTCTGCTGGGAAGGATCTTCTCCAGTTTCTGCATCGGCAAGTAACACGGGGTCACATCCCCGAAGACGCTCTGATCGTCTAGCTTGCCCATGACTGGCGGCAATGGGTTTCAAACCTGTGCGCGACACCTCCTTGATATCATCCCGCCATGAACCCGATTACCGACAGTGACGTGCGATCAGCTCTGCTGGGCAAGGTCATTGCTGAGCATGTCGCAAATCCAAACACGCTTGTGGTGGAGGAAATGGGGCTTGCGCGCGGCGCCTGCCGTGTCGATGTATGTGTCATCAATGGCCACCTGCACGGCTACGAGATCAAGAGTGATGTCGACACGCTGCGGAGACTCCCGTTGCAGCAGCAGTTCTACTCCGATGTCCTCGACAAGGCGACGATCGTGGTGGGTCAGCGCCACCTGGACCATGCATTGGAGACGTTGCCTGCTTGGTGGGGGATCAGGCTGGCATCACGTGGAGCGCGCAACGCAGTGAGGCTAGAACTAGTGCGGCCTGCAAAACTCAATCCATCAGTGAGCGCGACGGCCGTCGCAGCACTGCTCTGGCGCGATGAAATTTCTGCTCTGATCGGCAGGCGGACGCCGGAAAGATCAGCGCTGCGCGGCAACCGCGCAGCGCTATGTGAACGTCTGTCGGAGCTCTACAGTCTTGCGGAAATCCGTGCGCTGGTCAGGGAACAGTTGAAGCGCCGGTCAGACTGGCGAGGTCGCGAACAACCTTAGTCATATGGTGGTTGGTCGCCACCGTTGGCCAGGTCGAGCTTCCCCCGGTACTGGTGACACTGTTTGCGCAGTCTTCGATGTACGCATCGCCCCAGCTGTAGCCGCGCCCCATGAAGACCACCGGCAGATCGGAGACCAGGTGCCTGCACAGATCACGGTACTGGTCGCGGCCATTGCGCTTGATCTGGGTACCCACAACAATCCGCCACTGATCATCGATCGTGTACTTGATCTTGGCGTTGGGGTCGAACAGGCGCGGATCCATCAGTTCCGTCTGCGGGGAAGCGCAGCCATAGTCACCAAACCACGGCATCCGTCCAGAATGCATGCCGGCTAGCCGCGTGTACGCGCGCCATTCCCGGCGATTCACATCGCCATGTGGGCGATAGCTCGAAGAGGGGCTCAGACTGGCAGGAAAACTGCCTCCTACGATGGTGATTGATCTCCAGTCGGCCAGATCCGGAACCGCCGCAATCCATGCCTGCCAAGTCGATGCCTGCAGCGTGGGTGAGTCGGCGACGTCGGCCGAGCTGTCGAGGATCAGATCCACCTGACCAGATACCACTCCCAACAGTCTCAGCAGCCCGGAGATCCGAGCAAGGCGTCCTCCTTCAAGATCATCCGGTACGAGCCGCAATCCGCAGCCACGATCATCGCGTGCGACAATGCGTGCCACCGCCTGTTGGTAATCGACGTGCCGGTCAATGCCGGTAACGGGAATGGCCTGGCATCCCGCGGTGCGAATGAGGTCGAAGATCCGCTCCAGATGATGCTGGCCGTCCGCCATGGTGTCGTCCCCAGCAAGATAGGGCGAATCAAACAGGCAGCGGCGCGACTTCCAGTTACTGCTCAGACGTCTGCCCACATTCTTCAGGTGGTCATCGAGTGACTTGGCCGGCGCATCGTTCTCGAAGTCCCACTGCTCGATAGGGATCTCGAACAGAGGATAGATCCCATCCTTGATTCCTTCGTTGGTACGACCCACCGCGAGATACTCACCCTGTCGCCATTTGAGGATCGGCATGTACATCGGTTGTTCCATGATCTGCCCCTGACAACCCGCTTTTGGTCATTCGAGGCTAGTCGCGGGCCTTACAGCGCTTCAATCAGAATTGTTTGAAGAGTGGCGGCGGTCAGATCGGAGCCCCTGCCGGCATCCGCTCCCCCCCCCTTCCCCCACCTGTCATATTGCCGCCGCATACTGACAGCCATCACATACCGCTTGGGGGAAGTCGCAGTGAAGTCGTGGGGTTGTGCGTTGCTGTTGTCGCTGGCCGTGGCACCATCGGTGGCCATGAGTGCTGAATCCTCCGCCCCGGCCGCACCCAAGGTGTCGGTCTATGGTCATCGCGGCGCAAGCGCACTGCTGCCCGAGCACACCCTGGCGTCGTACGCGCAGGCGATCGCCGATGGCGCCGACTACATCGAACCGGACCTGGTGATGACCAGGGACGGGGTGATGGTGGCCCGCCACGAGAACGAGATCGGCGGGACCACCGACGTCGCCTCGCATCCGGAGTTCGCCAGCCGCCGCACGAGCAAGGTGATCGACGGTCAGAAGGTCGACGGCTGGTTCACCGAAGACTTCACCCTGGCCGAGCTGAAGACCCTGTACGCGCGTGAGCGCCTGCCGGAGCTGCGCAGTACTGCCTACGACGGCCAGTTCCGCATCGCCAGCCTGGACGAGATCCTGGCCTTCCTGGTGCAGCAGGCCGGGCGTGCCAACCGCGGCATCGGCCTGGTGCCGGAGATCAAGCACCCGACCTACTTCCAGTCCATCGGCCTGCCGATGGAGGACAAGTTGCTGGCTGCGTTGCGTGGCAACGCGTACACCAATGTCGGGCCGGTCACCATCCAGTCGTTCGAGACCGCCAACCTGCGCTACCTGCGCGGCAGGATCGGCCAGGGCAGCAACATCCGGCTGCTGCAGCTGCTGTGGAAGGGCGATACCCAGCCGGCCGACATCGTCAAGGCCGGCGGCGCGCTGACCTATGCGCAGATGATGACCCCGGCCGGCCTGAAGGACATTGCCGGCTACGCCGATGGTATCGGCCCCGAGCTGCGTTCGATCATTCCACTGGATGCCAAGGGGGCGCTGGGCACGCCGACCTCGCTGGTACGTGACGCGCACGCCGCTGGCCTGATGGTGATTCCGTACACCTTCCGCCCGGAAAACCACTTCCAGCCCAGCAACCTGCGCAAGGGTGCCGACAGCGCGCGCAATGCCGAGGGATCGATTGCCGAGATGCGGGCTTACCTGGCGACGGGCATCGATGCGTTCTTCACCGATGACCCGGCGCTCGGCCGGCAGGCGGTGGATGGGATGGGCGCGGCAGGGAACTGATTCTCCTGGTAGTGCCGGCCGCTGGCCGGCAACGCAAGGACTGCCAACGAAGGTTCATGAGGTTGCCGGCCAGCGGCCGGTACCACCCTCACCTCAACCGCGCGGTTCGTCCGGGCGGCGGAACGGGATCACCACGTAGTCCTGGCCCTCGCGCGGCTGCCACAGTACCGGCACGCGCTGCGGTGACGGCGGCTCCAGTTCGTCGTCGGACAGCGGCTCAGCCTCGTCTTCTTCGTCTTCCCAGCTGTAGCGCTGGCGCGGCGGCAGTGGGTCGGCGTTGCGGAACAGCAGCGCGGCGATGATGCCGGCGAAGGCGCCGCCCATGTGCGACTGCCAGGACACACCATCGGCGTGCGGCAGGATGGTCATCAGCATGCCGCCGTAGAACAGCATGCCGATCAGACCGGTGGCGATCGCCGCACGGTCGCGGCGCAGCAGGCCGAGGCTGGCCAGCAGGAACATCAGGCCGTGGGTCACGCCACTGGCACCCAGGTGCACGCTGCCCGGATTGCCCAGCATCCATGCGCCGAGGCCCGAACCCAGCCACAGCAGGGGCAGCGCACGTACGGTGGCCTTCGGATACACGCTGCCGGCGAGGGTGCCGAGGATCAGGATCGCGATGCTGTTGGCGGCGATGTGCTCGACCGAGGCATGCAGCATCGGGCCGCCGATCAGGCCGAGCAGGCCCTTGGCTTCCAGCGGTGCGACCGCCCACGGTCGCCAGTCGAACGTGCCCTGCAGGGCGAACACGGCCACCAGCACCAGCACGGCGGCCAGGCTGACATTGAACGCCCGCAGGATGCGCGAGCGATCATTGCGGGGGGCCGGCACGTCGTCGGCGGGCAGGGGCGCGTTGTTGTCCATACCTCAGCAATGGCGGTGACTGGCGCGAAACCAAGGCCACCGTAACGGGAGAGTGGAGGCGGCCGGCGGGACAATCCCACCGGCCGCACCGTTCAACGGGTCAGGCTCAGGCCTGGCCTTCGCCTTCCTTCGGCGGGTACTTCAGGCTCAGCACCACGGTGGCGGCGATGATCACCGCGACCACGCCCAGCGAGACCGGGGTCGGGATCTTGAACAGATCGATGATCATCATCTTGATGCCGATGAAGCCCAGTACCAGCGCCAGGCCGTACGGCAGCAGGTGGAAGCGGTCGGCCATGCCGGCCAGCAGGAAGAACATCGCGCGCAGGCCCAGCACCGCGAACACGTTGGAGGTGAGCACGATGAACGGGTCGGTGGTGATCGCGAAGATTGCCGGGATGCTGTCCACGGCGAAGATCACGTCGGTGACCGCAATCAGGATCAGCACCGCGAACAGCGGGGTGAACCAGCGCACGCCATCACGCTTCACGCTCAGCGCGTTGCCGGCGTAGTCCGGCAGCAGGCGCAGGTGCTTGCGCATCCAGCGCAGGGCCGGATTGGTCTCCAGGTCCGGCTCCTGGCCGGCGGCGAACCACATCTTCCAGCCGGTGAACAGCAGGAAGGCGCCGAACACGTAGAGCAGCCAATGGAACTGGCTGATCAGCACGCTACCGGCGAAGATCATGATCGTACGCAGCACGATCGCACCCAGGATGCCGATGATCAGCACCTTCTGGCGCTGCTCTTCCGGCACCGCGAAGTAGCTCATGATCATCAGGAAGACAAAGATGTTGTCGACCGCCAGCGCCTTCTCGACCAGGTAGCCGGTCAGGAACTCGAGGCCGACCTTGTTGGCCACGACCTGGCCGGCGGTCTCATTCAGGTAGTACCAGAGGCCGGCGTTGAACAGCAGGGCCAGCGCGACCCAGCCGATGGACCACCACAGGGCCTCCTTGAAGGTGACCTTGTGCGGTCCACCATGGCGCATCAACACGAGGTCGACCAGCAGGGCGATGACCACCACCGCTGCGAAGCCGCCCCACAACCACACGTTACCGATCGTCTGCATTGGGAATGTCCGTTGGAAAGATGAATGCCAGGCCGGACGGCGAGGATCTGCAACGGAGGATCGGGAGGGGATCCAGGGACAGAGCTTCGCCAGTACGGCGAAGGTCTCGCTCGCAGTTCCAGTCGGCCGGAACTACCGTTGCACCGGAGCCTGCGGGCTCGAAATGACGGCGACAACGTCTGGGAGCTACTCCCCTTCTGGCGCCGATTCTGCCGTCTGGCCCCGCCGCCGTCAAATGCCGGTTTGCCGGGGTCAGAGCCCCTGCGGGGATCCGACCCCGGCGCCCGGTTTACAATGGGTGGATGAATACCCCCCTTCCGATTGTCCGCCTCAAGAATGCGTGGCGCTCCAGCCACCCGTGGATCTTCCAGAAACTGGTCGAGAAGCCGACCGTCCGGCCCAAGCCCGGTTCCATCGTCGACGTGGTCGGCATCGATGGCGAGTTCATTGGCCGCGGGTTCTACAACGGGCACTCGCGCATTGCCGTGCGCATCCTTGAAACCGACCAGAACGTACCGGTGGATGCCGGCTGGTTCTCGCGCAAGATCGCCCAGGCAGTGTCGCTGCGCCGTGAGGTGCTGAAGCTCGATACGGTGTCCGATGCCTGGCGCGTCGTGCACAGTGAAGGCGACGGCCTGTCCGGCCTGGTGGTGGACCGCTACGGCGACCTCGTGGTGGTCGAGTTCTTCGCCGCCGGCATGTTCCGCCACCGCGAATGGATCTACGATGCGCTGCGCGAGCAGTTCCCCGGCTGCCGCTTCCACAGCTTCGCCGACGAGCACGTGCAGAAGCAGGAAAGCTTCGACTTCCACGGCAACACCACCACCGAAGCGTCGGTGATCACCGAGTACGGCATCAAGTTCCGCGCCGACCCGGCCGGTGCGCACAAGACCGGTTTCTTCGCCGACCAGCGCGAGAACCGCGAGTGGCTGAGCCAGCAGGTGGAAGGCAAGAGCGTGCTCGACCTGTGCTGCAACACCGGCGGTTTTGCCGTGTACGCGGCGGCGCGTGGTGCTTCGGAAGTGATCGGCATCGACATCGACGAGGACGTGATCCAGATCGCCAAGGGCAATTCGCGCCTGAACAACGTGCGTCCGAAGTTCATCCAGTCCGACATCTTCCCGTGGCTGCGCGACGCCGCCAACCGTGGCGAGCAGTACGACGTGGTGATCCTGGACCCGGCGAAGATGACCCGCGACCGCGACCAGGTCATCACCGCGCTGAAGAAGTACCTGGACATGAACAAGCTGGCGCTGGGCGTGGTCAAGCCGGGCGGCCTGTTCGCCACCTTCTCCTGCACCGGCCTGGTGGCCGAGGACCAGTTCCTCGACATGCTGCGCCGTGCGGCCTATTTCTCCGGCCGCACGATCCAGATCCTGAAGGTGGCCGGCGCTGGTCCGGACCATCCGTTCATGGCCCACGTGCAGGAATCGCGTTACCTCAAGGCCGTGTTCTGCCGCGTGGTGGATTGACGGTCGGCTTCTGCGTTCGCCGGGCATGAATCATGTCCACTGCCCGGCGGTCAGCTTTCCGCGCATTGCGATGCGTTCGTGAAAACGGCGCCCCGCTGTTCAGGGGGCGTGGCCCGGCGCTACCCAATGCGCGGCCACGGCGCTATGGTCGGGCTCTTCCCCATGCCGGTGAGAGCCCATGCCTTCGTTGCGCCACCTGTCCGTCGTGCTCGCCCTGGCGCTGTGCGCGCCGCTGTCCGTCCACGCCATCGAGTTCAGCGCGCAGGAGCTGGCCCGCGCCAAGGCGCTGCAGCAGCGCCTGGTCACCCTCGACAGCCACCTGGATACGCCGGCCAACTTTGGTCGCAGCGGTTTCGACATCGAGCAACGCCACGACCGCAACGCCCTTTCGCAGGTCGACTACCCGCGCATGGTCGAAGGCGCGCTGGACGGCGGCTTCTGGGCGATCTACACCGATCAGGGCGACCGCAGCGCCGCCGCGCATCTGGCCGAGCGTGACCATGGGCTGCAGCGATTGATGCAGATCCGCGAGATGCTGGCGGCCAATCCCGAGCGCTTCGCGCTGGCACTGACCGCCGATGACGCAGCGCGGATCAAGGCTGCCGGCAAGCGCGTGGTCTACATCAGCATGGAAAACGCCAGCCCGCTGGTGGCCGACCCCAGCCTGCTGTCGTTCTATCACCGCGCCGGCCTGCGCCTGCTCAGCACCGTGCACTTCGCCAACAACGAGTTCGCCGATTCGGCCACCGATCCCAAGGGCGCGGAATGGAAAGGACTTAGCCCGGCCGGCAAGGAGCTGGTGCGGGAGGCGGTGAAGCTGGGCATCGTGATCGACCAGTCGCACGCCTCGGACGCGGTGTTCGACGACCTGCTGGCAATGATGCCGGTGCCGTTCGTGCTGTCGCACAGCTCGGCCAAGGCGGTCTATGACCATCCGCGCAATCTCGACGATGCGCGCCTGCGCAAACTGGCCAAGGCCGGTGGCGTGATCCAGGTGAACGCCTATGGCGGCTACCTGATCGATACGGCGAAGACACCCGAGCGCAAGCAGGCCGAGGAAGCGCTGAGCAAGCAGCTGGGCGGCTGGGAAGGCATGGGCATCGAGCAGGGTGTTGCGCTGCTGAAGGCCGAGCAGGCGCTGGACCACGAGCACCCGGTGCGCCACGCCAGCCTGGACGACTTCTTCGCCCACTTCGAGCACATCCTCACGGTGGTCGGCCCGGAACATGTGGGCATCGGCCTGGACTGGGATGGTGGTGGCGGACTGAGTGACCTGCCCGATGTCAGCCAGCTGCCGAAGATCACCGCGTGGCTGCTGCGCAAGGGCTATACCGAGAAGCAGATTGCCGGCATCTGGGGCGGCAACCTGCTGCGGGTGATGCGCCAGGCGCAGGATTACGCCGCAAAGCAGGGCGGTTGAAGCGCCCTGCGGTAGTGCCGGCCGCTGGCCGGCATTGCTCGTATCGACAGGATGCGAGGTGCCGGCCAGCGGCCGGCACTACCGGCGAGCCGGTTACTTCGCGATCAGTGCGTGGCGGCGGCTGTACAGGAAGTACAACACCAGGCCGGCCACGTTCCACAGCAGGAAGTACAGCTGAGTGGTGTGCGGCAGGCTGATGAACAGGTAGATGCAGCCCAGTGCAGCCAGCGGGCCGACCACGAAAGCCAGCGGCGTGCGGAAGGTGCGCTCGCGGTTCGGCTCGCGCAGGCGCAGCACCACCAGGCAGACACCCACCGCAGTGAACGCGGCAAGGGTACCGGCGTTGGCCAGTGCGGCGATCTCGTCCAGGCGCGCCACGCCGGCCAGCGCCGACACCACGACCGCAGTGAACAACGTGGTCGCCACCGGCGTGCCGGTATGTGCGTTGACCTTGGACAGGCCACGCGGCAGCAGGCCATCGCGGCTCATCACGAAGAAGATGCGGCTCTGGCCGTACAGGAAGGCCAGCAGCACGGTCGGCAGGGCGATGATCGCGATCACGCCGATCACCATTGCCGCGGTCGGATGGCCCAGCTGGCGCATGATCAGCGCCAGCGGCTCGGCGCTGTGGCCGAACACCGCGTAGCTCATCGCACCGACGGCCGCCAGCGCCACCAGCACGTAGACGATGGTGCAGCCGATCATCGAACCGATGATGCCGATCGACAGGTCGCGGCCCGGGTTCTTGGTCTCCTCGGCGGCGGTGGAGATTGCATCGAAGCCGTAGAAGGCGAAGAAGATGATCGCTGCCGCCGCCATCACGCCGTGCTCGACGCCATCGGGGCCCATCGACTTGGCAAAGCCGTACGGCATGAACGGCTGCAGGTTGGCGCTGTCGAAGGCGGGCAGGGCTACGGCGACGAAGATGGCCAGCGCGATCAGCTTGAACACCACCAGGATGGCATTGAGGGTGGCGCTCTCCTTGGTGCCGGCCATCAGCATGCCGGCCACCAGCCAGGTGATGATGATCGCCGGCAGGTTGATCATTCCGCCTTCCACATGCGGGCCGGCGGCCAGCCAGGCCGGCAGGTGTACGTTCCAGCCGAACTGGGTGTGGACCCATTCGAGGAAGCCGACGAAGTAGCCGGACCAGCCCACCGCCACCGTGCTCACCACCAGCGAGTACTCCAGGATCAGGCTCCAGCCCACCACCCAGGCGAACACCTCGCCCAGCGCACTGTAGCTGTAGGTGTAGGCGCTGCCGGCGGCCGGCATCATCGTCGACAGCTCGGCGTAGGACAGCGCCGCGCAGGCGCAGACCGCACCGGCGATGGCGAAGGAGATCAGCACGGCCGGGCCGGCCAGGTTTGCACCCACGCCGATCAGCGTGTAGATGCCGGTACCGACGATGGCACCGATGCCCAGCGCGATCAGGTGCGGCCAGCTGAGCGTCGGAACCAGGCGCCTGCCGGCTTCGTGGACGGTGACGGAATCTAGGGACTTGCGCCGGAACAGGGACATGCAGGCCTCGGAAGGGGTGACTAAGAACGACAAGTTCCCGAGTGTGACCGAACGCAGCGCAGCATTACCACTGACGGGGGTCATACCCGGGTTGGATGCGTCACTGATGGAGGCTGAACGCCGTCAATGATGACGAAATCAGCACAATCTGAGCAACAAATCGAACTCGTCCTACGATCGTCCAGCTGGCAGGGCAAACCGAGGGTCAGGGTGATCGCGGCCAATGGCAGCCATCCTCCTGCCAAGCTTCGGGGTCGTCGTGGAAGGTTGTGCTGTGGCCGTCGCGGGCGCGTTCGTAACGCAGATCCAGCACCAGCGCGCCCTGAGTGCTCAACAGGTAGCGGCCGTTGAGGCGGCCATCGATGCGCTCTTCCCAGACGCTGTCAAACTGGTACGGGCGATCTTCGGCCAGCACCGTGGTTTCCATCGAGATCCGGCGCAGGGGCAGGCGCTTGCGCTGGCCGGCGTAGCGCACGTCGGACTGTCCGTCCTCCAGCCAGCGCCATTCCAGGTGGATGCTGCCGTTGCGACCGCCGGTCAGGCAACGATGGTCCTGTACGGTGGCGCCAGAGGCGGTGCCGGCGAACAGCAGGGCCAGGCCGAGCAGCGGCAGCCGCCCGTTCATCCGTTCAGCCCCAACCGGATGCCAAACCCCACCAGGAACAGGCCGGCCACGCGGCGCAGCGCGTCGCTGATCCGCGGGTGCTGGATCAACCGGCGACGGGCCAGGTTGCCCACACCGATCAGCATCGAGCAGTAGGCGATGCTGACCACCAGGATGATCCCGGCCAGTGCCGCGAAGGTGGCGATGCCCTGGTGTGCCTTGGGATCGATGAACAACGGCAGGAAGGCCATGTAAAACAGGATCGCCTTCGGGTTGAGCAGGCTGACCAGGATCGCCTGCTGGAAGTAGCGGCCCGGCTGCATGCGGATCGGGCCGGCGTCACCACCCTCGTGTTTCGGTGTGCGCAGCAGGCTGATGCCGACCCACACCAGGTAGGCCGCACCCAGGTACTGCACGGCGTGGAACACCAGCGGGTTGGCCTTGAGCAGCGCGGCCACGCCGGCCAGCGCGAGCCACATCAGGATCTGGTCGCCGACCAGCAGGCCGGCCAGTGCGGTGTAACCGCCGCGCACGCCACCACGGCCGGTGGCGGTCAGCAGGGTGAAGGTACCGGGGCCGGGCAGGGCGAGAAACACCAGCACGGCGACCAGAAACGTCCAAAGGTCCTGGATGCCCATCCACGGCATGGCGGCGTTCTCTCTTACGGGGGGCCGCCATTGTCGGCCAGCGCCGGGACTGGCGACAGGGGGCCGGCAGGACCCTCGGGCATGCCAGACAGCAGAGGTTGCAGGTGCTGGCGCAGCTGCGCGTGCAGCTGCCGCACCGCCGGCGAGAACTGTTTGCGGTGCGGGCAGACCAGCTGCAACGGTATGTGGCTGCCGATGCCGTCGAGCAGCAGCTGCAGGCGCCCTGCGAGCACATCCTCGCGCAGGTCCAGCCAGGATTTGTAGGTGATGCCTTCGCCGGCCACCGCCCAGCGCCGCACCACATCGGCGTCATCGCAGACCAGCGGGCCGCGCACCGGAATCACGCTGCGGCGCCCGTCGACCTCGAACGACCAGCGATCATAGGCGCGGCCACTGAGCTGGTAGACCAGGCAATCATGCTCGCGCAGATCTTCCAGGCGGGTGGGCGTGCCGCGCCGCTGCAGATAGTCGGGTGACGCCGCGAGTACGCGCCGATTGCCTTCCAGCAGGGGCAGGGCGACGTAGTTGGCGTCGTCGAAGTGGCCGATGCGGATGGCCACGTCGACCGGGTCGCGGAACACGTCGGCCACTTCGTCGGACAGGCGCAGGTGCAGGCGCAGCCGGGGGTGCGCGGCGCGAAAGGCGCTCAGCCAGGGCAGCAGCAGATTTCGACCGAAGTCCGACGGCGCCGACAGCTGCAGGGTGCCGTGCAGTTCGGTGTCTTCGCCCTGCACGCGCGCCTGGCCCTCGCGCAGGGTGGCCAGCACCTCCTGCGCATACGGCAGGTACAGCGCCCCCTCGCCGGTCAGGCGCAGGCTGCGCGTGGTGCGCACGAACAGGCGCAGGTCCAGCTCGCGTTCCAGCCGCGCCACCGCCGCAGCAACCTGCCCCGGCAGCAGGTCGGCTTCGCGGGCCGCCTGCGAGAAGCTGCCCAGTGCGGCAGTACGGACGAACAGCTGCAGATCGTCGAAGCGGATCATCTTCATCGCCAGAGTGAAAGTGCTGCCCGATTCTGCGCCTTTCCGAGGGGCCGCGTGCGGCGCAACCTGTCGCCTCCTTCCCCACTGGACCGCTGCCATGCGCGCCATTGCCTACACCCAAGCCGGCCTGCCGATCGATGATGCCCAGGCCCTGATCGATATTGAACTGGAACTGCCGCAGCCCGGCCCGCGTGACCTGCGGGTGGCGGTACGCGCGGTGGCGGTGAACCCGGTCGACACCAAGGTCCGCCGCGGCGTGGCCACCGATGGCCCGCGCGTGCTGGGCTGGGATGCGGTCGGCATTGTTGATGCGGTGGGCAGCGAGGTGACCCTGTTCCAGCCCGGCGACGCGGTCTACTACGCCGGCGTCATCGACCGCCCGGGCAGCAATGCGCAGTACCAGCTGGTGGATGAGCGCAGCGTCGGGCGCAAGCCGGCCAGTCTCGACGATGCCGCCGCCGCAGCGTTGCCACTGACTGCAATCACCGCCTGGGAGCTGCTGTTCGACCGCCTGCGCATCCCGGAGGGTGGTGGCGAAGGCCAGACCCTGCTGGTGATCGGTGCTGCCGGTGGTGTCGGTTCGATCCTGGTGCAGCTGGCACGGAAGCTGACCAGGCTGACCGTGATCGGCACCGCCTCGCGCCCGGATACCCAGGACTGGACGTACGCAATGGGGGCACACCACGTGATCGACCACAGCCTGCCGCTGGCCGAGGGACTGGCGCGGCTCGGCATCAGCGAGGTGCAGCATGTCGCCAGCCTGACCCACTCCGACCAGTACTACGCGCAGATCGTGGAACTGCTGGCACCGCAGGGCCAACTGGGGCTGATCGATGACCCGGGCCAGGTGGACGTGATGGCGCTCAAGCGCAAGGCGCTGTCACTGCATTGGGAGTCGATGTTCACCCGGCCGCTGTACCGCACCGCCGACATGCAGCGCCAGCACGACCTGTTGAACCGTGTGGCCGAGCTGATCGACACGGGCGTGCTGCAGACCACCCTGGGCGAGCACTTCGGGCGCATCGACGCGGCCAACCTGCGGCGCGCCCACGCGCTGCTGGAAAGCCAGCGCGCCAAGGGCAAGATCGTGCTGGAAGGCTGGTAAGGCCCGGTTTTTCCTGTAGAGCCGAGCCCACGCTCGGCTGCCGTCAGCGCACGCCGCTCAGCCGAGCATGGGCTCGGCTCTACAGAGATTCATCCACGAATGGCATGGATCCACCGTGTCGACCCAGGTCGACACCTGCTAACAGCGGCCGGCACTTCCCCTCAGGCCACGCCGTTGTCGACGTGGGTGGCGAAACCGGGCTGCTCGCGCAGCCGTTCGAACCACGCCGAGAGGTGTGGCAGCACGGGCTTGTTGCCGGGCGTGCTGCGCCAGCGCTGGGCCGATAGCCCGAGCACGATGTCGGCCAGGGTGAAGGCGTTGCCCGTCACGTGGCAGTGGCCACCGGCCAATTGTGTGTCGAGTACGCCCATCAAGTGGTTCCACTGCGCCAGGCTGGCCTCGGCGCGGGCATCGTCCGGGTAGTCCGGGTGCCGCCGCACGCGCGCCATGAACACGTGCCGCCAGGCGCTGTTGAGGTCGCTGGCCTGCCAGTCCATCCACTGCTCGACCCGGGCGCGGCCCTGCGCCGTGCCGGGCAGCAGGTCATCACGGCCAGCACGTACGGCCAGGTAGCGGCAGATGCTGTTCGATTCCCACAGCACGAAGCCGCCATCGCGCAGGACCGGCACCTGCCGGTTCGGATTCAACGTGGCCAGCAGGTCCGCCGGTGGTTCTGGCTCGTGTTGGAGTGGCAGGTCGAGGCCGGCGCACAGCCACAGCACCTTGCGCACGTTGATGGAGGTGGGCTTTCCGTACAGAGCGAGCATGGTCCTGACGCAGCAGCTGAGACTCGGCCAGCCTACACTTGCCCCATGCAAACCGAATACCTGCTCATTGCCGGCCTTCTATTGGCCGTGCTCATCCTGCAGCTGGTCGCCCTGCTGCGCCGCCCGCCGCATGACCGCCTGGAACAGGCCGTGCGCGAGGAGGCGCGCGCCGGGCGCAGCGAACTGCGCGAACAGCTCGATGGCTTCGCCCGCGCGTTGACCGATCTGTCCACCCGCACCGATCAGCGCCTGGACCTGCTGCGCGAAGCGCTGGGCGAAGATGCCCGCAAAGCGCGCGCTGAAGTGGCCGATAGCCAGCAGCGCGGCGCAGCATTGATGGGGCAGCGGCTGCAGGAACTGCGCGGTCAGCTGGAGACCTTCGGCCAGCAGCAGGAGGCACGCATCCATGCGTTTGGCCAGCAGCTGCAGGAGCTCACTGCGCGCACCGATACCCAGCTCGGGGCGCTGCGCCAGACCCTGGTGGACGATGCACGCAAGGGCCGCGAGGAGGGCGCGCTGTCGCAGCAGCGCCTGACCGACAGTCTGGGCCTGCGCCTGCAGGAACTGACACAGCGCAACGAGCAGCGCATCGCCGAGATGCGTGCCACGCTGGAGGAACAGCTGCGCGCGCTGCAGAACGACAACGCGCAGAAGCTGGAGCAGATGCGCCACACCGTGGACGAGAAGCTGCAGTCGACGCTGGAAACGCGATTGGGCAATTCCTTCAAGCTCGTCTCCGAGCGCCTGGAACAGGTGCAGCGTGGCCTCGGCGAGATGCAGCAGCTGGCCACCGGCGTGGGCGACCTCAAGCGCGTGCTGACCAACGTCAAGAACCGCGGCAGCTGGGGCGAAGTGCAGCTGGAGAACATCCTCGAGCAGACACTCACCCAGGAACAGTACGCGCGTGCGGTGAGGGTGCGCCCGGATAGTGGCGAGATGGTCGATATCGCCGTGCGCCTGCCGGGCCGCAGCAGCGACGACACGCCGGTGTGGCTGCCGATCGACTCCAAGTTCCCGCGCGAGGACTACGAGCGCCTGCTGGACGCACAGGAACAGGGCGATGCCGAAGGCGTGCGCCTGCAGGGCATCCAGCTGGAGCGCGCGGTGCGCGTGCAGGCCAAGTCGATCTGCGACAAGTACATCGTGCCACCGCACACCACGGACTTCGCGGTGATGTTCCTGCCCACCGAAGGCCTGTATGCCGAGGTGATCCGGCGCCCGGGCCTGGTTGACCTGCTGCAGCGCGAGCACCGTGTGGTGGTGGCCGGACCGACCACGGTCACTGCGTTGCTCAACAGCCTGCAGATGGGCTTTCGCACGCTGGCCATTGAAAAGCGATCCAGCGAAGTGTGGAGCCTGCTGGGTGCGGTCAAGAGCGAGTTCGGCAAGTTCGCCGGCATCCTGGAAAAGGCCGAGAAGCAGATCACTACCGTTGGCCGCAGCATCGGCGAGGCCAGCCGCAAGACCCGCACCATCGAACGCCGCCTGCGTGGCGTGGAGTCGCTGGCGTCCGAACAGGCGCAGTCGCTGCTCGGCGACCTGGCCGAGGGTGATGCGGTGGCCGAGGAGGAAGGCAGTGACGGCGAAGGCGACGAGGCCTGAGCCACGCTGACACGCCGCCTGCATCGCCGATGGGTATGCTGGCGGCCTGTCCGCTTCGACCAGGTACCGCCATGCGCCTGCCCCGCTTCACCAGCCTTGTCCTGACCGCGCTGCTCGCCGCCTGCGGCAGCGCGCCAACGACCGTGGGCACGACCACGCAGGCCGCCTCCAGCACCCCCGAAGCGGTCGAGGCCTACCGCGAAGCACGCGACGTCGACTGCCAGGCCGCCGGTGGCACCCTGCAGCGGCTCGGCCGGCTGCAGCGCGAGCAATGCGTGATTCCCTATGCCGACGCCGGCAAGGCCTGCAGCCGCAAAAGCGACTGCACGGGCCAGTGCCTGGCCGCAGGCGAGGCAGTGGCCGGTGATGCGGCGTCCGGTACCTGCCAGCGTGATGCCAGCCAGAACTTCGGTTGCCGCCAGCGTATCGAGGACGGCAAGGCGCAGGGTACGATCTGCGTGGATTGAGGATGTCCTGTAGAGCCGAGCCCATGCTCGGCTGCCATGCCATCAGCCGAGCATGGTTTCGGCTCTACAACAGCGCGCGCGGCGCTATGCTGGTGGGCCATTCCCGCCGTAGCCGGAGCCCCGCGTGAGCACCCCGATCCAGGACATTCCCCTCACCACCATCGACGGCCAGCCGTCCTCGCTTGCCGACTACCAGGGCAAGGTGCTGCTGCTGGTCAACGTCGCCTCCAAGTGCGGCCTGACCCCGCAGTACGAAGGCCTGCAGGCGCTGTATGCGGAAAAGCATGCGCAGGGCCTGGAAGTGCTGGGCTTCCCCGCCAACAACTTCCTTGGCCAGGAGCCGGGCAGCGAGGCGGAGATCCAGCAGTTCTGCCAGCTCACCTACGACGTCAGTTTCCCGATGTTCTCCAAGATCAGCGTGGCTGGCGAGGACACCCACCTGCTGTACCAGCAGCTGACCGCCGCGCAGCCGCAGTCGATCGGCGAAGGCCCGCTGCGCGAGCGCCTGGCCAGCAAGGAGATCCCGATCCATCCGGCACCGGCGGTGCTGTGGAACTTCGAGAAGTTCCTGGTCGGCCGTGATGGCAAGGTGATTGCACGCTTTGCCCCGGACGTGGCGGCCGATGACGTGCGCCTGCGCGACGCCATCGAGGCCGCGCTGGTGGCCTGAGCAAAGCGTGCCAATCCGGGTTGGCACCTGCCGGAAAAGAAAAACCCCGCCGAGGCGGGGTTTTTTCATGCACGGGTTGCAGCGATCAGTTGCTCCAGTTCGGCATCGGCATCGCATCCACGGGGATCGGCGAATTGGCATCGTCATGGCCGCGGTCGCGCTTGCTGCGCAGGTCGTTCTCGATCTGGTAGTTGCGGCGCTGCATCCACGCATCGCGCACCAGCGAGTACTCGTCCACGGCGGTGTCGCGCAGATCATCGATCGCCAGCAGCTGTGCGCGGGTGTCGACCAGCTGCAGGCCCTGCAGGCCGATGCGGACCTTGTCTTCCTCGATGCGGCGGATCGGCGACAACGGGATGTCACCGGCCAGGCCGAACACATCGCGCACGGTACGCGGGCCGAAGAACGGCAGTTCCACGTAGCGCGAACGACGCCAGCCCCAGGCACCCAGGGTCTGGCCGAAATCTTCATTGCGACGCGGCACCATCGCCTTGCTGGCCGGATCGAACAGGCCACCGATGCCCAGCGTGCTGTTCATCAGGAAGCGGCCGAGGCTGTCCCACGCATCGGCACCGCGGCCCTGCAGCAGCTGGTTGGTGATGGTCACCGGTGCGCGCAGATTGCTGAAGAAGTTGCTGACGCCGGTACGCGCGAAGCGTGGCACCACGTGGGTGTAGGCCGTGGCCAGCGGGCGGGCGATGCCACGGTCGACCGCGTTGTTGAACTTGTGCACCTTGCGGTTGAACGGTTCCCACGGGTCATAGGCGGCCGCACTGCCGGTGTCGCCGGTACCACCGTACAGGGCGTCGAAATCATCATCACCGCCCGGTGCAGTGGCTGCGGCGGTCTTGGCCGCATCGGCATCGGCACTGGTTGCGGGCGGGGTCGGCGCCGCAGCGGTGGCGATCGGCGGGTTGTCCACCGGGGCCACCTCGGTCACGCCGGTGTCGGCGGGCGTCGCTTCGGCGGGAGCGCCGGCCGGGACCACGGTGCTGGCGACCGGTGCGTCGCTGCGCGCGGGCTTGCCGGCACAGGCGGTCAGGGCGGTGGCCAGGAGGATCAGGGGGAAAGTGCGTACGACGTTCATGTCAGCTCGCAGCAGAAGTAGCGTTGAAGTCCAGGTCGGGCGACAGCCGGTAGGCCGCGCTCAGCTCGTTGAAGCCGGCCGGCGCGCCGGAAATGGCCAGCGCATGGCCCGCCTTGCGTGCCCGGGAGGCCAGTTCGGCCAGCAGGGCCAGGCCGGCGCTGTCCACGCGCTCGACCTCGCCCAGCTCCAGCCGCGCCAGCTTGGCTGGCAGGGCCTGCAGTTGCGGCCACAGTGCAATCACCGCGGCACGGTCGAGCACCCCGCGCAGGCGCAGGGTGTCGCCTTCCAGCAGCGCCAGTGCGTTACTTGCCATTGCCCGCCGGCCCGGCCTGCATGCTGCCGCTGTGCAGTTCGCTGGCCACCTGCTTGATGCCCTTCTGGCGCAAGGGCGTATCGAACTGGTTGCGGAAGGTCTGCACGTAGGAAATGCCTTCGATGTTGACGTCGAAGATCTTCCACTGGCCGTTCACGTTGCGCATCCAGTACTCGACCGGGGTCGGTTCGCTGCCGGCGCGCACCAGTTCGGTGGTCACTCGCACGCCGCGGTTGCCCGGCAGCGGGCTCTCACCCTTCAGACGGAAGCTCGGCTTGCCCTGGATGTTGAGCAGGGTCGAACCGTAGCGCTGCATCAGGCTGTCGGCCATGGCATCGGCGAACAGCTTGATGTCGGCATCCGAGGCGCCGCGGGCGTGCGTGCCCAGCACCAGGCGTGCCGCATAGTCGCGGTCGAAGGTGCGGTTCAGTTCGCTGTCGATGTAGCTGCGCAGGCTGGCCGGATTGCTGCTGAACTCGCTCCGGCGCTGCTGCAGGGTGGTGAGGATGCGCGTGCTGGCATCGATCACCACCTTGCCGGCCTGGCCCTGCGCTGCGGCAGCGGCGGGGGCGACCGCCTGGGCCTGGGCAAGGAACGGGGTGGCCATCAGCAGCGCCGAGGCGAGCAGGGCGGGAATCAGTTTCATTTTCATGGTTGCGGTTCCGTTGCAGGCGCCTGCGCGCCTTCGTTGGGCTTCTGAGCAGCGCCGCCACCGGCGCCGCCACTGAACATGTACTTGCCGACCAGCTGGATCAGGTCCACCGCCGGCTGGGTGAAGACGATCTCGTCACCGGCCTTCAGCATGTCCGGGTCACCGCCCGGCTGCAGACCGATATAGCTCTCGCCGAGCAAACCACTGGTGAAGATGCCCGCCGAGGTGTCCGCCGGCAGGTCCTTGACCTTGCTGTCCATGCGCAGGGTCACGATGGATTCGAACTTCACCGGATCCAGGTCGATCGAGGCGACCTGGCCGACGGTGACGCCGCTGATCTTCACCGGCGCCTGCTTGCGCAGCTGGCCGACCTGGGAGAAGCGCGCCTTCAGCTCGTAGCCCTGGCTGCCCCAGCTCCAGCGCTGGTTGGTCGAGGCCACGGCCAGCACCATCAGCGAGGCCAGGGCCAGCAGCAGGAATGCGCCGACGGAGAATTCGAGTCTGGGACCGCGGATGGCCATGTGGATTACCTGATCGAGTCGTGGTGGCCGCGCGCGCCTGCGCACCGCCGGTGGAGGGGTTAGGTGAACAACATTGCCGACAGCACGAAGTTGAACATCAGCACCAGCAGCGAGGCATTGACCACCGCACGGGTGGTCGCCACCGAGGTGCCCTCGATGGTCGGCTCGGCGTGGAAACCAACATAGGCGGCGACCAGCGCTGCGGTGCCGCCGAAGATCGCCGACTTCAGCATCGCCACGCCGAAGTCATCCCAGAAATCGACGCTGTTGCGCAGTGCCGACCAGAACACGCCATTGTCCAGGCCCAGCACATGCACCGCTTCGAAGTAGCTGGCGCTGATCGCCAGCGAGCAGAAGATGCCGGTCAGCAGTGGCACGGTCAGCACCGCCGCCCAGAAGCGCGGCGCGACGGCTTTGGCCACCGGGTCGATCGCCATCAGCTCCAGTGCCTTGATCTGGTCGGTGGCGCGCATCAGGCCCAGTTCGGCGGCGATCGAGCTGCCGGCGCGGCCGATGAACAGCAGCGCGGTCAGCACCGGCGCCAGTTCGCGGTACAGCGACAGGCCGAGCAGGGTCGACAGCGCGTCGGCCGCTCCGAAGGTGGTCAGCGTGCGGTAGCCTTGCAGGGTCAGCACCAGGCCGACGAAGGCACCACCGACGGCGATGATCGGCAGCGAGCGCGCGCCGATCTTGTAGATCTCGCGGGTCAGCTCGGCCAGGAAATCACGGGTCGGCAGCGAACCACGCAGCACGGTCAGCGAGAACAGGCCGGCGCGACCCAGCGAGCGGGTGGCTTGGACGAACGGCATCAGGCGACCCTCGCGCGCGGCGCGGCATCGAACGGAATGGGGCCATCGGGCTGGCCGTGCAGGAACTGCCGCAGCAACGGGTCCTGGCTGGACTGCAGCGCCTCCGGCGTGCCCTGGAACACGATGCCGCCATTGGCGATGGCGATCACCTGGTCGCAGATCGGCAGGGTCTCGTGCACGTGGTGGCTGACAATGATGCTGGTCAGGCCCAGGCTGTGGTTGAGGCGCTGGATCAGGCTCATGATCACGCCGGAGGCGATCGGGTCCAGCCCGGTCAGTGGCTCGTCGTAGATCATCAGCGGCGGGTCCAGCGCCAGCGCACGGGCCAGCGCGACGCGGCGCGCCATGCCACCGGACAGTTCGCGCGGCCAGGCATCGGCAGCGGCCAGCAGGCCCACGGCATGCAGCTTCATTTGCACAAGCCGGCGCAGCACGGCGGTCGGCAGGCGGGTATGCGTGCGCAGCGGCAGCGCGACGTTTTCGGCGACGGTCAGATCGGTCAGCAGGCCGTTGCCCTGCAGCAGAACACCCACGCTCTTGCGCATTTCCAGCAGCGCGCCGCTGTCATGCGGGATCGGCTTGCCGAACAGGGTGACCTCGCCGGCGACCGGACGCAGTTCGCCGGTCAGTGCCGCCAGCAGGGTCGACTTGCCACTGCCGGACGGGCCCAGCACGGCCGTGATGCTGCCCTTGGGCACCTGCAGCGACACGTCGCGCAGGATCGTGCGCCCGCTCCGGTCGATGCGGACGTTGGATAACTGCACCAGACTGGAGGTGGAAGCCGACATGGGCACCATTAACGCTTTTTAGACATCGAAGGATCGGGCCCGTCGGCTGAACATAAGCAGACTGGACGGTCCAGTATTGTGGCACGGCAAGACCCTTGCCAGGCCGGGACAATCGGCTGGCAGCGCGGAACAATCCGTACCGGCGATGGGCGGGCCATTGAATACTGCCTGCCGTGCTGCACACTGTGCATGATGAGTGACCCGGGCAGCGATTTCCGCCTCTACCATTCCAACTCCCTGGACGTGCTGGCTGCGCTGCTGGCGCGCAACGTGCGTGTGCCGGTTCCGGGCCAGCCGTTGCTCGCGCCGGAGGTGGTGCTGATCCCGCAGGTGGCGATGCGGCGTTGGCTGCAAGCGACACTCGCTGCCGAATATGGCGTGGCCGCCAACCTCGAGTTCCTGACCCCGGGCGAGTTCGTTGCCCGTGCACTCAATGCCAATGTGCCGGGCGAACGCGACGACCTGGACGCGGCGGGCCTGCACTGGAAGCTGTACCAGGCACTGCGCGACCCGGCGCTGCTGGCGCAGCCACCGATGCGCGCGCTGCAGTCCTATCTTGCCGGCGGCGACGCCCTGAAGCCGTGGGCACTGGCCGGTGAACTGGCGTCGGTGTTCGAGAAGTACCAGGCCTGGCGCCGCGACTGGTTGCTGCGCTGGGAGGCCGGCGCCGACCCGGCCGACCCGCAGGCGATCCTCTGGCGCACCATCGCCCATGGCCGCGACTACCGCGCGCGCCGCATCCAGGCGTACCTGGATCGCTTCGAGGGCGCCGGCCAGCCGCTGCCACAGGGCCTGCCACCGCGCATGTCCGCGTTCGCGACGCTCAACATCTCGCCCGACGTGCTGCGGGTGATGGCCACCCAGGCGCGGGTGGGCGAGCTGCACTTCTATATGCCCACTCCGGTGCAGTCGTACTGGGGTGACCTGCAGACGCTGGCCGAGCGCCTGCGCAGCGGCGCACCCGATCCCTTCGGTGAAGCGGCTGGTGAGAACCGCCTGCTGGAAGCCTGGGGTGCGGCCGGCCGCGACTTCATGGCGGTGCTGGGCAGCTACGAGGTGGTGCACCCGGCCGGCGAGATTGCCGCGTATTCGGATCCGGAGGAAGACACCCGGCCGACCCTTGACGAAGGCGGCCTGTCCGACAGCCTGCTGCATCGCCTGCAGCGCGATCTGTTCCACCGTCGCGCACTGCCCTCGGGCGTGCTGCGCGATGGGCTGCGCAGCGACGACCCCAGCCTGCACGTGCATGCCTGCCACACCCGGCTGCGCGAGCTGCAGGTGCTGCACGACCAGCTGAGAAGCCTGTTGCAGGACCCTCGCTTCGACCCGCCGCTGCAGGCGCGCGAGATCGCGGTGCTGGCGCCGGACATCGATCCCTATGTGCCGTACCTGGAGGCGGTGTTCGGCGGCCGCGGCGGCGAGGAGGAGCACATTCCCTACGCGCTGGCCGACAGCAGCCCACTGGCAGGAGAGCCGCTGGCCGATGTGTTCGTGCACCTGCTGGGCCTGCCGGTCTCGCGTTTCGGCCTGAACGAGGTGCTGGACCTGCTCGCCAGCGCGCCGCTGGCCGAAGCGGCCGGGCTGGAAGCAGTGGACTTCGATCGCCTGCATGGCTGGCTGCAGCAGGCCGGCGCACGCTGGGGCCTGGATGCGAAGCACCGCAACCAGCACCAGGCGCCGGCCGACGACGCCTACACCTGGCAGTTCGCACTGGACCGCCTGGTGCTCGGTCACGCCACCGGCAGCGAGGCGGACCTGGCCGGCGTGGCGCCGTGGATCGAGCTGGAAGGCGGCGCGCTGGAAGCACTGGACCGGCTGCTGCGGCTGCTGCGCGTGCTGGCGGTCTACCAGCGTCGCCTCGGCGAACTGCTGACCCCGGCGCAGTGGCGGCAACGGCTGCTGTCGCTGCTGGACGCGCTGCTGCCGACCGCGCCCAGCTCTCCCAACAGCCAGCGTGCCCTCGAGCGCCTGCGCAAGCTGCTGAATCAGTTCGCCGACGATGCCGCCAAGGCCGGGTTCGAAGACGGCGTGCCGCCTGAGGTGGTGCGTTCGCACTTCGCCGGTGTACTGGGTGAGGCCGATACGCGCGCGCCGCTGCTGACCGGTGGCATCAGTTTCGGCCGCATGGTGCCGATGCGCCTGCTGCCGTTCCGGGTGATCTGCGTGCTCGGTCTCAATGATGGCGATTTCCCGCGTCGTGACCCGGCCGCGGGCCTCAACCAGCTCACCGCCGAGCTGGACACGCCACGCCGCCGCCCGGGCGATCGCTCCACCCGCGAAGACGACCGCTTCCTGTTCCTGCAGCTGTTCGCCGCCGCGCAGGAGGTGTTCTACCTCAGCTACCTCGGCGCCGATCCACGCGATGGCAGCGTACGTGAGCCGTCGGTGCTGGTCAGTGAACTGATCGATGCCGCCGCCGCGTATCACCTCGATCCGCCTGCGGCGGTCCGCGACTTTACCGTGCGCCATGCACTGCAGCCGTTCTCACCGGCGGCGTTCGGAGATGGCGATCCACGCCGCTTCAGCTATCGGCGGCAATGGCATCCCGCTGCCGGCCGCCTCACCGGCCAGCGTGGGGGCCTGCAGCCGTGGTTCGATGCCCCGCTGCCGCCGCCGCTCGACGATGCGGTGGAAGACGAGCTCGCGCTCGACACCCTGCGCCGCTTCCTGTGCGACCCGGCCGGGCAGTTCCTCGCACAGTCGATGGGCCTGCGCCTGGCCGACGATGCCGGGGAAGTTGATGACCTGGAACCGCTGGTGCTGTCATCGCGCGGCCCGGAAAAGCGCAGCGTGCAGGCGGCGGTGGTGCGCGCCACGCTCAGTGGCGATACCGAACCGTTGTACCCGCGGCTGCGCGCGCGTGGCCTGCTGCCGTCCGGTCCATTGGGCCAGCGCCAGTTCGAGGTGGAGCAGTTGAAGACCCGTCCGTATGCCAGTGCGTTGCTGGGCTGGATGCAGGGCGAGCCGCTGGAAAGCCGTCGCTACGAAGTGGACATCGATGGCGTGCGCCTGCACGGCCGCGTGGCCGATCGGCATCCCGAAGGCCTGGTGCGGCTGCGCGCCGGCACGCTCAATGGCAATGCAGTGATCCGCCAGGGCCTGGACTGGCTGCTGGCCAACGCCGCCGGCGACGCACTGCCCCTTGTGCAGTTCCACGATGGCGGCGACGCCGGTCCCGGCCCGCATGTACTGCCGGCACTGAGCGCGCCTGCTGCACGCGCGGCGCTGCGCGCGCTGCTGCAGTTGCGCCAGCGCGGCCTGCGTGAGCCGCTGCGCTTTGCCCCGTATACCGGCTGGGTGCTGTACAACGCGCCGGCAGAAAAACAGCGCAGCGAGGGTTGGAAGCAGTGGCACGGCAGCGACCGCAGCTGGGGTGAATCCAGCAGCGACGCCTGGCAGCTGCTGCTGCGGGGTGCCGACCCGTTCGCCTCCGATGCCAGTTATGCCGAGCTGCTGCGCAACAGCCAGGTGGTCTTCAGCGCGGTGCGCGAAGGCCGCACCCTCGGCGCCGAAACGCGCCAGGAGGGCAGCGCATGAGCCCCGCCTTCATCGATGAGCGAGCCCAGTGCATGACGGTCGATCCCTATCTGGCCCTGCCGCTGGATGGCATCCGCCTGATCGAAGCCAGCGCCGGTACCGGCAAGACCTTCACCCTGGCTACGCTGTTTACCCGCCTGGTGGTAGAGCAGGGCCTGCGCATCGGACAGATCCTGGCGGTGACCTTCACCGATGCGGCTACCCAGGAACTGCGCAAGCGCATCCGCGAGCGCCTGGCGCTGGCGGCGCGACTGGTCGATCTGGAACCGGTCGAAGGCGAAGCACCGGACGTGCGGCTGACCCGCGAGGTGCTGCAGCGCCATCTGCAGGGAGGTACCGAGCGCGCCGCTGCACTGAAGCGCCGCCTGCAGGTCGCCGCCGATGAGATCGACCTTGCGTCCGTCTTCACCATCCATGGCTTCTGCACCCGCGTGCTGCGCGAGCATGCGCTGGAGAGCGGCCACACCTTTGATCCGCCGGAGCTGCTGGCCAGCGACCGTGAGTTGCTGGAAGCGCTCGCGGCAGACCTGTGGCGGGTATATGCCAATGACCCGGCCACGCTGGAACCGCTGACCTGGCTGTGGTCCACCCCGGACGCACTGGTCGCCGATCTGCGCGCGTTGCTGGCCGCGCCGCCGCTGCACCCGTTGCCACAGGCGGTGGCGCTGCCCGATCCGCAGGCCGCCCTGCAGAGTGTTGCCGAAGAGCTGTCCGCAAGCGTGCGCGAGCATGGCGAGCAGTTCTTCATCGACCTCTGCGATGCGGTCGACAACAAATGGATCAACGGCGTGTCGTACAAGCTGGGCTGGCTGCACCCGCTGGGCCGGCAACTGCTGGGCTGGGCCGAACGCGCCGACCCGCGCGAGCTGCTGACCAGCGAGCGCCTGCCGGCACTGCTGCCGGAGGCGCTGGCAGCCAAGACCAACAAGAAATTCGCCGAGCGCACGCCATCGTCGCCATTGCAGGCGCCGTTGGCCCGCTATGTCGCGCTTCTGGCCGAACGCGATGCCTGGCTCCGTGCCACCGCGTTGAACTTCCTGCACGTGCTTCGCGCTGAAGCCAGACAGCGCCTGCAGGCGCTGAAGCGCACCCGCCGGGTGCAGACCTACGACGATCTGATCGATGGCGTGGCACTGGCCCTGGAAGGCCCGCAGCGGCTGGCATTGGTCAAGCAGCTGCGCGCGCAGTACCGCATCGCGTTGGTCGATGAGTTCCAGGATACCGACGACCGTCAGTGGGGCATTTTCCACACCGTGTTCGGCGATTCACCGGAAGTGCGCGAGCTCGGCCTGGCACCGGCGCTGTTCCTGATCGGCGATCCCAAGCAGGCGATCTACGGTTTCCGCGGCGGTGATATCCACACTTACCTGAAGGCCAAGCGGGCGGCGCAACAGGCGCCGGTGCTTGACCAGAACTTCCGCTCGCGACCGGCCGTGCTGCGCGCGCTGCAGGCGCTGTACGACAACGGTGGCGAAGACGCCTTCCACGAGCGTGGCATCCAGTTCGAGCCGGTGCGGCCCGGTGGCGTGCGCAGCGATGCGGACTACCAGCGCGACGGCCATGCCGCCCCGGCACTCACTCTGCGCGTGCTGCGCAGTGGCGGTGACAAGGCGATGAGTGCCGATGCCTCGCGCGAAGCAGCCGCCCAGGCCTGTGTGGCGGCGATCCACCAGATCCTGGTCGCGGCGCGCGCCGGCAATGCGGTGCTGCGTGGGCGCCCGGTACAGCCGGGTGACATCGCGGTGCTGGTGCGTTCGCATCGCGAGGCCACACTGGTGCAGCGCGCGCTGGCCGTGGTCGGCATTCCTGCCGTGGCAGCGGGCAAGCAGAGCCTGTTCGCCACCAGCGAAGCGCGTGATCTGCGTGCACTGCTGCTGGCGCTGCTGCAGCCGGCTGACGAGGGCCGCCTGCGCGCGGCGCTGGCGACGGTGCTGCTCGGCCAGCGCGCCAGTGCGATCGCGGCGATGGAGCACGAGGGCGACCTGCAACGCGGGTTCCAGGCGCAGCTTCTGCATTGGCGCGAGCGCTGGCAGCGCGGCGGCCCGTTCGCGGTGATCGCCGACGTCTGCGCCGCGCAGGGCGAACGCCTGCTGGCGCTGATCGATGGCGAGCGCCGCCTGACCAACTACCTGCAGCTGGGCGAACTGCTGCAGGAAGCCTCGGCGCAGGCGCTGGGCATGCACGGCCTGCTGGACTGGCTGCAGGGCCAGATGGCCAGCGCCGACCAGGATGACGAGCAGCAGCTGCTGCGCCTGGAATCGGATGCGCGCCGCGTGCAGATCATCACCCTGCACAAGAGCAAGGGCCTGGAGTACCCGCTGGTGTTCCTGCCCTTCGTGGGCATCGACGGCGGTGCGCCCAACACCGCCTCGCACTGCACGGTGCATGTGGGCGGCCAGCGCCAGCTGCACTGGAAGCTGGGCAAGGACGAGGCCTGGGAAGCGGCCACTGCGCAGCGCGAGCGCGAGCAGCGTGCCGAGGATGCGCGCCTGCTGTATGTCGGCCTGACCCGCGCCGAGCACGCGCTGTGGATCGCCGTGGGTGATCTGGCCGGGCTCGGCAGGACGCGGCTGGCACCGCTGCTGGGTGACCTGCAGGCGCTGCGCGCGCATGCCGATGTGCGCATCGATGACAGTGAGGTACCGGCTGCGCTGCCGCAGCTGGCGGCCGAAGTGGAAGGGGATCTTCCGGCGGTGCGTGCACTGACCCGGCGCGTTCCGCACGACTGGTGGGTGTACAGCTTCACCCAGCTGGCCAACGCCGATGCCGGCGCGGGCAGTGACATCGAAGCCGCTGCCACCGCGCTGCCGGCGCCGGCAGCCGACGAACCCACCGGCCCGGAGCTGCCGCTGGAACCGGCACTGCCGGAAGCCGCCGCGGAGGCCGAGGACAGCGCGCCGCTCGACCCGCGTTTCATGGGCAGCCGCTTCGGCAACGTGCTGCACGAGGCAATGGAAAACGTCGACTTCGCCGCATGGGCTGACTGGCAACCAGGCCGGGAAGCTCCCGAGGGCCAGGTCGAGGTGCTGCGCAAGGCGCTGCACGATGAGGGCTATGCCGACGTCGATCTGGACGATGGCGTAGCGGTGCTGGTGCCGCTGGTGGGCCACACGCTGACCGTACCGCTGCCCGAAGGCGGTGCGCTGTACAGCCTCGGTGAAGGCGAGCGCCGCGCCGAAATCGACTTCCATTTCGCCATCGAGGCGACCACGGTGCCGGCGCTGCTGCAGGTGCTGCATGCGCACGGTGTTTCCAGTGGCCGCCGCGGTTTCGGCCAGCGCCGCCGCCTGGAGGGGCTGATGACCGGCATGATCGACCTGACCTACGTGCGTGATGGCCGGTGGTACGTGCTCGACTACAAGTCCAACCGCCTGCCCGGCTACAGCCCGGACCTGCTGGCCATTGCCATGCGCCACAGCGAATACGATCTGCAGGCGCTGATCTACACCGTGGCCCTGCATCGCTGGCTGCGCTTCCGCCTGGGCGCCGCCTACGACTACGAGCGCGACATGGGCGGCATCCGTTACCTGTTCTGCCGCGGCCTGGATGGCAACGGCAATGGCGTGCACGTGGATCGTTTCCCGTTCGCGCTGGTGGATGCACTCGACGCGCTGTTCGCCGGCGGCGAGCAGGCCCAGGCCCAGCTCGCCGCGCGTGCCCGAGGAGCCAGCGCATGAGCCTGCTGAAGGAACTGCACCAGAAGGGCCTGCTGCGCACCCTCGACCACGCATTGGCGACCAGCCTGCAGCGGTTGCGCGACGACACGCCCGACAATGTGGCACTGGCGGCGGCGCTGGCTTCGCTGGCGGTGTCGCAGGGCCACGCCGCGTTCGATCCGGCACAACCGCAGCGGTTGCTGGAAGGCGTGCCCGAGTGGCCCGCCGCGCAGGCCTGGCTGGCGCAGCTGCGCGCATCGCCCTGGGTGGCCACACCGGAGCAGGCTGACGCCATCGCCGGGGATGCCCCCTTGGTGCTGGAGAACGGGCTGCTGTACCTGCGCCGCTACCGCGAGTACGAGCGCCAGTTGGCCACCGGTCTGCAGCGCATCGGCCGGCATCCGCTGCCGGCGCCGGACATGGCAGCGTTGGCGCCGTTGTTCGCGCAGCTGTTCCCGCACGCATCGTGCGGCGAAGATCACCAGGCACGCGCAGCCGGCGTGACGCTGCGCCATCCGCTGGCGCTGGTCACCGGCGGCCCCGGCACAGGCAAGACCACCACCATCGCACGCCTGTTGCTGCTGCTGGCCGCGCAGGCCCGGCACGCCGGCCAGCCGCTGCCCGAGGTGGCGCTGGCCGCGCCCACCGGTCGCGCCGCCGAGCGGATGGCCGAGAGCCTGCGCATGGCCGTGCAACGCCTGCAGGAACAGGGACTGGATCCGACACTGTGCGCGGCACTGCCCAGCAGCGGCACCACCCTGCATCGACTGCTCGGCGTGATTCCCGACTCACCACGCTTCCGCCACCACGCCGACAATCCGCTGGCGGTGGACGTGGTGGTGGTCGACGAAGCGTCGATGATCGATCTGCCGATGATGGCCAAGCTGGTCGATGCAATTGCCAGCGGCACCCGCCTGATCCTGCTCGGCGATCCCGATCAGTTGCCGTCGGTCGAAGCCGGTGATGTGCTCAGCGCGATCCTGCGCGCCAGCGGCGATGGCATCGGCACCCGCGCCGACGATGCGCTGGCGCTGCATGGCCTGCTGGCACCGGCCACCTTGCAGCCGCAGGCCGCACCACGCGCCTTCGCCGGCCGTCGCGTACAGCTGCAACGCGGCTACCGGCAGAGTGATGCGCTGGACCTGGCACCGCTGGCGCATGCCGTGCGTGAAGGCGACAGCGGCACCGCGCTGCAGCTGCTGCGCAGTGGTGAACTGGCCGGCGTGCACTTCCACGAAGGCGAAGCCGATCCATTGCGCGGTCAGCGCGAGCACCTGCTGGGCCACTGGCGTGCACTGGCCGAGGCCGCGGATCCGGTACGTGCCCTGCAGCAGGCCGGTCGCCTGCGCGTGCTGACCGCGCTGCGCGAAGGCCCGCAAGGTGCGCGTGGGCTCAACAGCCGCATCGAACAGCTGCTGGCTGGCAACACCCCGGGCTACTTCCAGGGCCGCTTGCTGCTGGTCACCGAGAACAGCTACCGGCACCGCCTGTTCAATGGTGATATCGGCATCTGCCTGCGCGATGGCAGCGGCGCGATGGTGGCCTGGTTCCCCGGCGACAGCGTCGACCACCCGCGCGCCTTCCACCCGGCTGCGTTGCCCGCGCACGAAAGCGCCTTTGCGATGACCGTGCACAAGGCACAGGGCTCGGAGTTCGATGAAGTGTGGTTGCAGCTGCCACGCCAGGACAGCCGCGTGCTGTCACGCGAACTGGTCTACACCGGCCTGACCCGCGCCCGCCAGGTACTGCATGTGGCCGGCAGCGCCGACGTGCTGCAGGCCGCACTGAAACGGCACGCCAGCCGCTTGGGCGGCCTGGCCTGGCGGTTGGGTGCCGAAGATGTGGCCGAACAACCAGCGCGCATCGAACAGCCCACGGTGCAGGGCACGTTGTTCTGACGCGGGCGTGATGCGCTGCCTGTAGAGCCGGGCCATGCTCGGCTGATGGGCCACGAAGCCGAGCGTGGCTCGACTCTACAAAAGCGCGCTTCGATCGTTCTGGTGGTCATCCACGCATGGCGTGGATCTACGCGATCAGCACCAACCCATCCGGAAACACGATCGCCGCTTCATCCGCACTCACGTCGAAGAAGCCCACGCCGTGCTTCTCGGCCAGATCCTGCACCCGCCCGTGCGCGCGCTCGGCCACCGAGTAGGCGAACGCGCCGTAGATCACCTGCCGGCCGATGCTGTACTCGGTCACCTCGGCGCGGTCGTCATCGTCGTTGCTCAGTGGTCCGTTCAACGGCGGGAATTCCTGCGCCATCTCCGCAAACCACGCTTGCAGCGCCGGGCTGCTGACGGCCGGGTCGTCATACTCGTGGCGCTCGTTCCACTGCGTCTGCTTTTCGAACCAGGCGATGAAAGCCGCCGCCTCGCGTGGCGCGGTGCTGGCCTCGAACACCATCATGTCGTAACTCATTGGATCTTCCTGTGCAGAGCAGGGGTCAGCGCCTTCGCCCGCGGCGAAGGATCCGACCCCGGCAACGGGGTCTGTGGACGCACAGGGTATCCCGCTAGAGCTGTTCGGCTGCACTCATCGCCAAGCCCGGCGCCAGCGCCTTGGCCTCTGGGAACAGCGCGAAGCGCAGGCCGATCAGGCCCATCAGCGCTTCGTCGCGGGCCTTGCAGGCGGCCACGCTGCCGACCCGGCCCAGCGACGTATCCAGCCGCTCGCGCAGCGCCTGGTCTGCAGCAATCGGCTTGCGCGCCGCGATCTGCCGCCGGTAGTGCCCAGCGATCTCTTCCAGGATGTGCTCGACGGCTTCGCGGCTGCGCTCGGGCAGTTCCAGCCGTGCACGACGCAGCTGCAGGATGTTCAGGCCGATGCGCGCCTCGTTGAGCATGTCCACCGAGGCGATGTCGCTGCCCTCCGGCGTCGCTGCCAGGCGCGGTGCGAGCAGGCCCAGCAGGTCGAGCGTGCGTGCGGCGAAGCGCTGCCGATCCTGCTGGCCACGTCCTTCGGCGGCTTCGGCCAGCGTGGTCCAGCCCTGCCGCACCAGCCGGCGCGCGGTCCACTCGGCACCTACCGAACGGAACAGGCGGGTCATCACCACTGCAAAGCCAATGCCGATGAACATCGCGATCGACGAGTTGAGGAAGGTCTGGATGTTGGCGCTGTAGGTGTTCTGCAGGCTCAGCAGCGCGGCCAGATTGACTGTCAGCGGCAGCGCGAACAGCGCACTCTTCGGATGATGCAGCAGCAGTCCGAGCGGCAGGAAGGCCACCGCCAGCACCAGTGCCAGCAGGCCGAAGTCGTGCACGGCTGGGAACACGCCGAACAGGTACACGCCCGCCACTACCGAGGCGACCATCGCCCACACCAGGAACTGCACCATGCTGGGAGCCGGATCGTCCTGTGCGGCAAAAAATGCGGCCGTCACCGCCGCCATCATCGCGCCGTTGCCGCCGCCTTCCCAGCCCAGTGCTATCCACAGCACGCAGTAACTCATCAGCGCCACGCCGGCACTGAGCGCGGAGAACAGCGCCATGCCGTAGTCGACGTGCTTGTCGGCGGCCACCCGTTCGGTGCGGATGCGGTAGTGCGCGCGATCCAACGGCGCGGTGCCCTGATCGATCGCGTGCTGCAGGGTGCGGCAGTCCTGCCACAGGTCCACCAGTTCCTCCAGGCGCAGCAGCAGGCTGGCCAGCTGCAGGTGCTGCAGGTCGCGGTCCACCTGCGGCTTCAGCGCGCTGATGCGCGCGCGCAGGCGGGCGTACTCGCTGGCGTTGGTCGGGCCATCCAGCCAATCGCGGATGTCGTCGACCAGCGCCGGCAGCCCATCCGGCAGGGCCTGGCCATCGCTGCGCAGCGCACTCAGGCGATCGGCGATTGACGACAACACCGGCAACAGCAGCAGCATGCGCTCGCGCAGGCGCTCCATCGACACCGCCGACCCTGCATGGCGTGGATCATCGCGGCGCAGGAATTCGATCAGCGCCTCGAACTGCACCAGATCGGCGGCCAACCGGTTGCGCGGCGCGTGTGCGCGGCCACGCTCAAGGATCTGCCGGCACCACTGCGCGGCGTCCTCCATCCAGTTGCCGATGCGGGCGCGCAGCATCGGGCGTACCGACGCCGGGAACAGCAGCGAGGCAAACAGCACGGCCACCACCGTGCCGAGGATGATCTCCTCGCTGCGCGCCACCACGGTGTCGAAGATGGTCTCCGGCGAGGTGACTGCCGGGAAGCCGATGAAGGCGGTGGTGTAGCCGGCCAACAGGAACGCGTAGCCGCGAGGGCCGCGGTTGAGCAGGGCCATGAACAGGCAACCGGCCAGCCAGATCGACATTGCCGCACTCAGCACCAGCGGGGTTTCCACCAGCGCCGGCAGTGCCAGCAGCGTGGCCAGCCCGGCCACCAGTGTGCCGACGATCCGGTACACGCCCTTGGCGCGGGTCGGGCCCAGCAGCGGCTGGCTGACGATGTACACCGTGCCCATCGCCCAGTACGGGCGCGACAGGTTGCCGGCCATGGCGATGTACAGCGCGGCCACCGCGGCCAGGTAGGTCTTGATCGAGAACAGCCAGGCCTGGCGATCGGTCAGCGCGTTCATGGCTTACTTCGCCGAGGCCTGTGCGGTGGACGGCACAGCCGGGGCAACCGATGCCTGCCAGCCGCCACCCAGCACCAGGAACAGGTGGATCTGGTCGCGCGAGACCTGTGCTTCGGCGGCGGCCAGGGTGGCGTCGCTGGTGGCCAGGCTGCGGTCGGCATCCAGGCTGGACAGGTAGGGTGTGCGGCCGCCCTGGTACAGCCGGCGGTTCTGCTCGGCGGCCAGCGCGGCCTGCTCCTGCGCCACGCGCAGCGACTGCAGTCGGCGCAGGTCCTGCGCATAGCGTTCCAGCGCAGTCTGGGTCTCGCGCAGTGCCTGCAGCACGGTGTGGTCGAACTCGGCCAGGGCCGCGTCGGCACCGGCTTCGGCGGCGTGGATGCGGGCATGCGTGCCCGAGGAGGGCAGTGTCCACGAGATCAGCGGGCCGATCGACCACTGCTGGGTCATCGGCGTGCCGAAGTCTTCCAGCAGGCCGGCGGCACCCACCGAGGCACCCAGACGGATGTCCGGATACAGCTCGGCGGTGGCCACGCCAATCCGCGCGGTGGCCGAGGCCAGCTTGCGTTCGGCCTGGCGCACGTCCGGGCGGCGCTGCAGCAGCGCACGGCCATCACCGACCGGCAGCGGCTGCGCCAGGCTGGGCGCGTGCGCGCAGTCGATCACGCCGGCCGGCAACTGGCCTGGGGTCTGGCCCAGCAGTGCGGCCAGCGAATAGGCCGCGGCCGAACGCTGCGCGCGCAGCGGCGGCAGTGCCGCCTCCAGCAGTGCCACCTGCGCATTGGCGCGGGCCAGTTCCGGCGGCGTGCCGCGGCCGGCCGCGATCAGGCGCTCGATGACGCTGCGGCTGCGCTGCTGCAGCTGCAGCGAATGCTCGGCCACGTGCAGCTCGTGGTTGGCGTGGCAGATTTCCAGGTAGCTGTCGGCCACCTGTGCGACCACGCTGACCTGGGCCAGGTCGCGCGCCGCAGCGACGGACTGCTCGTCGGCACGCGCTGCCTCGGCGCCGCGCTTGAGCTTGCCGAACAGGTCGAACTGGTAGCTGACCGCGAACTTGCCATCGGCCAGGTTGATCACCGGCAGCTCGTGCTCCTGCAGGAACGATTCGGCCGACAGCTGCGCGCGGCTGACGCCGGCCTCGGCCTCGTACTCGAATCCGCCCGCGTCCAGCGCCTGTTCGTACACGGCGGCGGCGCGGCGCAGGTGCGCATCGGCGGCCTTCAGTTCCACGTTGTCACGCAGTGCCTGGGTGATCAGCCCGTCCAGCACCGGGTCGTTGTACAGCGACCACCAGCGGTCGGGCAGCGCCTGGTTGGCAGCGACCTGCGGGTTCTGCGTATCGATGAAGGCCGCATTGGCCTCCGGGCGCTTGAACGCCGAGCCTTCCGGCAGTGCATAGTCCGGGCCGACGGTTCTGCACGCGGCCAGGCTGGCCAGTGCGACGATCAGGCCGAGACGGGGCAGGGCGGCGTTCACAGGCCCGCCTGTGTCGGCGAAGTGCCGGCCTTGTCGTTGTGCGGATGGCGGCCGGTGTCCACGGTCACCGTGGCGGTACGGCCGGCAATCAACTCAACGCCCTTGGGCACTTCGTCGATGGCGATGCGCACCGGGATGCGCTGCGCCAGCCGCACCCAGTCGAAGGCCGGGGTCACGTTCGGCAGCAGGGTGCTGCCGTTGCTGCGGTAGCGGTCCTCGATACCGGCGGCAATGCTCTCGACATGGCCGTGCAGCGGTGCCGATTCGCCCATCAGGCGGATGTCCACGCGCTGCCCCGGCGCCACGCCGCGCAATCGGGTTTCCTCGAAATAGCCATCAATGCGGAACGAGCCGGTATCCAGCAGCGCCAGCACTGGCTTGCCGGCCACCACGTAGTCGCCCACGCGCATCGTGCGGTCGTTGACGCGGCCATCGGCCGGCGCGCGCACCTCGGTGCGGCCCAGGTTGAGCTCGGCCAGGTCGACCGCCGCCTGTGCGGTGGCCAGCGCCGCCTGTGCGGCCTGCAGCTTGGCGCGGCGCACTTCGGCGTCCTCGGCGGCGACCAGGTCCTGCAGGCTGCGGTCGCGGCCGATCTCGCGGCGCAGCTGTGCCACCGAGGCCTGGCGCTCGGCCAGGCTGGCCTTGGCCTGCTCCAGCGCGATGCGGTAGCGGGCGCGATCGACGACGAACAGCAGGTCGCCCTTCTTCACCGCCTGGTTGTCGGCCACGTTCACCGTTTCCACCAGCCCGGACACGTCCGGCGCCACCTGCACCACGTCGGCGCCGACGTGGGCGTCGCGGGTCCAGGGTTCATCCATGTAGTAGACCCACAGCTGGCGCAGCACCAGCAGGGCGACGATCACGGCTGCGCTGGTGAGCAGCACCGGCAGGGTCTTCTTCACGATCTTGTTCACGATTGCATCCAACGCAGGAGGTGGAACAGCAGGCCAAGCACGATCCCGTACAGCGCCAGGTTGAACAGCGCCGGGTGCCATACATGGCGGTAGGCGCCGGCACGCTGCAGCAGCGCGTGCAGGCCGCTGTTGACCAGATAGGCCAACACCATCAACCCAAGCAGGGTCGGGACGAACACTCCGTGGAGACTGAATTCACCGGGCATCGGTAGGGGCGGGGACGAGGTGGGGGAGGGGAGGGACAACGAAACAACAGCAACGGGCAAAAGCCGCTGGCGTGTGCACGGCAGCGGCGGTGTTCGGGGGCAGCGCTCTTACGTGATGCGGTCGGCGGCCTCGGCCAGCAGGCGCCATGCCTTCAGCACGGCGTGCAGTTCATCCATGGAAAGCTCGCCGAACACGTCCTGGCGCAGGCCGATCAACTGATCTTCCAGTTCGCTGACCAGCGCATGGCCCTCGTCGGTCAGCCACAACAGATTGGCGCGGCGGTCGCTGGCGTCGCTCTCGCGGCGGACCAGGCCACTGGCACACAGCTTGTCCAGCAGGCGTACCAGGGAAGGACCCTCCATGCCCAGCTGCTGGGCCAGCGCCACCTGGCGGATGCCACCGCCGGAGCGGCCGATCATCAGCAACGGCATGGTGCAGGCGGTGGAGATGCCATAGCTGCCGAGCCGGCTGTCGGCCAGGCGCTGCCACTGCCGCCCTGCATAAAGCAGGCCGGAGCTGAGCTGCATCTGCAGCACGGTGCGCTCGTCGAGGGGTCGGTCCATAAGAGATAGATAGGATACTACTAATTTCATTCCTATCAATGGGTTTTTCTGAATGGGTGGGTGTGTTGAGGAAAGCGTTGCGCCTGCCTGGTGTCGGGTGGGGCAGCGGGGGCCGGACGGGGCAGGACACGCCGTAAACCCCCCTCCGGGGTCCGGCCCAGCCGCTGGCGGCTGTGCGTTCGGGCGCTTGCGAGGCATGCCTCGCAAGCAAAGCGCCCTCACCCTTGGGGGCTCGGCCGCGGCATCCATGCCGCGGACGGTCCTGCCCCGCCCGGCCCCCGCTTCCCTCCCATCACCCCGCGGGCGCGGTGGGTTGGCTCTTTGAAGGCAGGAGCAGCAGCCAAAGCTGTGCGGACCAACGGTCCGCACCCACCACAGCAGTCGCGAAGTCGCGCGGCTCTTCCGAAGCCATGAACCCGAGCTTTTGACCCCGCTTTCGGGCGGTCCGGCCGCGCCAGCAGGAAATTGTCGGAGAGGTGGAGGGGCAGGCCGGGCAGGACCGTCCACGGCATGGATGCCGTGGCCGAGCCTACAGGGACGTACTTGCGGCGTGTCCTGCCTGGCCTGCCCCTCCCCCTCTCGCTCAGCAACCATGAGGCGCCGCAAGCGACCCCCGATGAACCCGACCAACAGGACGACCCACCCCCCGGTCGGGTACGATGCTCGCCCCCCGTTCGGGACGCTGTACGCAATGAGCAAGAACAACGAAAAGGCCGCCCCGCAGGGCGACGTGACCCAGGACCAGGCCGAGGATGCCGTGCGCACCCTGCTGCGCTGGGCCGGTGAGGACCCGTCCCGCGAAGGCCTGCTGGATACCCCCCGCCGTGTCGCCGAAGCCTATGGCGACTGGTTCAGCGGTTACCGCGATGACCCGCGCGCCTACATGGAGCGCACCTTCGAGGAAGTGGCCGGCTATGACGAACTCATCGTCCTGCGCGACATCGAGTACGAAAGCCACTGCGAACACCACATGGCGCCGATCATCGGCCGCGTGCATGTCGGCTACCTGCCGGCCGGCAAGGTGGTGGGCATCAGCAAGCTGGCCCGCGTCGTCGAAGCCTACGCCCGCCGTTTCCAGGTGCAGGAGAAGATGACCGCGCAGATCGCCCAGTGCATCCAGGATGTGCTGCAGCCGATCGGCGTCGGCGTGGTCGTCGAGGGCGCCCACGAATGCATGACCACCCGCGGCATCCACAAGCGCGGCGTCAGCATGGTCACCTCCAAGATGCTGGGCAGCTTCCGCGACGACGCGCGTACCCGCGCCGAGTTCCTGCGCTTCATCGAAGTGGGCGGCAAGCGCTGAGCCGCTTGACCGCACTCCGCCGGCCTCTGCGGGCCGGCATGCCCACGGCTGCCCGCGCGGCCGCCGCGGGCGGCTGCTCGTCCCCGCCAGCCCTCATGACTCCTTTCGCTGCATGAAGCACCGCGAACGCATCTCCCGTTACCGCCATCTGCGCGAACAGCCCCAGTGGAAGCTGCTTGCCGCCGACCACGCCCCGGAAATCATCGGCCTGCTGCAGGGGCTGCTGATGGACGGCGAGCGCACGCTGCCGTCGTCGGTGCTCAACGAGCGCCTGCAGCGTGCGCTGGATCAGCTCAACGGCGACGAACTGTCGCGCGAGCTGCCGCGTACCGCGCAGGCCTATATCGCACACTGGCTGGCCCAGGGCTGGCTGGAACGCCGCCTGCCCGACGGTGCCGACCAGGAGCAGTACGAGCTGTCGACCGCGGCACTGCAGGCGATCCGATTCGCCGACGGCCTCGAGCAGGCCCGTGTGGCCGCCACCGAAAGCCGCCTGGCGCTGGTCATCGAACAGCTCTCGCAGCTGGCCGCGCAGACCGAATCCGATCCGGACGCCCGCCTGTCGGCGCTGCGCGACGAGCGCGACCGGATCGACGCCGAGATTGCCCGTGTCGGCGCCGGCCGTGTGATCGCGCTGGACGGCAAGCGCGCGCTGGAACGTGCGCGCCAGATCATCGGCCTGGCCGACGAGCTGACCGAGGACTTCCGCCGCGTGCGCGACGACTTCGAGCAGCTCAACCGCGAGTTCCGCGAACGCATCATCGACGACGAGGGCGAGCGCGGCGATGTGCTGTCGCAGCTGTTCGAAGGCGTGGACGTGATCGGCGAAAGTGACGCCGGGCGCAGCTTCCAGGCCTTCTGGCGCCTGCTCAACGACGCCGAGCAGAGCGCCCAGCTCGATGCCGCACTGGAAGCGGTGCTGGCGCGCGGCTTCGCCCGCCGCCTGGACCGCAACGAACGCAACTTCCTGCGCGGTTTCACCAGCACCATGCTCGAGCGCGGTGGCCAGGTGCACGATGTGCTGCAGAACTTCGCGCGCAGCCTGCGCGGCTTCGTGCAGAGTCGTGGCTACCTGGAACAGCGTCGCCTCAACCAGCTGCTCAAGCAGGCGCAGTCCGAAGCGCTCGCTCTGCGCGACGAGTTCCCCGCACAACGCGGCATCGGCCGCGACCTGCAGCTGACCACCAGCCGCCTGCGCTCGTGGTCGCAATGGAAACTGCACGATCCGCGCAGCGCCCAGGTCGATGGCAACGTCGAATACAACGACGCAGCCGCGATCAGCCTGGAAAGCGTCGGCGATCTGGTCGCCTCGTCCGAAATCGATTTCCGCACCCTGCGCCGCGACCTGCACGACCTGCTCGATGCACAGCCGCGTCTCAGCATCGCCCAGGCCCTGTCGCAGCGCGAAGCGCCGCAGGGTCTTGGCAGCGTCATCGGCTACCTGTCGCTGGGCACGCGCTTCGGCAACGTGGTCGCCGGCGAGCAGGAGCTTGCGCAATGGCGTGGTGGCGACGGCCAGATCCGTCGCGCCCGCATCCCGCTGGTTTGGTTCACCCAGGAGAGACGCCATGAGCTGGCATGAAGATCCCATCGACGCACCGCAGGCCGACGTGGCGGAAGACGCCTACGAGGCCGAGCCGGTGGCGGCCGTGGCGCAGCCCCGCCGTGGCAACGACGTGTACTACCTCGGCGATACCGGGCGCCTGCCGCTGGATGCGCGCCGTGCGCTGTGCCAGCTGCTGATCGGCCCCAGCATCGACCAGCTGCGCCACGCCAAGCTGTGGCCGGCGCTGATCCGCAGCGAGGCGGCCATCCGCTCATCGCTGGCCGACCTGTTCCTGGAACTGGTGCTCGACCGCGACAGTGGCGTGGCGTTCACCCGCCAGGCCGATACCGAAGACGTCGATGCGCCGGTGCTGCTGCGCACCTCCCCGCTGACCTTCATCGACTCGGTGCTGCTGCTGTACCTGCGCCAGCAGCTGGCCGAGGCCGATGCGCGCGGCAACCGCGCGGTGGTCGCCGACGCCGAGATGGCCGAAGCGCTGGCCATCTACGAAAAGAACCTGTCCACCGACCGCGCCGGCTTCAACCGTCGCGTCGCATCGGCGGTGCAGAAGATGAAGGACAACCACATCCTGACCCGCCTCAGCGGCCAGGAAGACCGCCACGAAGTCTCGCCGGCGCTGAAGCTGCTGTTCTCCGCCGAAGACGTGTCCCAGCTTTCGGCGGTCTACCGCCAGCTGCGTGAAACCCCGGCCGCCGAGGCCTGAGAGACCCGACCATCGCATGGCTATCTCCAAGCACACTCCCGCCCTGTTCAACGAAGGCCTGCCGGACCCGCGCCTGCAGCAGTTCCGCATGCGCCGCCTGCAGGTGCACAACTGGGGCACCTTCAACGGCCTGACCGAAGTACCGATCGCCGAACGCGGCTTCCTGTTCGTCGGCCGCTCCGGCTCGGGCAAGTCGACCCTGCTCGATGCCATGTCCGCGCTGCTGACGCCACCGGCCATCGTCGACTTCAACGCCGCTGCACGTGAAGCCGAGCGCAGTGGCCGCGACCGCAACCTGGTGTCCTACGTGCGCGGCGCGTGGGCCGACCAGCAGGACAGCGGCACCGGCGAAATCGCCACCCAGTACCTGCGCAAGGGCGCGACCTGGACCGCACTGGTGCTGGAATACCGCGCCGGCGATGGCCGCGTGGTCAGCCTGGTGCGCCTGCTGTGGATCTCCGGCAATGGCACCTCGGCCGGCGATGTGCGCAAGCACTACATGATCGCCGAGCGCCCGTTCGACATCGCCAAGGACCTCGGCGGTTTCGACCTGGACCTGCGCAAGCTGAAGCAGAAGCTGCCCGACCTGCACCACTTCGACACCTTCTCCGGCTACGCCGAGCGCTTCCGCGACCTGCTCGGCATCGACAACGAGATGGCGCTGCGCCTGCTGCACAAGACGCAGTCGGCGAAGAACCTGGGCGACCTCAACGTCTTCCTGCGCGACTTCATGCTCGACACGCCGAAGACCTTCGACGCCGCCGAGCGCCTGGTCAGCGACTTCGCCGAGCTTGATGGCGCGCACCAGGCGGTGGTCACCGCCCGCCGCCAGGTGGAAACCCTGTTGCCGGCCCGCGCCTACTACAACGACCTGAAGGAAATGCACCGCCGTCGTGGCGACGACGAAGCGCTGAAGCTGGGTGTCGACAGCTTCCGCGAAAGCCGGCGCCAGGCGCTGATCGAAGCGCGCCTGCGCGAGATGGACGTGCGTGACCGCGGCCTGCTTGGCGAAGAAGCCCAGCGCCGTGCCGCGCTCGACAACCACACCGAGCGCCTGGCCGAACTGGAGCTGCAGCGCCGCCAGCAGGGCGGTGAGCGCATCGAGGAACTGGAACGCGAGCAGGGTCGTGCCGAAGCTGAGCGCGATCGCCGTCAGGCCAAGCGCGAGCAGGCACGCCAGGCGGCGCAGCAGCTGGGGGCCGAACTGCCGGACGACGCCCATGGCTTCGCCGAACTGGTCGAGCGCGCACAGAACGAGCTGCAGGACCGCCAGCGTGCCTCCTCGGCACTGGACGACGCGATCAGTGACCGCCTGGGCGGCAAGCGCGATGACGAGCGCCGCTTCGGCGAGGTCCGTGCCGAACTCGAAGCGATGCAGCGCACGCCCTCCAACATCCCGGCGCCGATGCAGAAGCTGCGCGCGCGCCTGGCCGAGGAAACCGGCATCGCCGAGGCGGCACTGCCCTTCGTCGGCGAACTGATCCAGGTCCGCTCGGAAGAGCAGGGCTGGCAGGGTGCCATCGAGCGCGTGCTGGGTGGCTTCGCGCTGTCGCTGCTGGTCGACGACAAGCACTACAACGACGTCGCCGAATGGGTGAACCGTACCCACCTTGGCATGCGCTTCACCTACTACCGCGTGCGCCGCAACGATGATGCATTCGCCCGTGAGCCGTCGGCGAAGTCGCTGCTGCACAAGCTTGAACTGCGCGAGCATGTGTTCGAAAGCTGGCTGCGCCGCGAGCTGGGCAAGCGCTTCGACTACGAATGCGTGGATGCCAAGCAGCTGCGCAACGTCGACCGCGGCATCACCCGCGAAGGCCAGGTCAAGCATCCCGGCGACCGTTTCGAGAAGGACGACCGCAGTGCGGTGGGCGACCGCCGTCGCTGGATCCTCGGCTTCAACAACCACGACAAGTTGGGCGCCTTCGAGCGCGAAGCACAGGAGCTGGCCAAGCGCATCGCCAGCTGCGAGACCGACATCGCGCGCCTGCGCGGGCAGCGTGACCGCGACAACGAACGCCGCCTGGCCTGCCACGAGCTGGTCAGCATCAGCTGGAACGAGATCGACATCGCCGCTCCGCAGCAGCGCCTGAGCGATATCGAAGCCACCCTGCGCGACCTGCGCGAAGGCAACGCCGATCTCGCCAAGCTGGCCAAGCAGATCGACGCCGTGCGCGCCGACATCGAGCAGTCCCGCCGCACCTATGAAGACGTCCGCGTCGAGCGCGGCCAGCTGGTCAAGGAACGTGATCGCCTGGACCGCGCACGCCAGCAGAGCCGTGCACTGGTGCTGCCGAGCCTGGCCCAGGAGCAGGAAGCCGGCCTCGCCGAGCGCCTGCAGGAACAGGGTCCGCTCAGCCTGGAAACGCTCGAAGCGCACATGCGCCAGGTCAGCAACGCGCTGAACGAGCAGTTGTCGTCCTCGCAGCAGGACCTCAACCGCATCGAGAACCAGCTGATCGGCTGCTTCCGTCGCTTCATCCAGCAGTGGCCGGAGGAGTCAGGCGACTTCACCGTGTCGGTGGCCTCGGCCGAGGACTTCCTCGCACGCCTCGAACGGCTGGAACGCGACGGCCTGCCACAGCACGAAGAGCGCTTCTTCGACCTGCTGCAGAACCAGAGCAAGAACAACCTGCTGGCCCTGCAGCGCCACAGCGCAGAGGCCCGCAAGTCGATCGGCCAGCGCCTGGACGAGGTGAACGCCAGCCTGGAGCAGGTGCCGTTCAACCGTGGCACGCTGCTGACCATCGAACTGAGCGACCGCCGCCTGCCGGAGGTCGCTGAGTTCCACCTGCAGCTGCGCGAGGTGCTGTCGCAGCAGCAGACCGAGCAGCGCGAGCTGGCCGAATCGCAGTTCACCGTGCTGCGCCAGCTGGTCAACCGCCTCGGCTCGCAGGAAGGCGAGGACAAGCGCTGGCGCGAGCTGGTGCTGGACGTGCGCATGCACGTGGAGTTCATCGGCGTCGAGCTGGATGCGGAAACGCGCCAGCAGGTCGAGATCTACCGCAGCGGCGCCGGCAAGTCCGGTGGCCAGCGCCAGAAGCTGGCCACCACCTGCCTGGCAGCAGCGCTGCGCTACCAGCTCGGCGGCGCTGACAGCCAGCTGCCCAGTTACGCGGCGGTCGTGCTCGACGAGGCCTTCGACAAGGCCGACAACGAGTTCACCGCGCTGGCGATGAACATCTTCGACAACTTCGGCTTCCAGATGGTGGTCGCCACCCCGCTGAAGTCGGTGATGACGCTGGAGCCGTTCATCGGTGGCGCCTGCTTCGTCGAAATCAGCGGCCGCCACGACTCCGGCGTACTGCTGATCGAGTACGACGAAGAGGGCAAGCGCCTGAAGCTGCCGGAGCGCAGCCGCCAGCAGGCCAACGAACCGGAAGAAGCCGAGGCCTGACCCGGCCGATTGAAGGGGAACGCCGGCCAGCGGCCGGCACTACCCAGGGGCGGGGTTCATGATCCGGTAGTGCCGGCCGCTGGCCGGCAACACTCCGCGCCCAGGCATTCCGTAGACCCGAGCCATGCTCGGCTGCTCTTTGCGACCGAAAAGGGCGTGCCAACCAAGGTTGGCACCTACCGGGTCATGACGCGCATTCACGCAGCGCGGAACGTATCCCACGCCATCCGCGCGATCAGCACCACCACCAGCCCCACGAACAGCTTGCGGATGAACGGCGTGCCGCCCTTCAGTGCCAGGCGCGTGCCCACCACCGAACCGATGATGTTGGCTGCGGCCATTGGCAGCGCGAACAGCCACAGGATGTTGCCGGTCGGCACGAAGAACGAGATCGCTGCCACGTTGGTCGCCAGGTTCACGACCTTCGACGCCGCTGACGCGCGCAGGAAATCCAGCCCGAAGAAGCGCACGAACAGGAAGATCAGGAAACTGCCGGTGCCTGGCCCGAAGAAGCCGTCGTAGAAGCCGATCGCCGCACCGATCGCCAGCGCGATCACCAGTTCGCGGCGGCCGATCTCCTGCGGCCGGTGCAACGCGCCGAAGTCCTTCTTCCACAGCGTGTAGGCCAGCATCGCGACCAGCAGCACCAGCACCAGCGGCCGTACAGCATCCTTCGGCAACAGGCTGACGGCCGTGGCCCCGGCAAAGGAAAAGATGAAAGCGGTGCCGGCCGCGAACAGCACCGGCTTCCACGGGAAGCGCACATTGCGCGCATAGCGCCAGGCAGCCGCACCGGTACCGAACATCGAACTGAACTTGTTGGTACCAAACAGCATCGCCGGCGTCTGCTGTGGCAGCACCGTGAACAGGCCGGGCAGCTGTACCAGGCCGCCGCCGCCCACGGCAGCATCCACAAGACCGGCGATGAAGGCGATCACCACCAGCCACCACAACTCAGGGGGAACCAGTTCCAGCACGGCGATCAATCAATGTGGGGGCGCGACAGCATACGCCTGTCCTGATCCGGGCGACTGCCGCCGCGCGTGGATCAATTACTGCAACCCGGCGACAATGCCGGCATGAGCCGAAAATCCGCCGATCCCTGCCCCTGTGGCCTTCCCGCCGATTATCCGGTCTGCTGTGGCCGTTTCCATGCCGGCGAGGCCGCGCCCGATGCCGAGCGCCTGATGCGTTCGCGTTACAGCGCCTATGTGAGGGGCCTGGCCGGCTACCTGCGCCACACCTGGCACCCGGACACGCGTCCGGCCGAGCTGTCGCTGGACGACGCACCAGGCCAGCGCACCCATTGGCTGGGCCTGACCGTGCACGACCACACGGTCACCGGCGCAGACAGTGCTGAAGTGCGCTTCACCGCGCGCTACCGCATCGGCGGCGGCAGCGCGGTGAGAATGACCGAGCACAGCCGATTCCGGTGCATCGACGGCCGCTGGTATTACCTCGACGCGGTCTGAGCCCTACGCACTGGATGCAGCCAGCAGGCGCTGGCCGCCGTGCGCGCGGACCTGGTTGCGACCTCCGTCCTTGGCCATGTACAGCGCCTGGTCGGCGGCCTTGACCACTGCCGTCGGTCGCGGATCCACGCGGCTGTCGGCCAGCCCGATGCTGACCGTCACCTGCACCACCTGGCCGGTGCCGCCGCGTCCGCGCTGCTGACGGCCGGCTTCGTCGTCACGGCTGCGGGTACTGCGGTCGCGCAGCTGCATGCGGGTGTCCTCGATGCTCTGCCGCAGTGCTTCGACGGCCTCAATGCAGGCCGTCGCCGGGCGGTCCAGGAACACCACCGCGAATTCCTCGCCGCCATAGCGGAACGCTCGGCCACCGTCGCCGACACGCGCCAGCCGCGACCCCACCAGGCGCAGCACGTCATCGCCGGTATCGTGGCCGTGGGTGTCGTTGAACGACTTGAAGTGGTCCACGTCCACCATCGCGATGCTGTAGGTGCCGCGCGCTCGCTGCAGGGTCTCGTTGAACGCCCGTCGCCCGGGCAGGCCGGTCAGCTCATCGCAGAAGGCCATGTGGAAGGATTCCTGAAGCATCGCGCCCAGCATCAACAGCAGGGCGGCGCTGCTCAGCGCCGGCAGCAGTACCGGCTGCAGGAAGATCCGCGGCAGCATCCACCACAGGCACAGCAGGGCCAGCAGCATCGCCGTGTGCAGTGCCCGCGGATGCCGCCACGCCCGCCAGCCCAGCGCTGCGGTCGCCAGCAGGAACAGCAGCGCCGGCAGCTGCGCCAGCGCATTCCAGTCGGCGGGAATCCAGGCCCAGTGACGGCTCGACAGCAGATCGTGCATGCCCTGCGGCTGTTGTGCCGCAAGCAGCAGGAAGATCACCAGGGCCGCGCCGCAGACCACGCTGCGCAGCAGCAGGTCCTGGCGTCGGCGTCCGCGTTCCGGCCACAGTGCCAGCCCGGCAAACAGCAGCGGCACCCAGGCCGAGATTGCGTGGAAGCGCAACGGAGTCAAGGCGTCGACATGGCCGCTGCGCAGGTAGCCGCCGACGTCCCGGTGCAGCAGGGCGAACACCACCGCCACGACCAGCAGCAGGCACAACGTGCGTATCTGGTGGTAGAGCAGGGCCAGGCCCGCGCCGAGGCAGGCCAGCAGCCAGGGCAGGATGCGTTGGGCCGGGCTGGCCACATCCTCGGTGCCCAGTGCCATCCACAGCACCAGGACGACCAGCACGGCGGGCAGCACGAACAGGTAATGCGCAGGCTGGCGGAGTGGATGCAGGGGCACGCAGGAAGTCCAGTGCGGTGACGATGCGGCCGCAACACTGCCGTTAGCGGCGTCCTCACCCGCTTCTTGAACACGCGCATTCTGAAAAGGTATGCCCGCAACCATGTGAATGGTGCAGTGTGCCGCCATGACGTCGCACTCACCGCACTGCGCCGATGCTGTAGGCATGGACAGCGTACCCACCGCCGTCGCTGCCCCGCAGCACGACCTCGCCCACCACTTCGCACATGTGCGTGCCCGCAGCCTGCAGTTGGCCGCACCGCTCAGTGCAGAGGACGCCATGCTGCAGAGCATGGCCGACGCCAGTCCCAGCAAGTGGCACCTGGCCCATACCACCTGGTTCTTCGAACGCTTCGTGCTGGCGGGATTCGCCAGTGCGCCTGCGCGTGATCCAGCCTGGGACTATCTTTTCAACAGCTACTACAAAAGCATCGGTCCGGCGCACGCGCGGCCGCAACGCGGCCTGTTGTCGCGGCCCTCGCTGCAGCAGGTGCGCGACTACCGCCAGCAGGTCGACATGCAGGTGCAGTCACGGCTGGCGGCGGGTGACCTCGACGCGCAGGCGCTGCACCACCTGCAGTTGGGGCTGCAGCACGAACAGCAGCACCAGGAACTGCTGTTGACCGACATCAAGCATGCGTTCTGGTGCAATCCGTTGCAGCCGGCCTACCGCGAGGACCTGCAGCCTGCCACCAGCGCTGCCAGTGCGCAGGGCTGGACCGAATCACCCGAACGCATCGTCACCATTGGCGCCGCAGCCTGGCCGCAGCACGCCGCCTTCGCCTACGACAACGAATCGCCGGCGCATCGCGTGCTGCTCCCCGCACACGCACTGGCAGAGCGTCCCGTCAGCAATGGCGAGTACCTCGCCTTCATCGAGGCTGGCGGCTACCGCGAGCCGCGCTGGTGGCTCAGCGAAGGCTGGGCGTTGCGCGAAGCCGAGGGCTGGCAGCACCCGCTGTACTGGGACGATGCCCTGCAGCGCGAGTACACCCTCGGCGGTTGGCGAGAACTGGACCCGCATGCGCCGGTCTGCCACCTCAGCTATTACGAGGCTGATGCCTGCGCCCGCTGGGCGGGTGCGCGCCTGCCCAGCGAGTTCGAGTGGGAAGCCGCCGCTGCGACGCAGCCCCTGCGTGGCCATTTTGCCGACGACGATCAGCTGCATCCTCGGGCGGGGCAGGGCAGTGGGCTGCGGCAGCTGTTCGGCGACGTATGGGAATGGACCCACAGCGCGTATGGCGCCTATCCGGGCTTTCGCCCTTTCGCCGGCAACCTCGGTGAGTACAACGGCAAGTTCATGTGCGGGCAATGGGTGCTGCGCGGTGGCAGCTGCGCCACGCCGCGTGGCCACGTGCGTGCCAGCTACCGTAACTTCTTCATGCCCCCGGCACGTTGGCAGTTCTCCGGGCTGCGCCTGGCCAGGGATCTCGCATGAGTACGGTGCAGGACGCGCTGCAGGCGCTGACCGATCTCACTCCCGGCCGCCAGCAGATCCTTGCCGACGTGGTGGCCGGGCTGTTGCGCACGCCCCGCCAGCTGCCGTCCAAGTACTTCTACGATGCACGCGGCTCGCGCCTGTTCGAGCAGATCACGCATACGCCAGAGTACTACCCCACGCGCACCGAGCTGGCCCTGCTTTCACGGGTACTGCCGGACATCGCCCGAAGCGTCGGGCCGCACCTGCACGTTGTGGAACTGGGCAGCGGCAGTGGCCGCAAGACCGCGTTGCTGCTGGCCGCCCTGCACGACCCGGTGGCCTACACGCCGATTGAAATCTCACGTGCCGCGCTGCTGTCCAGCATCGACCATCTGGCCCCGGCGCTGCCCGAGGTGGAGATGCTGCCGGTCTGTGCCGACTTTACCCGTCCCGTCGCCGTACCCATGCCCGAACGCGAACCCGCGCGACGGCTGCTGTTCTTCCCGGGTTCCACGCTGGGCAACTTTGAAGGCGAGGACGCGGTCGCGCTGCTGCGCGCGATGCGCCAGACCATGGGGCATGATGGCCTGGCCCTGGTCGGCATCGACCTGCACAAGGACCCGGCGTTGATCGAGGCGGCCTACAACGATGCGCAGGGCGTCACCGCCGCATTCACCCTCAACCTGCTGGCCCGCCTGAACCGCGAGATCGGCAGCGACTTCGATCTCGATGGCTTCCGTCATCGTGCACGCTACAGCACCGCGCGGTTGCGCATCGAGACCGATCTGGTCAGCCAGCGGGCACAGGACGTCCACCTGGATGGCCGCATTTTCCACTTCGCCGCCGGTGAACCCATTCGCGTCGAGTACAGCCACAAGTACACCGAGGACAGCTTCGACGCGCTGTTGCGGCAGGCGGGCCTGCAGGTGGCGCAGCGATGGGATGCCGAAAGCCCAGCCTATGGCCTGCGCCTGCTGCGCCGCGCCTGAGGTGGTGGCCAGCCGGTGCCCCTTCAGGTTCGGCAGCACCGCTGCCCCTAAGATGGCCGTGCAACGGCAACACGGAGGACGCCATGCCCATTCTGACCACGCTCGGCCTGGCGGCCGCCCTTGCGTCGACCCCGACGCTGCCTGCGGCTTCCGCCGCCAGCACCGATCCGGCGTTCAGCCGCTGCTTGGCGGGCCTGCAGGCCACCGCCGCGACCCAGGGCATCGGCGCTGACCGCTTCAACGAGATCACCGCCGGGCTCACCCCGGACCCCAGCGTGCTCGGCCTGCTCGATGCACAGCCCGAATTCACCACGCCGATCTGGGACTACCTGGCCGCGCTGGTCGATCGCCAGCGCGTGGCTGATGGTCGCGCCCTGCTGCAGCAGCACCGCGACCTGCTCGATCGCGTGTCGGCCCAGTATGGCGTCGATCCGGGCACCATCGTCGCGGTCTGGGGCGTGGAGAGCGACTACGGCCGCGTGTTCGGCAAGCGCCCGCTGCTGCAGTCATTGGCCACGCTGTCGTGCGCCGGCCGCCGCCAACCTTTCTTCCGCGGTGAGCTGCTGGCGCTGCTCAAGCTGATCGACCGCGGCGACCTGCAGGCACAGGGGCTCACCGGCTCCTGGGCCGGTGCCTTCGGGCACACCCAGTTCATGCCCAGCACCTATGCACGCATCGCCGTGGACGGTGATGGCGATGGCCGCCGCGATCTGGTCGGCAGCATTCCCGATGCACTGGCCTCCACCGCCAACTACCTCAAGCGTGCCGGTTGGCGCAGTGGCGAACCATGGGGCATGGAGGTGCATGTGCCCGCCGGCTTCAACGCCAGCCAGGCCGGCCGCACCCAGCGTCGTGCCCTGGCCGATTGGCGCGCGCAGGGCGTGACCGCGCTGGATGGCAGCGCGTTGGCTCCGGCCGACCTGCCGGCGGATGCGCGCGCCGCCCTGCTGCTGCCGGCCGGCAACAAGGGCCCGGCGTTGCTGGTGTTCCGCAACTACGACGCGATCTACAGCTACAACGCTGCCGAAAGCTATGCGCTGGCGATCGCGACGCTTGCCGACCAGCTGCGCGGCGGCAACGGGCTGGCTACCGCCTGGCCGACCGACGATCCAGGCCTGGGCCGCGATGAGCGTCGCCAGCTGCAGACCCTGCTGCTGGCCCGCGGCCACGACATCGGTGCCGCCGACGGCATGATCGGTACCGCCACGCGTCGCGCGATCCAGGCCGAGCAGCAGCGCCTGGGCTGGAGCGAGGTGGACGGCCGCGCAGGCCAGCGCATCCTGCGCACGCTGCAGGAAGAGGCGGCCGCCATCGCACCCGCTGCGCAGAATGCCTTGCCGGCGGCACGTTGACCGCGACATCATCGCCGCGGTCTTCAAGGAGCGTCATCGCATGCAGTCGAATCCGGACATCAGCACCGGCCTGTATCACGGCCTGGAGGCCTGGCAGGTGCGAACCGCCAATGCCACAGCGGTCGTGAGTGTGTTTGGTGGCCAGCTGCTGTCGTTCATTCCCGATGGGCAGCCCGATCTGTTCTGGCTTTCGCCCACGCGCGCCGAGCTGCCCACGCCCATCCGCGGTGGCGTCCCGGTGTGCTGGCCGTGGTTCGGTCGCCAGGGCAAGAGCGCCGATGCACCGGCGCATGGCCTGGTACGTACCGCGCGCTGGGAGCTTCTTCAGGCCACCCAGAGCGATGACGGCGAGGTAGAGCTGCAGTTGGCACCTGCGCCCTGCGCCGATCCCGGCCTGCGCCTGCAGATGCAGCTGCGCGTCGGCCGCCAGCTGCGCCAGCAGCTCGTCACCGAAAACACCGGAACCTCGCCGGTGACCTTCACCCAGGCCCTGCACAGCTACTTCCGGGTCGGCGATGCCACTCGTGTCGAGGTCGATGGCCTCGACGGCCTGCAGTACCTGGACAAGTACGAGGACGGCGCGCAGCTGCGCCAGCAGCAGGGGCCCTGGTCACTGCGTGACCCGCGCGATCCGGGGCGCAGCGACCGCATCTATACCGGTGCCGGCGGCCACTACGTGCTTCGCGATCCCGTCCTGCAGCGGCGGATCGAGATCCGCAGCGAAGGCAGCCAGACCCTGGTGGCCTGGAACCCCGGCATGGAGGCAGCGGCGAAGATGGCCGATGTCGGCGACGGTTGGCACGATTACGTGTGCCTGGAAGTGGCCAACGCCGGGCCAGAGCAGATTACGCTTGCGGCGGGTGCGCGCCATCAACTGGTGCAGACCCTGGGCAGTACCGCGCTGTAGGCGCTGGCAGCGGTTCCAGTTTGTCGAGGCAGGTAGCAGGGACGGAAAACATGCAGGAAGCACAATGGTGGTACGCCAATGGCAGGCAGAGCAGTGGGCCGGTCGATCTGGCCGGTCTTCGCCAGCTGCAGCGGGAAGGGACGGTTACGGCGCGCACCCTGCTCTGGTGCGAAGGCATGCCCTCATGGCGGCCGTTGGCCGAACTGGAGCAGGCTTCCACCCCCATCGAGGTGGGTCCGGCCCCGGATATCGACGCAGCCCCTGCAGTTGAGGGCATTGCGCCGAATGTCGGCGATCCGTCCGATCCCTATCGTGCGCCGGTCGCTGTACCGGACAGGGCTGCGGCTGCGGGGCTGGAGGGCGAGAGGGCCTTGTACGCCAGCGTGGTCGGCGGCAACTTCCCGATCTATCGCCAGCGCTGGCGGCTGGATCAGGGCATTGCCACGGGCAGTGGCACCTGGCACTGGCCGGCCTTCCTGCTCGGCCCGATCTGGATGATGTACCGCAAAATGTACCGCCTGGCGGCAATGTGGGTCGGCCTGCTGCTGCTGATCAGCGTGGTGGAGACCATGCTGGATGTGCCCGAAGGCGTGTCGCTGGTCATCACCATCGCGCTCAGCGTCACCACCGGCACCTTTGGCAACACCTGGTACCTGGCACACTGCCAGCGCCTGATCGCCCAGGCCCGTGCCGTCAGCGGCGGCGATGACGCACGGCTGCACAGCGAGCTGACCGCACGCGGCGGCACCAGCGTGGTCGCTACACTGGCCGCCATCGTCATCTCGGTGGTGTTGAGCACCATCGGCGCCGCACTGGCAGGGTAGGGCAGGTCAGCGGCCCTGACGGGGCCGCAGCACCAGCAGGGACAGCGCACCGGCCACCAAGCCCCAGAACGCCGAACCGATCCCGGCCAGGGAGACCCCCGAGGCGGTGACCAGGAAGGTGACCAGTGCCGCCTCGCGGTCCCGCTCTACCGCCAGCGCACTGGCCAGGCTGTTGGCGATGGTGCCGAACAGCGCGATACCGGCCACGCACGCCACCAGCTCGCTGGGGAAGGCCGCGAACAGTGCGGCCACGGTGGCGCCGAACAGTCCGATGATGATGTAGAAGGCACCTGCCGCCATGGCGGCGGTATAGCGTCGTGCCGGGTCCTCATGTGCATCACGGCCCATGCAGATCGCGGCGGTGATTGCCGCCAGGTTCAGCGCGTAGGCACCGAACGGCGCCAGCAAGGTATTGACCACGCCGATCCAGCCGATCAGCGGCGACACCGGCGCGTCATAGCCGGAGGCACGCATCACTGCCACACCGGGAATGTTCTGCGAGGCCATGGTGACCACGAACAGGGGCAGGGCGATGCCGGCTACCGCAGTCCAGGACAGGGATGGGGTCACCCATTGCGGCATCGCCAGTTGCAGCTGCACCTGCTGTGCGTGCAGCAGGCCACGGCTGGCTGCGACCGCGATGCCGACCAGCAGTGTGGCGATCACCGCATAGCGCGGGAACAGGCGGCGTCCCGCCAGCCAGGTGGCGAACATTGCCAGTGCCAGTACCAGCTGGGAATTCATGGCCACGAACACGTCCAGACCGAAGCGCAGCAGCACGCCGGCCAGCATGCCGGCGGCCAGCGCCATCGGCACCCGCTGCATCAATCGTGCGAACACCCCGGAGAAGCCTGCCAGCATGCCAAGCACTGCGGCGAGCAGGAATGCACCGGTGGCCTCGGCGAGCGAGGCGCCACCGGCACCGACCACCAGCATCGCCGCGCCCGGTGTCGACCATGCGGTCACCACCGGCACGCGATAGCGCAGCGACAGCCCGATGCAGGTGACACCCATGCCCAGTCCCAGTGCCCAC
>NZ_CP195329.1:4052500-4055000 GCF_051853085.1 Stenotrophomonas sp. T8 | reverse complement strand
CGACAGGCTCCACCAGGGAGATTAAGAAACAAGCTCCGGGTCTGTAGCTCAGGTGGTTAGAGCGCACCCCTGATAAGGGTGAGGTCGGTGGTTCGAGTCCTCCCAGACCCACCATTCTCTGAATGACGCATACATTCGATCTTTATACGTATCAGCACTGTGGCTGGTACGTGTTCTTTTAAAACTTGTGACGTAGCGAGCGTTTGAGATGTTCTATCAGACGTGTCGTGAGGCTAAGGCGAGAGACGCAAGTCTCTTTATTGATTGAGTCGTTATATTCGTATCCGGGCTTTGTACCCCCGGGTCATATGTAACCCAAGGCAACTTGCGGTTATATGGTCAAGCGAATAAGCGCACACGGTGGATGCCTTGGCGGTCAGAGGCGATGAAGGACGTGGCAGCCTGCGAAAAGTATCGGGGAGCTGGCAACAAGCTTTGATCCGGTAATGTCCGAATGGGGAAACCCACCCGCTTGCGGGTATCCTGCAGTGAATACATAGCTGCTGGAAGCGAACCTGGTGAACTGAAATATCTAAGTAACCAGAGGAAAAGAAATCAACCGAGATTCCGTAAGTAGCGACGAGCGAACGCGGACTAGCCCTTAAGCTGATTTGGTTCTAGGAAAACACTCTGGAAAGAGTGGCCATAGAAGGTGATAGCCCTGTATCTGAAAGGGCCATTTCAGTGAAGACGAGTAGGGCGGGGCACGTGAAACCCTGTCTGAACATGGGGGGACCATCCTCCAAGGCTAAATACTACTGACCGACCGATAGTGAACCAGTACCGTGAGGGAAAGGCGAAAAGAACCCCGGAGAGGGGAGTGAAATAGAACCTGAAACCGTGTGCGTACAAGCAGTAGGAGCTCCGCAAGGAGTGACTGCGTACCTTTTGTATAATGGGTCAGCGACTTACTGTTCGTGGCAAGCTTAACCGTATAGGGGAGGCGAAGGGAAACCGAGTCTGATAAGGGCGCATAGTCGCGGGCAGTAGACCCGAAACCGGGTGATCTAGTCATGCCCAGGGTGAAGGTGCGGTAACACGCACTGGAGGCCCGAACCCACTCCCGTTGCAAAGGTAGGGGATGAGGTGTGATTAGGAGTGAAAAGCTAATCGAACCCGGAGATAGCTGGTTCTCCTCGAAAGCTATTTAGGTAGCGCCTCATATGTATCCTCTCGGGGGTAGAGCACTGTTATGGCTAGGGGGTCATCGCGACTTACCAAACCATTGCAAACTCCGAATACCGAGACGGACTGTATGGGAGACACACGGCGGGTGCTAACGTCCGTCGTGAAAAGGGAAACAACCCAGACCCACAGCTAAGGTCCCAAATTTTGTGCTAAGTGGAAAACCATGTGGAAAGGCACAGACAGCCAGGAGGTTGGCTTAGAAGCAGCCACCCTTTAAAGAAAGCGTAATAGCTCACTGGTCGAGTCGGTCTGCGGGGAAGATTTAACGGGGCTAAGCACAGAACCGAAGCTTGGGGTGCATACTTCGTATGCGCGGTAGAGGAGCGTTCCGTAAGCCGTTGAAGGTGGATTGAGAAGTCTGCTGGAGGTATCGGAAGTGCGAATGCTGACATGAGTAACGATAATGCGGGTGAAAAACCCGCACGCCGAAAGCCCAAGGTTTCCTTGCGCAACGTTAATCGGCGCAGGGTGAGTCGGCCCCTAAGGCGAGGACGAAAGTCGTAGTCGATGGGAAGCAGGTTAATATTCCTGCACCTCGCGTAAGTGCGATGGAGGGACGGAGAAGGTTAGGTGTACCAGGCGTTGGTTGTCCTGGGGAAAGGCGGTAGGTTTGGATCTTTGGCAAATCCGGGATCCTCTAAGACCGAGCACCGAGACGAGCCTTTATGGCAAAGTCACTGATACCACGCTTCCAGGAAAAGCTCCTAAGCTTCAGCTTACGCAGACCGTACCGTAAACCGACACAGGTGGGTAGGATGAGAATTCTCAGGCGCTTGAGAGAACTCGGGTGAAGGAACTAGGCAACATGGCACCGTAACTTCGGGAGAAGGTGCACCCTTTTTGGTGGCTCGTGCGAGCTATAGCTGAAGAGGGTCGCAGTAACCAGGCCGCTGCGACTGTTTATCAAAAACACAGCACTCTGCAAACACGAAAGTGGACGTATAGGGTGTGACGCCTGCCCGGTGCTGGAAGGTTAATTGATGGGGTCAGCCGCAAGGCGAAGCTCTTGATCGAAGCCCCAGTAAACGGCGGCCGTAACTATAACGGTCCTAAGGTAGCGAAATTCCTTGTCGGGTAAGTTCCGACCTGCACGAATGGCGTAACGACAGCGGCGCTGTCTCCACCCGAGACTCAGTGAAATTGAAATCGCTGTGAAGATGCAGCGTTCCCGTGGCAAGACGGAAAGACCCCGTGAACCTTTACTATAGCTTTACACTGAACGTTGAGTTCGTCTGTGTAGGATAGGTGGGAGGCTATGAAACCATGGCGCTAGCTGTGGTGGAGCCATCCTTGAAATACCACCCTGTCGTGC